>JANSYR010000004.1:0-300000 GCA_024742285.1 bacterium | reverse complement strand
GGCGTCACCCGCCAGGGTGTCGTCGACGTCGAGCCAGTTGCCGATCGCGGTCTGGGTTCGCGAAACACGTTCTCGGAGCTCGGACATGTTCGCGCTCTCGACGCCCGCGCCCATGACTCGCTCGCAGAGATCCGCGAGCTCCGAGAGCGCCTTCTCGAGGGCCTCGCGAAGGGGACCGGCGCCCGCGGCCTTCGTCTCGGAGACACGCCCGACGATCTCCTCGAGATCCCGCGTCAGCGGCTCGTGGGAGATCTCCTTGAAGAGGATCACGCGTCCGAGCGGGCTGCCGTCGTCGTTCGTGAGGGAGTTGACCGAGACGCGGATGCGATGTCCCGGTCCGACCGGAAGCTCGAGCTCCTCGAAGGTCCCGCCCGCCTCGTCGGCGAGGGTCTTCACGCGCTCCGAGAGCTCCTCGAGATCCTCGCGCTCCATCACGTCGCCGATCGTCTTGCCGACGATGTCGCTCTCGATCCCGATGAAGGCCTTGGCGGGCTGGTTCACGGCGCGAACCACGCCCTCGGCATCGATCGCGATCGCCCCGGTTCGCAGTCGATCCATGACCGCCGCAAGGAAGAGATTCGCGTCGCGGAGGTCCTCGACCAGCCGCCGATTCTCGAGGGTGAGCGCGTGGAGCTCCGCGGCCCGACGCACCAGCGCCTTCAGCTCGTCCGGCTCCCAGGGCTTGTTCACGTAGCCGTAGATGTGGCCGTCGTTGATCGCCTTGATCGTCGCCTCGGAGTCGGCGAAGCCGGTGAGGATGATCCGGATCGTCTCGGGATAGCGCTCGTAGACCTCGCGGAGAAGCTCGACGCCGGTCATACCGGGCATGCGCTGATCCGTGATCACCACGGCGATCGGCGAATTGTCTTCCATGATCCCGAGCGCCTGCGTCGGATCGGACGTCGTCAGGACCTCGTAGAGATCCATGAAGGTAAACGTCATCGTCTCGAGGATCGCCTCCTCGTCATCGACGATCAGAATGCGCGGTCGTTCCGTCTTGCTCATCGTTCCATCAAAAGTAGCGCTTCGGCTCACGGGTCAGTCAGGGCCCCGAATCCGGCGACCCGCCACGATCGGGGGCCCCTTCGCCGAGCGCTCGCAGGCGAAAGCCTAGTATCGGGTGGCCGCGATCAGCTTCTGCCGATCGCCGTTCCACTCTTCCTTCCAACGCTCCGCGATCTCCTCGCCCGGGCTCTTCCCCTTCTCGATCTGCTCGTGCAGAGGATCGAGGAAGCCCCGTTCGTCGGCATCGCTGAAACCTTCCGCGTGGATCCGCCCGAGGCCACCGTCGGCGAGCTTCACGAGCTCGCGCGCGAAATCGATCACCTTGCGCCCAGCCATCTCCGCCCGGAGTCCACGCTTCGCCACGTCGAGCTGGCCCGCGTCGAGCGCTTCCATCGACACGTCCGAGAGCAGCGAGAGCACGCCGTCGAGCGCGTCCGCATCGTAGAGCAGTCCCTTCCAGATCGCGGGCAACGCGCAGATGTGGGCACGCGGGACGGTGTCCGCGCCGCGCACCTCGATGATCCGCTTGAGTCGCACGTCCGGAAAGAGCGTCGTCAGGTGCGTGTCCCAATCGCGCACGGTCGGCCGATGGATCTCACCCTCCACCTCGAAGCCGCGCTCCATGAACTGCCGGAAGGAGAGCCCGTTCGCGGCGTGGTACGCGTGGTCCCGGATCAGGAAGAACATCGGCACGTCGAGCGCCCACTGCATGTAACGCTCGTAGCCGAAGTCCGGATCGAAGACCCAGGGAATCAGGCCGCAGCGATCCGGGTCGGTGTCGCGCCAGATCGCGAGCCGCTTCGAGGCGTAGCCGTTCTCGCGCCCCCCCGAGATCGACGAGTTCGCGAAGAGCGCCGAGATCACCGGCGTCGCGAGCAGCGCGGCGCGCATCTTCGCGATCATGTCCGCTTCGTTCGCGTAGTCGAAATTCGCCTGGACCGTCGCCGTCGCGTGCATCATGTCGAGGGCCAGCCCGCCGCGGGTCGGCAGGTAGCTGCGCATGATGTCGTAGCGGGCCTTCGGCATGTGGGGGATGTCGTCGACCTCGTGGAAGGGATCGATGCCGAGACCGAGCCAGGCGATCCCGAAGTCGTCGGAGAGCTCCTTCACGAGATCGACGTGGGTATTGAACTCGGCGCAGGTCTGCTTCGTCGTGACGAGCGGGGCCCCGGAGAGCTCGATCTGCCCGCCGGGCTCGAGGGTGATGCTCGCGCCGTCCTTCTGGAGGGCGATCACACGACCGCGCTCTTCGACGCGCTCCCAACCCACGGCGGCGTGGATCTTGTCGAGAAGTGCACCGATCCCGTAGGGCCCCTCGTAGGGCACACGGTCGCCGGTGTCCGCGTAGACGCCGACCTTCTCGTGCTCCGTGCCGACGGCCCAATCTTCGCGCGGCGTCTCGGCCGCGTCGAAGTAGGCCAGGAGGTCACCCACACCCAGGGCGGGTTGGTCCTGCGGGTTCATGTCGGGGGGCTCCTCGTCGCCCGCTCGGAGGCGGGGCGGAACGGGCGGCGGCGCACCTCATCAGAGAGAGGCGCGTCGAATCATAGAGGCGCGCGGGCCTAATCGTAGAGATCTGTGTGCAGAAAGCGAATCAGCGCGCAGGCGACCGCCTGGGCTCCGTAGGCCGAACGATCGAGACGTCCGCCCGTGAGGCGGCCGATGTTGCCGCCGCTGCGGCCGGAGGGCCCCCCCGACGAGATGCCCACGTCGGCCTCCGGAGGCCGGTGCTGCGACCAGTGGTCATCGAAGAGGTCCCCGATCGGTGCCTGGTCCCGAACCGCCGGCAGGAGCGCGCCTGCGGGGTAGGCGAAGCCCGAGGAGAAGCCGTGGCCGTCGCGGGTCCCGTCGGTGATCCAGGCGCAGCCCACGTTGAAGAAGCCCTCGCTCGGGTCGCTGGAATGGGACGGTCCCTCGTCGAGACGCGCGAGGCCGTCCTCGATCCCTACGGCGAGGCCGCAGGGGCCGGAAGCGAACGCCGCCCGCGCCCGATTGCGCGCGCCGGAGACGATCTCGTCCCAGCCGATGGGCTGCTCCGGGACGTCGCTCTCGACGCCGACCGGCACCAGCTCGAGGCGAGCCTCCTCGGCGGCAAAGCCTTCGAACGCGTCGCGCACCGCGCCGAGCTTGGCCCGGTTCTCCGTGCCCACCCGGATCGCCGCCCCCTCGAGCACCGCACGCAGCGAGGCACTCGGGCGGAAGGTCGTCTCGAACCCGGACGTCAGGGCGTGGTCGCCTCTTCGAGGAAGCGCTCGAGGAAATCCTCCAGGGCGTCCTCGAGATCGGACTCGGCGGCGAACGGGAAGGTCCGGCAGGGGCCCTCGCTCTTGCCGGTTCGGAAGGGGCCGACCAGCGTGAACTCGGACTTGCTCTTGGCGATCACGAGCGCGCGGTGGCGGCCGCGCGCGAGCTCGAACTCGTGGGCGTGGAGATGCTTCTCGTCGAGTCGAACCGGGGAAACGTCGATCGAGAGTTGCGGCACGTCCTTCGCCACCGCCGCGTTGAAGGCATCGATCGCCGACGCGACCGTCGTGCGCAGCTCGCCGAGCTTCGCCGCCGCGTGGGCCATGTCGTCGGCGTGACGTCGCTCGCGTTCGACGACGCCTTCGGCAATCGCCTTCAATCGTTCCTCGAGACTCATGGGCGAGCTTCCTCCGCAGCGGGCGCGGTGGGCGCGTGCGCGCTAGAGCGCTTCGTCGGCGAGAGCGACGGGGCCGTTGCCGAGATCCGCGAGCAGCTGGTCCCGCACCGACCTGAAGACCGCGAAACGGGACGCATCGACGGGCTCGCCCGCCGGACCGCCGATCTTCATCGGATCGACGTAGACGCCATGGCGCTTCACGCGGAAGCAGACGTGGGGACCGGTCGAGAGTCCGGTCGTGCCGACGTACCCGATCACCTGCTTCTGCTTGACCCGATCCCCGACCTGGAGCCCCTTCGCGAAGGAGGCGAGATGGGCGTAGTGGGACGTCAGGCCGTCGCGATGGCGGATGCGGACGAGATTGCCGGAGGCACCGGCGCGCGCGCGGTACTCGACGACGCCGTCGGCGACGGACCAGATCGGCGTGCCGTGCGGAGCGGCGTAATCGATCCCGCGATGGGGACGGGTGACGTTCAGGATCGGGTGGCGACGCGCGCGGGTGAAGCGCGAGCTGATCCGACTGAACTCGAGGGGCGCCGCGAGGAACGCGCGCTGGACGCTCGTACCGTCGGGACGGAAGTAGGCGCCCTCGCCCTTCTCGTCCTCGAAGTAGACGACGGTGTGGTCCCCGTGCTTGCCGGCGTAGCGACCGGCGAGGATGCGACCCGGGCGGACGTAGACGTCTTCGCCGTCGTCGTTCGTCCGGTAGAGGCGTTCGTAGAGGATCTGGAACTCGTCGCCGGGATGGACCTGCCGGCTGAAGTCGATGTCCCAGGCCATGATCCGCGAGAATTCGCTGGCGAGGGCGCTCTGTTCACCGAGGGCGAGGACGGCGCCATAGAAGGAGGAGTCGACGATCCCCGCGATCTTGGCGACGAGCGGGCGGAGCTCGGCGGTCTCCTTGCGCACGACGTAGCGCGAGCCTTCCCACGCGAGATAGAAGCTCTCTTCCGGGCTCTGCGCGTAGCGGAAGTCGAGCACGCGACCATCGGCGTCCTGACCGAGGCGGTAGGTGTCGCCGGGACGCGAACGGCGGAAGTCGAAGACCTTGCGCATCTCCTTCGCGATCAGGTGCACCGTCGAAGGGGCGATGCCCTGACGTCGAAGCGAGGCACCGAGGCTCTCGCCACTCGCGATCTCGCCGCGGGTCACGATCGTGAAGTGCTCGACCGGATCCTCGATGATCGGCGAGCGGTGGATCGGTAGATCGTCGATCGCGATCCCGGCGGGCGGATCGGCCGCGAGGCTCTCGGTCGTCGGGCGCGCGCCGGGTGAAAGGGAGACGCGGGTCGCCGCGGCCGGCGTCTGGGGCGTGTGCGCGGCCAGGGTCGTTGCGGCGCTCGAGTATTCGGCCGCGACCACGGCGGCCGCCCTGGCGTTCGCGCCCACGCGCTGTCCGTCTTCCGCGGAGCCGATCTCGCTTCCGATGCCGAAGCCGAGCACCACGGCCAACACGACGAGCAGGCCCCCGATCCCGCTTCGGGAAAACAGGGGACGATCGTGGTCGTCCATCGTCCTGCGCTCGGCGGGAGGGCTCGAGACCGAGTCGGTCCGCAGCCCTTCCCCGTCGGAAGGATCGCGTTGCATTTCAGATGCTCCTGGGGGATCTCACTCCGCGGCAATGTTTAGCCCGATGGGTCCGCCGATGCAGCGCTTTCGCCCATTCCGACCCATCAAGTGTTGCTTTATGGACCCACTTCGTGTCCGTTGGGGCGACCGGCGACACACCGGGTCTGGCCCGATGATCCGCGAGGTCTATCCTCCCGCTGCCTCCCGGCGACTGGTCCCCCC
This sequence comes from bacterium, assembly GCA_024742285.1. Classification (NCBI taxonomy): domain Bacteria; species bacterium. Next base: position 294,563 of record JANSYR010000004.1, on the reverse strand, counting down.
TCCTGGAGTGGCATGGCCGCCGATTTCGAACACAGCACCGCGAGCCCGGCACGCCTCGAGCTGCTCCCGCTCCGGCGCGCGCGGCTCGGATCCGCCGGTGGCCCCTGCTTTGCCGTCGGTCTCGTCCTGATCGTGCTCCTCTTCGGGGCCCTCGGCGGACTCGCGAACGAAGCGCAGGCGCTCTGGCCCTTCGACCGGATCTTCGAGCGCGGACCGGTGTCCCACCGCGCGCCCGAGGTCCTCGCCGACGCCATCCGGATCCGGACGACGAATCCACCCGGCAACGAGCGGGCCCTCGCGCGCCGTTATGCGTCGGAGCTCCGGCGGGTCGGGATCGAGACCCGCGTGATCGAGACGCCGGGCCCCGACGGCGGCCCACGCCGCGCCGCAGTCTGGGGGCGGCTCCGCGGTCGGGGCGACCGACCGGCCCTGGCCCTGCTCTCCCATCTCGACACCGTCCCGGCGGACCCCGCCGAATGGAGTGTCGATCCCTTTGCCGGTGAGGTCTGGGACGGCTTCGTCTGGGGACGCGGCGCGCTCGACGCGAAGGGCGTCGGCGTGAGCCACCTGATGGCGATGGCCGCGATCGCCGACAGTGACATCGTCCTGGACCGCGACCTCGTCTTCCTCGCCACACCCGAAGAGGAGACCGGCGGGCGGGACGGGGCGGGCTGGCTCGTCGCGAACCATCCGGAGCTGCTCGAGGGCGTCGGCTATCTGCTGACCGAAGGCGGGGGCGTCCAGATCGCGGCCGGACGCGAGAGCGAGCGCCCGCCGATCTGGGGCGTGGCGATCGTCGAGAAGGCACCGTGCTGGCTCGAGCTCGCTGCGAGCGGGCGCGCGGGGCACAGCTCTTCGCCGACGGCCGATGCGGCGGTGCCGCGCCTCGTAGCGGCCCTCGACCGGATCCGGCGCGTCGAGACCCCGATCCGCGTGATTCCCGAGGTAGCGCAGATGTTCACGGCGCTCGCGCCGGTCGCCGCGGAGTGGGATCGCCCCGGATATCTCTTCCTCGGAACGACCCTCGAGAACGACGAAGGTTTCCGGCGCCGCTTCCTCGGCAATCCCGCGCAGAACGCGCTCGTCCGCAACACGGTCTCGATCACGGTCCTCGAGGGCGCCCCCAAGACGAACGTCGCGCCCGCCCTCGCACGCGCCCATCTCGACGCGCGGCTGCTCCCGGGCGAATCCTGCGCGAGCTTCGCGGACGCCATCCGGCGCGTCGTCGACGACGACTCGGTCGCGGTCGAAGAGCTCCTGAGCTTTCCGGCGATCGCCTCGTCCCCGGACAGCCCGCTCTACCGCGCGATCGAAACGGTCGCCGGCGAGCAGGCCGAGCCTGGTCTCGTCGTCCCCCGACTGATCGGCGGCTTCACCGACGCCCACTGGTTCCGCGAGCTCGGCATCACGAGCTACGGCTTCGTGCCCCGCTCGCTCACCGCCGACGAGAGCCGCCGCGTCCACGGCATCGACGAACGCATCTCGAAGGACGCGCTGGTCGAGAGCATTCGCCTCACGATCGAGATCGTACGGGCCTTCGATCGGATCGAGACGGAAGAAGCCTCCGCCAACTCGCTACCGAGCCTTCAGCGCAAGGCGCGCTCGAGGGAAGGGCGCGTCGAGAGACGCACAGCGCCGACCCGGACTCAGGAACGAAGTTCCTGAATCGCGAGATGGAGCGCCGCGAAGAGCGGCTCGACATCGTCCACGTCGAGGCAGCTGAAGGCGACCCGGATGTCCGTGGCGGACGTCGCGATGAGGCCTACCTGGTGCTCGTCGAGGAGGTGCACGCGGAGCTTCTCCGCGTCCACGCCCTTCACCTTCACCAGCATGAAGTAGCCGCTGTTGAAGGGATAGACGCTCCACGAATCCTCGTACTCGTCCCGGTTCGCGACCTCGAAGACGCGCTCCGCGCGAACGCGCAGGATCTCGCACTTCTCGTCCCGTTCCTTCCGGAGGTCCGGATTCTGGAGCGTCCGCTCGACGAGGGTCTGCGAGAGCTGCGGAACGTTCGAGATCCCGCCTCGGATGGCCCCGCGCGTCTTCGCGTCGAGGGCTTCACAGACCTCGGCGGCGCTATCCGCGCGACCGGGGCCGAAGGTGACGAAGCCGCAGCGCAGGCCCCACACGAAGAGCTCCTTGGTCGCGCCGTCGAGCTTGACCGCGAGCAGGTTCGGGTGGCGCCCCGTGAGCTTCCCGAAGAGCGACTCGGTCATCGACCGGCCACCGAGGTGGTAGAAGAGGCCGAAGTAGGCGTCGTCGCAGAGCACGACGAGCTTCGTCCCCTTCTCGGCCTGGGCCTCGAGCGCCGCCGCCAGGGCGTCGCCTTCCGCCTCGGTCGGCATGTAGCCGGTCGGGTTGTTCGGGAAGTTGAGGAGCACGACGACCTTGTCGCGGCCTTCGGCGAGCTCGCCGAGCCGGGTCGCGAAGGCATCCGTGTCCATCCCGCCCGCTTCCTTGGAAGCGCCCGCGGCCCTCTTGTAAAACGGGAAGGTCTGGATCTCGGCGCCGTGATGGACCTCGAAGGTCAGGCGGTAGTTGCCCCAGAGCTTGTCGGGCAGGAGCATCACGTCGCCCGGGTCGAGGAAGAGCTCACCCGCGAGCGCGAGGCCGTGGGTGATCGCGCTGGTCACGATCGGCTGACCGAAGCTCTTTCCGGCGAGCGACGGGTTCTCGGCGAGGAGCTTTTCGCGCCAGGCGTCACGGAGGCCCGGCCGTCCGGGCGGCGGCGCGTAGGTCACGGCGTCCTGCGCCGAGACGTCCCCGATCTGCGACGAGATCGAGGGCAGGATCATCGGCGAGCCCTCTTCCGTCGCGATCCCGATCGTGGCGTTGAAGCGCGTGGCCTTCTGCTTCGCCTCGGCCGTCTGGGAGATGATGCCCTTCGGGAAGTAGAGACGGCGACCGTACTCGGAGAGCATCCCGAGGACTTCGGGAGCGGCCTTCTCGAGCTGCTCGTTCAGGGACTGCGCGATCGGGTTCAGTTTGGACATGGGGGTACCAGGGGGTGCGCGCAGGGGCACGCGACAAGGGAGGGAGAAGGGGGAACCGGCGCGGGCGCGCCGGCGGCGAAAGTTACCGGGATTCCAATCGCTTGTGAAGCACGGTCATCAGATCCGCGAAGCCCAGCGCCCGCCAAAAGGCCTGACCCTCGACGTTCCCGCTCGCGACCTGGAGCTCGACGCGCTCGACCCCGCGGTCGCGGATCCAGCCGAGGGCCTCCTCGACGAGCGCCCGGGCCACGCCCTGGCGACGATGGGTCGGGCGGACGCCGACGTCGGTGATCTCGGCGCGCTCGGTCTCCTCGAGGATCGGCGGCGCGCGATCGACCCGGACGATGCAGAGGCCCACGAGGTCGCTCCCTGCGCCCCCCGCGGCGTCGGTGTCCGGGTTCGCGTCGTAGACGAGGATCTCCGCATCGGGATCGCGCGCCATCGCCCGCAGGAGCTCCCGCAGCTCCCCCTCGGCAACCGTCCCCCGGCGCATGCGGAAGAGCGGATCGAGCCCGGCGTGGTGCTCCGTGATCATCGTCCACAGCGCCGCGACGCGATCGATCTCCTGCATCCGCGCGACCCGCACGCGGCCACTCCGCTCACCCGACACAGACTCGCCTCCCGTCCGGGCGCCCGGATCGACCGTGTCGCTCCCGCCCCCGCGTGGACGAGTTGCACGGTACCTGCACTCCCGTTGCCGATCGAGCGAAGCCCGCTTCCGGGAGGCGCGATTCGCAGCGAGAACACGCCGTCGCGCGTGGCCTCCAGGGTCCCGAACGGGGTAGTCTGACGAGGCGTCCGCGCTGGCGGATGCGCGTGCGTCCGTCGTTCCCGCTGTTCCGTTTGCTGTGTCGTTGCGGTCCGCCCCGGTCTCGTTGGTCCGGTCTCGAGCTCCGCGCCTCGTTCCTGCTGGCCGTCCGCTCTCCGAGTGGGACGGAGACCCCGAGATGTCCACCGAGTCCTCCCTCCCTCAGACGTTCTGGATCGTCGACCGCGAGGTCGCCCCGCGAAACGCATTGGCCCGTGCGACGGGTCTGCCGGCGGAGCGTCTGGTCATCGGCGCGCCCGGTGACGCCGTCTTCGCGACGGCGAGTGCGCCCCTCGCGCTCCTGATCGCACCGAGGGGCGACTTCGAAGCGGAGCTCGACTTCGTCCACCGTCACCGCGTGGCCCTCGCCACCGCCCGCCGACTCTTCCTCGCGAGCGACGAGGACGCGAGCGAGATCCAGCGCCTCTTCTCCGCCGATGAGGACGAGACGTGCGCCGAGCGTCCGGATCCGCGCACGCTGCGCGCGCTCGTCCGCAGCGCCGCGGCCCACCGCAATGCGGCGCCGCTCACGGCGCGCCACGAACGCGAACGGATCGCCGAGCGCTTCTCGGGTTGGTTCGGCTCGGTCGACGTTCCCGGTCTGCTGCGCGCCCTCGATCCCGCGCTCGCCGGCCTGCCCCTGCTGGTCTGCGGTCGCGCCGGGAGTGGCCGGAGTCTCGTCGCACGTTATGCGGAGCTCTTTCGGAGCCGCGCCGCGTCGACCGGCGCGGTCCGCCTCGACGGCCGCGAGATCCACGGCGCCGAACGACTCGCCGAACGCATCGCGACGACCGGGTCCCTGCGGATCGAGGACGTGGATGCCCTCCCGGCCGAAGCCCAGCGCGCGCTCGCCGAGTGGATGCGACTCGGGATCGGTCCGGGCGGCGATCGCCTTCACGTGGTCGCGACGGCCGCGCCTGGCGCCGGACGCGAGACCCTCGAGCCGGTGCTCGCCGGCGCCTTCGCGGCGCTGGTGGTCGAGGTGCCGAGCCTCGCCGACGATCCGGCGGCGGTGCGACCCTTCGCCGAGCACGTTCTCTCGAGCTGGACGGCGCAGGTCGGTGGCCCGCGGCGAAGCCTCGACGACGAAGCCCTCGCCGTGCTCGAGAGTGAGGCCTGGGCAGGCGATCGCAGCGCCGTGGAGTCGCTTCTCTGGACGGCGCTGGCCTCGACGGCCCGGGATCCGCTGAGCGCGGCGGATCTCGGCGAATCGGGTGCAGCCCTCGCGCTCGCGACGCGATCGGTCGAAGACGACGGCTTCGCCACGGTCCAGACGGACGAACCCGATGATCTGCGCGCGCAATTCGCCGGCGCGCCGGTGATCCCGCCGAGCGTTCCGGCGACGTCCCCGCCCGCATCCGCGTCGGACGCTCCGACCGGGCCGAGCGAAGCCACGGCCGACCTCGAGCGGGCCTTCGCCGAGGGGCTCCCGGAGGCGACCCCGCCCGCCATCGACGCGCCGGAACCCCGGATCGCGGGCGAGGCCGACGGGGATGTCTCGACGGAGCTCGGCGCGGAGACGTTCGCGCACGCCGCGACCGAGCCCCCTACTCCTGCTACGCCCCCGGCGGCACCTGCTGCGCCCCTGGCGGCCCCGGCGCAGGCTCATGACCAATGGCGCCGATTGGCTCGCAGTCTGTCTCACGAGATCCGCAATCCGCTCGTCTCGATCCGGACGTTCACCGAGCTCCTCGACGACAACTTCGAGGACGCCGAGTTCCGCGACCGCTTCCGCGAGCTCGTCGGTCGCGATGTCGCGCACATCGACGAGGTGATCGGCCGGCTGTCGAGCGCCTCGGCGCACGAGAAGATCGAGGCGTCTCCGATCGACGTCTCGGCCCTCCTCGAGCGTCTCCTCGACGATCGTCGGGATTCGATCGGCGAACGGAGGCTGCTCGTGCTGCGGGAGCTCGAGCGCGACGCACCGATCGCCTGGGCGGACCCGACGGGACTCGAGGTCGCCCTCGCGGGCCTGCTCGACCGCGCTCTCGCGTCGCTGCCCGAGCGAGGCGATCTCTTCGTCGCGACCCGGCGGATCGATCGCGCCGCGGACGGAAACCCGCGGCTGCGGATCCTGCTCCGACACCACGATCCGGAGCGGCGCGGGGCGGCCCCGCTCGGTGCGGGCGACACGAGCGGCCTGTCCGACGTGACGGCCGCGGCGAACGTCCTCGAGTACGTGCTCGCCGAGACGATCGTCGAGGCCGGCGGCGGCCAGCTGACCGTGGACGCGACGGACAGCGCCGAGACCCTGGTCCTGGTCGACCTCCCGACGCCTTCCTAGACCGACCCCGCGGCGCCGCCGGCGGGAAATCGGCGGGGATCCGCAACAGGCGTGGTAAGCTCCCGGAATGCCTCGCATTCTGGTAGTCGACGACGAACCGGGCGTGCAGGAATCCCTGCGCATGCTGCTGAAATCCGAGGGCGACGTGACCGTCGCCGGGAACGTCGACGATGCGCTCCGGGAAGTCGCCCTCGCGACACCGAACGTCGTCCTCCTCGACCTGGTCATGCCTGGACGCAGCGGCCTCGATCTCCTCCAGGAGTTCGCGGAGCGCGGGATCCGCGCGCCGGTGATCGTGCTGACCGCGACCAACACGGTGAACGCGGCGGTCGAAGCGATGAAGCGCGGGGCGGCGGACTTCGTGACGAAGCCCTTCGAGCTCGACGCGCTCAAGCTCAAGGTCCGCGACAAGCTCGAGAAGCGCGAGCTCGAGGACGAGGTCGAGCGACTCCGTGACGAGATCGACGAACGTCAACACCTGGGCCGGATGGTCGGCCGCAGCGAAGCGATGCGAAGCGTCTTCCGCACCATCGAACGGATCGCGAAGGCGGAGGCGACCGTCCTCGTCACCGGTGAGAGCGGCACGGGCAAAGAGCTCGCCGCGCGAGCGATCCACGATCTCTCTCCTCGGGCCGAGCGACCTTTCGTCGCGGTGAACTGCGGTGCGATTCCTTCGGAGCTGATCGAGAGCGAGCTCTTCGGACACGAGAAGGGCGCCTTCACCGGCGCTTCGGAACGGCGCGCAGGACGCTTCGAGGCGGCCGACGGCGGCACGCTCTTCCTGGACGAGATCGGCGAGCTCGACCAGGCGGTGCAGGTCAAGCTCCTGCGTGCGCTCCAGGAGCGCACCTTCGAACGCGTGGGCTCGTCGCAGTCGATCAGCGTCGACGTGCGGATCGTGACGGCGACGAACCGCGATCTCGCCGAAGAAGTGAAGAACGGGAACTTCCGCGAGGACCTCTACTACCGCGTGGCCGTCGTGCCGGTCGCGCTTCCGCCGCTCCGTGAACGACGAGAAGACGTCCGGTTGCTGGCGCAGCACTTCCTCGAGCGACTCGGCCCCGACCGGACCCTCGCGCCCGCGGCGATCGGTTCGCTCGAGGGCTACGGCTGGCCGGGCAACGTGCGCGAGCTCGAGAACGCGATCGAGTACGCCCTCGCGATGGCGGAGGGCGACACGATCGACCGCGAGGATCTTCCGCCGGCGATCGGCCACTCGGGTCAGGCGGAGGCGCTCCGCGAACAGTGGCGCCAGGGCGAACGCGGCTTCGAAGAAACGGTCGCGCGCTTCGAGACCGACATCCTTCGCGAGGCGCTCGCCGCGAACGGCTGGAACCAGACGAAGACGGCCAGCGCGATCGGCATCACCCGGCGCGTGCTCAAGCTGAAGATGGACAAGCTGGCGATCGAGGAGCCGGGCCAGAGGTGAGCCCGCCCGTTCCTGGAACGAAGCCGGGACCCGCTTCTAGTCCGGCTCGAGCGTCCACTCGATCGCCTGCTCCGGTCGGTAGACGCAGGAACGTCCCGTCGTCACCGATCGCTCCAGGTGACGGGCGAGCGCCGGAGAGTGCACCTCGATCCGCGAAATCGCCGCGCGGATCCGGTTGTAGACCGACTTGCGCGCCTTCTCGACGGAAGAGCCCGCCGGACGGGCGCGTCCACCGAGTCCCGTCACCCGCCGAAGCTCGTCCTCGATCCGGACCGCCTCCTCGTCGATCGCCTCGAGTCGCCCGAGATCGCGCGCCGACTCCGCCGCGGCGCGGTCTTCGGCGAGGCGCCGGAGTCGGTCCCGATAGGCAGCGAGGGCCTGGTCGTCCACGCTTTCCCACTCGGTCTCGACGAGCACGCTCCCGGCGTCGGCTTCGCCGCTCCCTTCGAAGCGGGCGGCCGGCGCGGCGCCTTCCTCCGCGGCGACGAGGTCGAGCACGTGGATCTCGCGATCGGGCGTCGCGAGCAGCTGATGCAGATAGGCGAGTCCCTTGGTGTCTGGCAGCTCGAAGTCGTCGCCCGCGAAGGACAGCTGCCACGAGTAGGCACCACGCGCGAACCGCGCGATAGACGCCGAGGCGGCCGGCGTCGTCCGACCCGGCATCGCGCGCCCGGCGAGCGGGACGGCACGGTCGGAGGGCTCGACGCCGAGCGCCTGCAGCGACGTGATCGCCGTGCGCTCGAGGTCGGCCGCCTCGGTGAGCGGTGCCTCGCCGCCGATGGCCCGCAGGACGCGCGCCCGGTCGAGGCGCGAGGCCGCCGCCGCGAGCCGCGCGCCGGCCCGCTCGGCAATGTGCAGACTCCGTTCGTAGCGTCGGGCGGCCGCCTCCAGGTCACCGAGCGCTTCTTCGAGAGCGCCCAGGAAGCGATCGACCGATCCTCCCCAGAACGTGACCACACCGGCCATCACGACTCGACCTTCGTAGGGTGAGAGCAGCGCGCGCAGTCGCTTCGCCCGCGGCAGGTCGCCCAGGTAGGCAGCCACCCGGGCGCACGACGTGAGCATCGGCAGACGATGAAAATCGTCGGGGACGTCTTCGAAATCGGCGGCGGCGACGGAATCGAAGGTGCGCTGCGCCTCCTCTCGACGACCGGCGAGGGCGTGGATCAGCGGAATACCGATCCGGAAGACCGGCAGACCCGGACGCTCGCGTTCGATCTGCTCCATCAGCGGGAGCAGCTCGTCGGAACGGCCCTGCGCTTCGCGCAGATGGAAGAGCTGCGTTCCGAAGAAGATCAGCGCGTTGGGCGTCTGGGCCTGTTGTCCGACCTCGAGCGCCTCGAAGACGAGCCGCTCGGTCCGGGGCAGATCGCCGTCGAGCAGCGCCAGGCAAGCATCGACGCCGAGGGAGAGCCAGCGCCAGAAAGGACGTCGCATGCGCTCGGCGCTCTCGCGGAGTCGCCCGGCATCCCGATCGGCGCCAGCGCGATCCGGGAGCTGCAACCGGTCGAAGATCCGCCAGAGGAGCGCGAGCGCTTCGAGTCGCGAGGACCCGAGGTGACGCGCGAGATCCGGCAGCGAGCTGCCCACCTCGAGTCGCGCCTCGAGGTGCTCCGCGGGCAGCAGCGCATAGTGCATCGCATCCCGCGCGATGAATCGCGCCCAGGGATCGTCGAGCTCCTCGGCGAGTCGCTGGCATTCCTCCGCCCAGCGGATCAGCTCTTCGCCGAGGTCTCCGAACGAGCTCGACCGAACGCGTTGGGCCAACAGGCGCAGACGCAGCACGGTTTCGTCCTCCGGCAGGGCGTCATAGGCCTCCGCCAGCCAGCGCGCATGCTCGGGCGGTGGATCGAGGGGAAGGTCGTTGCGACCCGCGAGTCCGAGGACCGACTGCGCCCGCAGCGCCGGATCCCCGAGGCGGCGCGCGATCTGCTCGACCTCCCGGTCCGCCTCGGCGGCCTCCACCGCGAGTCCGGACTGCCAGCGCGCGTCCGCGAGCAGCACGAGCGCCTTGCCGCGCAGGGCGAGCCGTTCCTGCTCGGCCGCCGATGGGAGCCCGGACCCGCCGGCGTCGAGCGCACGCAGCGCGGTCTCGAGCAGCTCGCAGGCCACCTCGAAGGAGTAGTTCGAATAGGCCTGCCGGGCCGCCAGCATCGCGTAGTCGAAGGCGGCGCGCGCATCGGCCTCCGCGCGCGGGGCCCCGTCCCCCTCGCCCGCCGCCTGCGCCGAGACCAGCAGATGAGCCGCGAGCTGGGCATAACATTCGTGGAGCCGAAGAGAACGCGCAGCGAGCAGGGCGTCCGCCGCGCGGCGGTGGAAGTGAAGACGATCGGCCTCGGAGAGCGTCCGCTCCAGCACTTCTCGCACCACGTCGTGGGTGAATCGGACCCGGCGCGCACTGCCGTCCACCTGCTCGAGCAGCCCCGCGTCGAGCCCGGCGTCGAGACCCGAACGCGTCTCGTCGGGAGAAAGGCCCGTCGCCTCGAGCAGGTCGACGTCGAGCTCACGGCCCAACAAGCTCGCTTGACGCAGGACACGCGCGGCCAGCTCGCCCACCGCGTCGACCCTTCGCTCGATCACGGTCCGGATGCTGCCGGGGAGCGGAATCGCGTCGGGGACCGCCTCCTCGGGCGAGCCCATTCGCCCCTCGCTCACGAGGGTTCGGATCACCTCGACCATGAAGAGCGGATTGCCGCCGGTATGGGCTCGGAGCGCGGCGTGGAACACGTCCGCCATCTCGTAGCCCATGACCTCGCGGACGAGGTCTCGGATCTCTTCCTCCTCGAGTCCCTCGAGGACGAACGACTCTGCATCGCTCGCGAGCCCTTCGAGAACGTGCGCGAGGGAGGTCCGTTCGCTCAGGCCCGTGTGCCGAAAGAGCGCGACGAAGAGCACGGGCGCATGGCGCAGCTCGCGAACCGCGTAGTGCAGGAGCATCGCGCTTGCGGGATCGCTCCAGTGCAGGTCGTCGATCAGGATCGCGAGGGGCTCGAGAGACGAGGCCCGATCGAGCAGCCGCGTGACCGCATCGAAGACCGCGAAGCGATCGGGGGAGGACGTTTCGACCGACGGGCCGGCCGCCTGCCGGTCGATCAGTCGCGTGAGGATCGCGCCGTCGGCAGCCAGCCGCGCTTCGCGCTCCGAGTCGGGAAGCCGGGCCAGCACACCGCGAACGACCTGCAGCCAGGGCCAGAGCGCCGGCGCGCCTTCGATCTCGTGACAGCGCGCGGCGATCGTGCCGAGGCCGCGGTGACGGGCGAGACCGAGGACCTCGTCGGCGAGTCGCGTCTTCCCGATGCCCGGCTCGCCGCTGAAGAGGAGGCACTGTCCTCGTCCCAGGCGCGCCCCGTCGATCGCGATCCGCGCGGCGCCGAGCAGGGCCGTGCGGCCCACGAACGGCTTGGTGGCCAATCGCTCGAGCGAGGAGCTCGGCGTCGGGGCGGGATCGTCGGAAGTCATGGCACTCCAGATTATCGCCAACGACGCGCGAGAGGGGCGTTCGATATCGCTTCCGCGGCGAGCCGCCGTCGGGTTCGGGGCATGGGCGGCCATCTTCGTGGCGATGCCACGGCCCGAGTGGCGCCTCCCCGGCGGGCATGCGGGGGCAGGGATCTTGACGGGCGAGATGAACGCAGGGCGGGGGCGCCCGGGGCGCCTGATCGGCCGACGACGAGAGCTCGCGGCGCTCATCCGAACGATCGAAGGGACGGCGGTCGGTTCCGGGCGAGCCGTCTGGATCGCCGGGCCGTCGGGCATCGGCAAGACGCGCTTGATCACCGAGGCGACGCGTTATGCGGCCTGGCGGGGCCTGCGCTGCCTGGTCCAGCGCCCTCCGCTCTCCGCAGCCGAAGCCGCCGCGCTCTTCCGGTCCCCGTCGCGCGGCGACCGCGACCCGCGCTGGATCGTGCTGGAGGACGCACGAGATCGCCTGGGCCTGCCGGCGCGAAGCCTCCCCTCGGGCGCATGCCTGATCGCCTCCGGCGAAGACGCGTCGGCGATCCCTCGAGATCTTGCGGCGCTGCGACCGCAGGTGCTGTCCCTGGGCGGGCTTTCGCACGCCGAGGCGATCGAGCTGGTCCGGCGACACGGGCGCCGAGCGATCGGGCTGGAAGCGGAGCGCTCGCTCCGCGCGCTGGCGGGGCACCCCGGGAGGTTGATCGGGTGGGCCCGCGCCTCGAGCGAGGGGCCGTCGACGCCGAGGCCCTCCCCCTGAGCGGGTCCCGGCGTAGCGATGCCACGCGGGTCGTGGCGCCTCGTCGTCGATCCCGCCGGCGTCGGGAACCCGCGCCGGCCCCCGAGGAGGATTCTCATGTCGACCACTTCGACCCGCCTCGCCGCCCGGGCCGCCGCTCGCCGCGCGGCTCCGGTCGCCTTCTGCTCCGTGTTCCTGCTGAGTCTGCTCGTCTCGCTGCCCATCCAGGACGCCCAGGCCCAGCTCCTCTCGGCTTCCTCGGACGTCACGCTGGATCTCGTCCCAGGCGCTTCGAATCCGCTCGCCGACCAGGACGTCGCCGTCGACAATCGGCTGGGACTCGTCTTCGAGGAGACCCTCGGCGGTCCGCTCGTTGCGAACCCGGCGCCCGACACCGTCGGGTTCGCCGACGAAGGGGGCGGGCGGCGTCTCTTCGTCCTCGACGTCGCGACCGCCCTGGTGGGCGTGGTCGCCAGTCCCGGCGACGTCGTGCGCTTCGACGGCGCGAGCTACGAGATCGTCCTCGACGCCAGTGCCGCGGGCGTACCGCCGGGCGCACGGATCGATGCCGTGACCCGAGGGCCGACCGGGGACCTGCTCGTCTCCTTCGACGTGACCGTGAACATCGACGGCACCGTGTTCGCCGACGAAGACCTCGGGCGTCTCACGCCGGACGGCTTGTGGGGCGTCTTCTTCGATGGCTCCGAGGAGGGCGTGCCGACGAGGCTCGACCTCGACGCCGCGAGCATCGACGCGGCCGGCGTGCTGCACGTGAGCTTCGACAGCGATGGCGTGGTCGGGGGCGTCGTCTTCGCCGACGAAGACGTCCTGGCCTACGACCTCGCGACCGGCACCTGGGCGACGAGTCCGTCCTTCGACGCGTCGGCCGACGGATCCGGGAACGCCGCCGCCTGGCGCGCCGCCGACCTCGACGCGATCCAGATTCCCGAGCCGACGCTGCTGCCGACGCTCGCGATCGCGCTCCTCGCCCTGACTCGCATCGGTCGCCACAAGGCGTCCGCCGAGCGCTGAGCCCGGATCGGACGAGGCGCAGCGCCCCCGCGCTTCGTTCGTGCGCCGGACCGCACCCCTTTCCCGCGCCGACGCCGTCGGCCTTTCCACTGGAGGATCTCCGATGTCTCGAATCACCCTTCTGCCTCTCGGCCTCGCCACCGCTCTGCTGCTCGCAGCGACCTCCGTCGCCTGGGCCGACCCGGGCGTCCTCGAGATCAATGCCACCTGCGCGATCAACTCCGGCTGCTTCGCCGGGGACGGGCCGGGCTATCCGGTGCAGATCACGCCGGCCGCCCCCGCGAAGAGCTTCGTCCTGACGAGCGACCTCGTGCCGTCGAACCTCGATACCGACGGAATCGAGGTGCTGGCGAACGACGTGAGCATCGATCTCGGCGGGTTCGCGATCCTCGGCGGCGCCTGCGTCGGCACGAACGCCGACTGTTCTCCGCCCGGCGGCGGCGCCGTCCCCGCCGGCGACGGAATCGACGCGATCACGTCTCCCCCCGTCGTCGGTCTCGCCGTCACGAACGGCCGGATCGTCGGCATGGGCCGCCGCGGCATCGACGTCGGTCAGAACGCGCGGATCTCGAACGTCGAAGTCCGCTGGAACGGCTCCATCGGACTCGCGACCGCCGGCCAGGCCGCGATCTCCGACGTCGTCGCCTTCGAGAACGGCTCGACGGGCGTCGCGATCGGCTCGAACTCCACCGCGACCCGGGTCACGAGCTTCGGCAACGCGTCCGCCGGCGTGACGGGCTCGGTCGGCGCCACCCTCGACCAGGTGACGGCCCGCGGCAACGACGGAAGCGGCATCAGCGTCACGTCCCACACCACGGTCCGGAACTCGACGTCGACCGGAAACGGAGACGGCGGCACGATCGACGACGGGATCAGCTGCGGTGCGGGCTCGATGATCGTGAACAACGCCGTCGAGGGGAATACCGGTGACGGGATCGATTGCCAGGGCGACTCCACCCTGATCGGGAACGCGGTCCGCAACAACGACGGCGACGGCATCGAGTGCGACAACAGCTGCACCATCCTCGACAGCTCGGTCGTCAGCAACGGCGACCAGAGCGGCGACGACGGCATCTCCTGCGGCCAGGGGTGCAACGTGCGCGGCAACACGATTCGCGGCAGCAACTTCGGCAACGGCATCTCGCTCGGGGCCGACAGCGGGTACGCGAACAACGTCGTGACCGCGAACCCCGGCGCGGGCACGGTGAGCGGCGGAGTCAACTCGCTGGGCAATCTCTGCAACGGCGGGACCTGTCCCTGAGCCCGCTCGAAGCGAAGGCTTCCACCCCGAGGACCGCCGGACGGAAGACGCCGGCGGTCCTCCTGTCACGAGGTCCGAAGACATGAAGCGCCAACGGAATCGACGCGTCGCCACCTTCGCTCTGCTCTCGCTCCTGCTCGTGAGCCCGCTCGCACGCGCCTCGGACGGCGTGCTCGAAATCAATCAGACCTGCGCCGAGAACACGGGTTGCTTCGCCGGAGACACGCCCGGCTTCCCGGTCCAGATCACGCCCAGCGCGCCTGCGAGCAGCTTTCGGCTGACCGGCGACCTGGTCGTCCCCATCACCACGGACGGGATCCGGATCTCCGCGAACGACGTCCATCTCGATCTCGGCGGCTTCGCGATCCTGTCACCCGACTGTGTCGGCACGGCCGACGACTGCACGCCGACGACGAGCTTCGGCGCCAACGGCATCGAAGCGAACACGCTGATCGAGGGCGTGTCCGTCTCGAACGGCTCCGTGGTCGGCATGTACGGTACCGGGCTCTGGCTCCGCAGAAGGGCCCACGTGGAGAACGTCCACGCGCGGTGGAACGCCGCCGGTGGCATCCGTGTCGATGCGGGGTCGCGGGTCGTGAGCTGCTCGGCGACGGCGAACGGCGCAGAGGGGTTCTCCCTCTCGGTCGATGTGACGGCGACACGACTCGTCGCGATCGGGAACGGCGATTCGGGCGTGTCCGCGGGCGCCGGCAGCACGCTCGATCAGATCGTCGCCACCAACAACGGCGACACCGGCATCGTCCTGATCGGCGGCGCCAGCCTCGACGACGGCACGGCGCGGAACAACGGCGACGGCGATCCTTCGGATCACGGCGTCCAGTGCGGCGACCTCGGGGTGGTCCGCGATACGGTCGTGCGCTTCAACGACGGCGACGGAATTTCCTGTGGCGACACGGCGAGCCTGATCGGCAACGCGGCGCGGGACAACGGCGGGGACGGAATCGAGTGCGGCAACGGCTGCACCCTCCTCGACAACACGTCCTTCGACAATGGCGATCAGGCCGGCGACGACGGCATCAGCTGTCTCAACGGCTGCAACGTCCGCCGGAACACCTCCCGCTCGAACTTCGAGAACGGGCTCCAGCTCGGCATCGAATCCGGCTACGCCGACAACGTCCTCTCGAACAACGCCGCGGTCGCCGTCTCCGGGGGCGTCGACATGGGTGGCAACCTCTGTGACGGCGCGGCCTGCCCCTGACATCCGGGCCGCACGATCCGGAACGATTCCGGCGACGCCCCGTTCCGATTCGTACACCCCGAAAAACCGAGTATTTTCAGGTACTTGGGAGCCCATCCGGAGTCCGGTCCGAATCGGTACGCACCGGGATCGGAAGACCCGGCGGGGAGCGCGCGGCGCCTCCCTCGACCGACCCCGAAAAGCTCCGCCGAACCAGACACTTGCGGGATTCCGTCGGCGACCGTGACGAGTGGCACGCCCCTTGCTCTAAGCCGGGGCATGGTCAGCGAATCCTTCACGCCCGACACCCCGTCCCTCGAGGCGCCCGAGCGCGCTCGGGTCCTGATCGTCGACGACGAGCGGGGGCCGCGGGAGTCGCTCCGGATGATCCTCTCCGGGAGCTACGACGTCTCGACCGCCGAAGGCGGTGCGGAGGCCCTCGATCTCCTGCGAACGACCGCGGTCGACCTCGTGACCGTCGACCTCAACATGCCGGGCATGAAGGGCGACGAGCTGATGCGCACGATCCGGTCTGAGTTTCCGCAGACCGAGATCATCATCATCACCGGCTGCAGCTCGGTCGAGACCGCCGTCGAAGGCATCCGCCACGGCGTCTTCGACTACCTGACCAAGCCCTTCGACGTCGTGCAGGTGAGCGCCTCCGTAGAGCGCGCCCTCGAACGACGTCAGAGCCGTACCCGCATGATCGCCTTCCTCGAAGGCATCAGCCGCGTGCTCGGTCAGAACCGCGACGCGGAGGTCGTCCTCGAAGAGCTCGGCGCGAGCAACCTCGCCCAGGAACGCCTGCGCCAGGTCCTCGAAGAGCCGGCGATGGGTCCCGAGTCCGGCAGCAGCCGCGTGGGCGGCCCGTCGACGACCGAGTTCCTCGAAGTCCTCGCCGAGACGATCGAGAGTCGGGATCTCTTCATGCGCGGCCACGCACGTCGCGTGGCCTACTACGCCGATCTGCTCGCCGCCGCCCTCTGCCTCTCCCGCGAAGAGCGTCGAAACGTCCGGACCGCCGCCTTCCTGCACGACATCGGCAAGGTCGGCGCGCCTTCGGACGTGCTCCAGGGCATCGTCCTGCCGGAGCCCGACCGCCTCGAAGCAGTGCGCACCCACGCCGACATCGGCGAGCGGCTGCTGCTGCCGCTCGGCCTCGCCGCGCCGATCGCGCAGTACGTGCGCCACCACCACGAACGCTGGGACGCCGCCGGCTACCCCGACGGACTCGCCGGCGAAGGCATCCCGCTCGCCTCGCGGATCATCGCGATCTGCGACGCCTTCGACGCGATGACCTGCGATCGCCCCTACCGCCGCGCGCGCACCCGCGACGAAGCCCTCGTCGAGCTGAAGAGCGAGGCCGGTGGACAATTCGACCCGAACCTCGTCGGGATGTTCCGTGAGCTCGTGATCAGCGGCGCGACCGACGCCGTCACCGAAGCGGGCACGCTGTCGGAGGCCGAGGACCCCGCCCCGCAGCGCGACCGAGGTGCCGCATGACCCTGTCCCCCGAAACCGCTTCCGCCGGCGTCCCGCTCCGCCTCGAGAGCCGCCAGAGCGTGGTCCACGTCGTCGAGTACAGCCACTATCCGCGGCGTCTCGCGAGCGAGAACCGCCGGATCGCCTACACCCAGGACCGCTCCGAGGGCGGCCTCGGCCTCGACCTGCCCGAACGCGTGCGCCCGGGGGAGCTCCTCCAGGTCACCGTGCGCGACATCGACGGCGAAGTCGAAGTCGACGGCCTGGCCCGGGTCGTCTGGTGCCACGAGACCCAGGGAGGTCGCGCACGCGCCGGTGTGTCGATCCTCCGTGAGAACGGACAGCGACGAATGATGCGCGTCCGCGGCCGTGCGGTGGTGGAACCCGCGCCGAGCCAGCAGGGCCTGGCAGGCGTTCGCTGATCGATCGTTTCACGCACGGCCCAAGGTGGGTCGCGCGTGGGAGTCGGCCGCATCGAATCGGGGGCGCGGCCGACTCCCCCTTCTTCTCCGGGGCCCTCACGGATCCCGGTGGAGTGCATGGGGAGGAGAGGCGGAGACGCCTCCCGCTGAGGGAATGAGGTCGCGGCGAGAAAACCGGGGGGGTTGCCGCGTCCTCCCCTCAGACCCTGCCCCACGCTCGTCACAGAGCACCGCTCCCGAGCTGGAGCAGCCCATCGCGAAACCCCTGTGGTCGCCATGCACGCGTCTTCTTCGTCCACTCATCGTTGCGAAAGCTTGCTGGGGTTGGCCCCAGCGGCGCTTCCGCGCCTCGATTGGCCGCAGAAGCCACGCACCTGGCTCCGCACGGGTTTCCCGACGGGCTGCTAGATTGCCCGCATGTTCGGCATCGGACCGATGGAGTTCG
Source organism: bacterium (assembly GCA_024742285.1). NCBI lineage: Bacteria > bacterium. Next base: position 277,017 of record JANSYR010000004.1, on the reverse strand, counting down.
TACTGATTCTGGTCGTCGCGCTGTTGGTCCTCGGACCGAAGCGGATGCCCGAGCTCGCCCGCACCCTCGGCAAGGGACTCGGCGAGTTCCGGCGCGCGAGCAACGACCTCCGACAGAGCCTCGCCCTCGACGAGATCCAGAACGAGTTGCGCGACGGCCTGGCGGGCGCCGGCACGATCCACAAGCCGATGAAGGCGCCGCAGGCGGACGACAAGCCGCCGCAGGCCGGGGACGATCTCGAGGCCGGGACCGGCGAGGCGGACGCGGGGGCGACCGCCGACGCGAAGCATCCGGGCGAGCTGCCCGACGACCTCGATCCGCACGCCCACGCGGACGACGAGACCTCGTCCGAGGCAGGCGAGGCAGGCGAGGCAGAGTCGCCGACACCGAGCGCGGCGGACGAAGGCCTCGGCACCGTCCCGGTCGGCCGGACCGTCACGCCCCGACGCACGGCCGAACCCACCGGTCCTTCCGCTTCGACGGACGACGAGCGTGGATGAGCGCGCGCTCCCCATCACGGAGCACCTCGCCGAGCTCCGGACGCGATTGATGTGGGTCGTCGGTGCGATGGTCGTCGGCGCCGTCGCCAGCTTCAACTTCGCGGAACAGATCTTCGGCTTCCTGCTCGAGCCCGCGGTCGACGCGCTCGGCGAGAACGACGGCCAGCTCCAGGCGATCGCGCCGACCGAGATCTTCTTCACCTACATCAAGTGCGCGCTGCTCGCGGGCTTCGTCCTGACGCTGCCCGTCACGTTCTATCAGCTCTGGGCCTTCATCGCGCCGGGCCTCTACGACAACGAGCGCAAGGCGGTCCTGCCCTTCGTCTTCTTCTCGACGGTGCTCTTCGCGTCGGGGGCGATCTTCGGATACTCGATGGTCTTCCCGATCGTGTTCCAGTTCTTCAACAGCTGGGACAACGAATGGGTCGTGTCGGCGTGGACGATGAAGGAAGTGTTCAGCCTCACGACGCGTCTCTTCCTCGCCTTCGGCGTCGCTTTCGAGCTCCCGCTCTTCGTCTTCTTCCTCTCGATCACCGGGATCGTGAGTGCGAAACAGCTCTTCTCCGCGACGCCCTACGCGATCCTGATCGTCTTCGTGGTGGGCGCGATGCTCACGCCGCCGGATCCCGTCAGCCAGATCTTCCTGGCCGTCCCGCTGATCGTGCTCTACCTGGCCGGCGTGGGTGTCGCCTGGCTCTTCGACCCGGCCCGGCGCGAAGCCAAACGTGCCGGCAGCGCCGTCGCGAAGACCGACGGCTGAGGCGAGCGCAGACGCAGCCCTTCGAGAGCGCGTGCGGAACCTCTCGCGCCGCCGCGGCACTCGTTCTCGTCGGTGGCCCCGTGTATCCTCGATCCCGCGCCCGTCAGGAAACGAGCGATGAACGCATTCGGTCTACGCGGCCCGAGCGCTCGCGGACGCCGCGATCCCCGCGCGCGATTCCGTCGACAGTTGCTCGTCGGAGTGATCGTCGTCGGCGTCGGTCTGCTGATCCAGGACGCGGCAAAGGGTCGCCTCGCCGACGGCCTCCCGCCTCCGGGCAACGCGGTACCCGCCCTCGAAGGCGCCGCGCGCTAGAACGCGACGCGGAATCGGACGGGAATCTCGGCGTCGATCGACATCGGGTTCCAACGACTCGGCCTGGGTCCGACCCCGAACGCCATGCGATCGACGACGAGCGTGCCTTCGAAGGTGGTCGGACTCGTCTCGACCAGGACGACTTCCCCGTCGATCGTGTTCTGGACGCCATGGAGTTCGACGTCGAACTTCGCGGTGAAGCGCGGGCGGTTCTCGTCGTTGGCGCCTGCCGGCGCGAGTGAATGGGCGCGGACGCGCGCGGTCGGCCAGGTCTCGACTTCGAAGAAGTCGGGATCGCGCAGATGGTCGTCCCGGCGCGCGATCCCGGTGTCGACGCTCGCCAGATCGATCTCGACGACGGCCCAGCTGCCCGCGGGATCCGCGGGATCGATCGATCGATCGACCACGCGCCAGGCGTGGAAGGTCCCGTCCGCCGTCGCGAAGGCGTTCTTGCCGATGAACCGGATCGTGCCGGGCGGCGACGGATCCGCCGCCATCAGTCCACCCGCCGTGACCAGCACGACTAGCATCGCGCCGAGAGCCATGGTTCCGCCGAGTCTTCGCAACATTGGAAATCCGTCCCTCCGATCCATCGTGGGCGTGGATCGCGCTGAAATCTGCCTGGGTGGGCGAAACCCTGCTTCGCCGATCGACACTTCTCTGATAGAGTGCTCTTCCGCGCCGCGCTCCCGAACTCCGGAGGGAACGTGAATCCCGCCTCGTTGCTCCCCCGCACCCCCTCGATGCTGCGCGACGCGTGGTCTGGAGGTGGCCTGCCCGGATCGGGCACCGCCCACCGAGGCCGCTGGAGCTTCGCTCAGCCTCGGGCGATCGTCAGCCTCCTCGCGGTGGCGTCTCTCGGCGCCTGCGGGAGCGATCCGCCTCCCGCGCGGCAGGTCCACGTCGTCGAGCGCGGACGGATCGAGCGACTCGTGATCGCGACCGGAACCGTCGAGCCCGCGACGGAGGTCGAGGTCCGTCCACGGATCGCAGGCATCATCGAGAAGATCCACGTCGAGGAGGGGGACCTGGTCGAGCCGGGGCAACCCCTCGTCGAGATCGAGCGCGAGCTCCTCGCCTCGCGGGTTCGCGAAGCCGAAGCGAAGCTCCAGGCCGCCGACGTCGAGCTCAAGTTCGCTCGGATCGCGCGCGACCGGACGGCCGAGCTCCACACGACCGGCGCCACCTCGGATCAGACCCACGACGACGCCCTCGCGCGGTTCGAGCAGGCTCGCGCGGCTCGGGCCAGCGCGATCGCCGCACTCGAGACCCTCTCGACCCAGCTCGGCTACGCGACGATCGAGTCGACGCTGACGGGCCGCGTGCTCGAAGTCCACGTCGAGGAAGGCGATGCGATCTCGCCGGTGACTTCGGTGACCGGGGGGACGCTGCTCCTGTCGCTCGCCGGCGACGCGACGCTCCATCTCGAGGGGCTCGTCGACGAGAACGAGATCGCCCGCGTCGCCATCGATCAGTCGGCACGAATCAGAACCGAAGCCTTCGGACCTCGCGAGTTCGCCGGACGCGTCCGCGAGATCGCGCCGATGGGCCGACGAATCCAGAACGTGACCTACTTCGAGGTCAAGGTCGAGATCGTCGACGAAGACGCGACGCTCCTCCGACCGCGGATGTCCGGCGACGCCGAGATCGTGACCGAGGTCGTCGAGGACGCCGTGATCGTGCCCGAGACCGCCCTTCGCTACCGGGGCACCGAGATCCTGGTGGACCTCGAGTCCGCCATCGACGGCGAGGCGGATGCCGCCGAAGAAGCCGAGCCGGACGCGAATCTCCGGGTCGTCGAGGTCGGCATCATCGACGGCGATCGCGTCCAGATCACGAAAGGCCTTCCGGCCGGCACCCGCATCCTCTTGCAGTAGACGAGGCATCCCCTCGCGCGTTCAGGAGCGCTCGCATGAGCGAAGCGACGTCGATCGACTCTCCGGAGTCGAACTCCAACGGAGCGCCGGTCATCGATCTGTCCGGCGTCCACAAGCGCTATCAGACCGATCGCGTCGACGTCCACGCGCTTCGGGGAATCGATCTGTGCATCCGCTCCGGGGAGTACGTGACGGTGATGGGGCCGTCCGGATCGGGAAAGACGACGCTGCTCGAGATCCTGGGCTGTCTCTCCCGCCCGAGCGAAGGGTCCTACCGACTCCGGAACGAGGCGGTCTCCGATCTCGACAGCGACGCGCTCGCGAAGCTCCGCGGCGAAGAGATCGGCTTCGTCTTCCAGGCGTTCAACCTGCTCCCTCGTCTCTCGGCCGTCGAGAACGTCGAGCTGCCCCTCGCCTACCGCAAGGTCTCACGCAGGGAACGGCGGGAGCGGGCGATGGAGGCCCTCGATCGGGTCGGGCTCGCGCGACGGGCGGATCATCTCCCGAGCGAGATATCCGGCGGTGAACGTCAGCGGATCGCCGTCGCGCGGGCCCTCGTCAACCGCCCCGCCATCCTCCTGGCCGACGAACCGACGGGCAATCTGGATACGAAGACCGGGGAAGAAGTCCTCGCGCTCTTCGACCAGGTCCACGCCGACGGCAACACGCTGGTGATCGTGACCCACGATCCCAAGATCGGCGCCCGCGCGCCCCGCTGCCTCACGATTCGCGACGGCCTGATCGACCGCGACGTCCGCAACCGCGACGACGGACACGGGAGGGCCTGAAGGTGGAATCGGTCAGACAAGCGTTCCGTCTCCTCCGGGCCCACAAGGCCCGGTCGGTGCTCACTCTCTTCGGTCTCGTGTGGGGCACGGCGGCGGTGATCTTTCTGGTGGGCTGGGGCGCCGGCGTGAAGACGATGGTGACGAACGGCTTCAACAAGACCGGCAAGAACATGGGCCAGATGTGGGCCGGTCGAATCGGGGAGGAGTACACGCCGGCGGTCGACCGCCGCGAGCTCTGGTTCACCTGGCAGGACATCCAGCACGTCCGCCGACGCGCGCGGATCGCGGAGCTCGTCGGGACGGAGAAGCGCTGGTATCTCCCCGTCACCGCGGGCCAGAAGGCGGTGAACGTCGAGGTTCGGGGCGTCGAGATCGTGAGCCAGCAGATTCGCTCGCTTCCCCTCGCCGCCGGACGCGGAATCAGCCACGCCGACCTGGATCATCGCCGCCGTGTCGCCGTCCTCGGAGCGGACGCGCGCACGGACCTCCTGGGGCCCGGCAGCCGCCTGGGGGACCGCCTGCGAATCGACGGAAAGAACTTCGAGGTCGTCGGTTTTCTCGATCGCGTCGGAACGCAGTTCGGGCGCGACGGCGAGGAGGTCGACGATCAGGTCTGGATTCCCCTCTCGACGCATCTGGCGTTCTGGCCCATGGAGTGGACCGACGACGACGTCGTGAGCTTTCTGCTCTATCGAATGCCCCATCGGGATCTCGCGGAAGAGACGGAAGCGGAGCTCCGCCGGATCCTCGCGGATCGAATCCACGTGAGTCCGACCGACGACGAGGCGATCGTGGGCTGGAGCCCGGTGAAGACGCTGCGCATGATTCCGCTCGATCAGCAGGACGGACTGATGTTCGCGCTCTCCGCCGCGACGCTCGTGATCGGAGGCATCGGCGTGCTGAACATGATGCTCGACTCGGTTCGACAACGTCGACGCGAGATCGGAATCCGACTCGCGATCGGCGCACGACGACGCAACGTGCTGCTTCAGTTCTTTCTCGAGACGCTCACGATCGTCGCGTTCGGTGGCGGACTCGGCGTCGCCCTCGGCGTCGGCGGTTGCCTCGCGCTCGAAGCCCTGGCACTTCCCGATCTGATCCCGGTCCCGGAGCTCTCCTTCGGTGTCCTGGCGATGGCGCTCGGGACGATGGGGGGTGTCGGACTGGTAGCGGGACTCGTGCCCGCGTGGATGGCCTCGCGGATCGATCCGGCTCTGACGTTGCGAGCGGAGGGCTAGCCGTGCGCGACGTCCTGATCGAGACCTGGCGTTCCATCGTCGCCCATCGGGTCCGCTTCGGACTCACGGCCCTCGGGATCGCCTGGGGCGGATTCATGCTCACCTTCCTGTCGGCGAACATGATGGGCTTCGAGGCGCACTTCATCCGAGAGTTCGAGGAGATCGGGCCCCGGGTCGTCCAGATGGGCAAGGGCACGATCCTGAAGTCCCGGACGGGCGAGCGGGGCGCCCGCGTGGTCGAGATCGAGAACGAGGACGTCCAGCGGACCGAGCGCCTGCGCGACGTCGAAGCGGCTTCGCCGGAGGTGCACGTCTGGTCGATGCCCGTCCGGGCCGGACGACGATCCAAGCTCCTCCGCCTCACGGGGCTCGACTACGACGGCGATCTCATCCGAGGAATCACGATCGTGAAGGGGCGCTTCCTCTCGCCGCTCGACGTCGACCGCGCCGCGCGCGTCGCCGTCGTCGGACCGCGGGCCGCCGAACGGCTCTTCGGACACGTCGAACCCCTGGGTGAGTCGGTCCTCGTGGACGGACAGCGGTTCCGCATCATCGGAATCACCCGGGAGAAGGGTGACCAGCTGATGAATTCCGGAGATCCCGAGGACCTCAAGATCTTCGTTCCCTACACGACGGCTCAGCGTTGGTTCACCCGCGACGACGAGGTCGACGAGTTCGCCTTCGCCCCGACGACCAAGGAGGCGAGCTGGGACGCGATCAGGCGCATCCGGGAGCTGACCGCGCTCCGCGAAGGCTACGACCCGTCGATCGAGTCCGCGATGTGGGCCTTCAACATCCAGGAGCCCCTCAACATGCTGCGCGTGATCTTCGGCGGGATCCGCGTCTTCATGATCAGCGCAGGTCTGCTCACGCTCTTCGTCGGCGCCGTCGGCGTGATGAACATCATGCTCGTCGTGGTCGGGGAACGGACGCAGGAGATCGGCGTCCGGAAGGCGATCGGCGCGCGCGGTCGCGACGTCTTCGTGCAGTTCCTGATGGAAGCGACCTTCGTCGCGATCACCAGCGGCGTGGTCGGCGCAGGCTTCGGCATGCTCCTCGTCCGCGGGATCGAGTTCCTGCTGCCAGAAGGCTCGGCCTTCGTCTCGCCGCCGCTCCTGGATCCCGCGACGGCCATCGTCCTGACCGGTGCGCTCGCGGGCGTCGGCATCGTCGCCGGCCTGATTCCGGCGATTCGTGCCGCCCGCATTCCGCCGGCGGAAGCGTTGCGAGCGCTCTAGATCCCCCACGTTCAGCGGGCGGCGCTCGCGGAGGCCCGGAGCGCGCGAAACGCGGGGTGGAAGTAGAGACGCGTCTGCGCGCCGTCTTCGCTCCGGACCTCGACGATGTCGAGGGCGGGCGGACCGGTCTCGGTCCGATGGCGTTCGGCCGTCAGCCCGAGATGGGAGAGGACCGCCCAGGTCTCGGCGTTCGAGATCGTCACGATCGGCGTCTCGGCGGAGCGGCCGTCGCCGGTCGTGAGGATCGACTCGATCAGGCCGAGGTACCAGGTGCGATGGAGATCGGCTTCCGACGTTCGACCGAGGGCGGCGAGCGCGGCGAAGCGCCAGAGGTGGAAGGAGGGATCGACCGGACAGGCCGCGACGAGTGGCGCGGTCAATCGCTCGGCTTCGCCGTGGTCGCCGCGCAGCAACGCATGGCCGGCGGCCTCTCGTGAAGGCGCGCCCTCGCAGCGCAGGGCGAAGTCCTCCCGACGACCGAACCAGTGGCGGAAGCCGTCGAAGTCGACCCGCTCGGTCCAGTCGAAGAGCGGGACGGGGGTCTCGCTGGGGACCAGCTGCAGATTCACGGGCCGCGGCGGGTTCTCGCGGGCGACGTCCTCGGGCGCGATAGGAGGACTCGCACATCCGATCGCCCATCCGAGGGCGAGGGAGAGCAGAGGACGGAGGACGTTCGGCGGACGGGCGAAGGGACAGTCGATCATGGGGCGCTCCTCGGGGTGGCTGACTCTCATCCCCGATCCCCAGGATCTGAAACCCCCCGCGTCCGCGACCGGTTCCGCCGGCGGGGACTTACGCGCCGTCAGGCAGACTCGCTCCCGAGATCCACGACTTCGTAGTGCTCCACCGTCGGAAAGGGGTCGTAGTAGTGATGGAGGAGCTCGCGCCAGCGCGCGTACTGCGGGGAGCCGCGGAAGCCCTCGGTATGCGCCTCGAGGGTGTCCCACCAGATCAGGAGCAGGTATCGGTCACGGTCTTCCAGACAGCGCCGAAGCTCGTGTCGCTGGTAGCCCGGGATCTCGGCGACCAGCACCCGAGCCTCGGCGAAGTCGCGCTCGAAGGCATCGCTCTGGCCCGGGCGGACGTCGAGGATCGCGACCTCGAGGATCATGTCACGCGCTCGCTTCGCATTTCACGCGCAGCACCCGGTCGCGCAGGCCCACGTCGTAGCCGCCCTTCTTGCGGGGGACCAGGGTGAGGACGAAGGCATCGGCGGCGAGCTCGATGATCGGCCCGTCCTCCCGGACGACATCGAGGTCGATCGCGCGGCCTTCGACGGTGACGCCGTCGTCGCCGACGCGAACTTCCAGGGCGTCGTGCTTGGGCAGCGCGACCGAGAACGACGAAGTCCCGGTCAGCTCCTCGGAGGCGCGCTTGCCGACGGCAGCGAAGACCCGGTCACGCGTCGCGTCGTCGAGCGCGGGGAGCTCGCCACTCATGTGGTCCTCGATGAAGGCCGTATCGTACTGGCCCTTGCGGTAGACCCCGTTCTCGCAGACGCGTCGCAGGAAGGGCAGGCCCGTCCGGATGCCAGCGATCGTGAAGGTCTCGAGGGCGCCCGCGAGCTTCTCGATCGCAGCCTCCCGGGTAGCGGCGTGGACGATCAGCTTCGCGATCATCGGGTCGTAGTGGGGCGTCACGGTCTGCCCTCCCTCGAAGCCCGAGTCGAGGCGCACGCCCGGCCCCTCCGGCGCTCGCCAGGCGACGATCGGCCCGGGCGACGGAATGAAGCCCTTGTCCGGATCCTCGGCGTAGATCCGCACCTCGATCGCGTGACCGTCGAGCGACACGTCGTCCTGGGCGAGCTCGAGGGGCTCCCCCGCCGCCATGCGGATCTGCGTCTGCACCAGGTCGACCCCGGTCACCGCCTCCGTCACCGGATGCTCGACCTGGATGCGCGTGTTCATCTCGAGGAAGTACCAGGCGCCGCTCGAATCCATCAGGAACTCGACCGTGCCCGCGCCGACGTATCCCACGGCCTGGGCCGCGCGAACCGCCGCGTCTCCCATCGCCGCGCGCACCTCGGGCGTCATCCCGTACGCCGGCGACTCCTCGACGAGCTTCTGGTGGCGTCGTTGGATCGAACACTCCCGCTCGCCGAGATGGATCACGTGACCGGTCGAATCGGCCATCACCTGGAACTCGATGTGGCGCGGTCCGTCGACGAACTTCTCGAGGTAGACGGCCCCGTCCCCGAACGCCGCCGCCGCCTCGCTCGACGCGCGCTCGAGCGCCGCTTCGAGCTCGCCTTCGTCGTCGACGCGGCGCATCCCGCGACCGCCACCGCCCGCGCTCGCCTTCACGAGCACCGGATACCCGATTTCCTCTGCGGCACGGAGCGCTTCCTGCGGATCCTCGATCCGGTCGCCCCCGGGCACGACGGGCACGCCCGCCGCGATCATGCGCTCACGGGCGGCGATCTTGAGTCCCATCGCGGCGATCACTTCGGGCGTCGGCCCGATGAACGTGATTCCGGCGTCGGTCACGGCCTTCGCGAAGTCCGCGTTCTCCGACAGGAACCCGTAGCCCGGATGCACCGCGTCCGCGCCGGTCTCCTCGGCGATCGACACGATCTTCGCGATGTCGAGATAGCTCTCCGTCGCCCGCGCAGGCCCGCAGCAGACCGCCTCGTCCGCCATCCGCGCATGGATCGAGTCCACGTCGGCCTCGGAATAGACCGCGACCGATGCGATCCCCATGTCGCGGCAAGCGCGGATGACACGGACGGCAATCTCGCCGCGATTGGCGATCAGGATCTTCTGGAACATGGGGGCTCCGCCTTTGGGAAGGGAACCAGAATGCAAAACGGCCGGCCTTCCCACAACCATGGGTCGGCCGGCCGCTCAATCGAAAGGGCACGTTTCGGCGCTCGGAGGCGCGCGCGTTTCACGCGCGGGCCCAGCAGACGCGATCGTCCGGTCCACCCTGGTGGACGCGAAGCGTCCACTGATGAGTCCCTTCGTTGTGGGAGGCGCTTGCGCCTCCTACAACGACGCGATCTCGCCCAGCATCTGCTGGAGCTTGGCCTCGTAGTCCTTGAGGTCGATCGGCTGCGTCGCGACGCCCGAGTCCATCGCCGCCTTCGCCACCGCCGGCGCCACGAAGAGCAGCACGCGCGGGTCGAAGGGCTTGGGGATGATGTACTCGGGGCCGAAGTCGAAGCTCTCGCCCGGGTAGGCCTGCTTGACCGCGTCCGGGACCGCCTCGCCGCGCTTGGCGAGGTCCGCGAGGGCGTAGGTCGCCGCCTGCTTCATTTCCTCGTTGATCTTCGTCGCGCGCACGTCGAGCGCTCCGCGGAAGATGAAGGGGAAGCCGAGGACGTTGTTGACCTGGTTCGCGTAGTCCGAGCGGCCGGTCGCGCAGATCGCGTCCGGGCGCGCGTCCTTCGCGTCGGGCGGGATGATCTCCGGATCCGGGTTCGCCATGGCGAAGACCAGCGGCCGGTCGGCCATGCTCTTCACCATGTCCTTCGTCACGACGCCCGCCTGCGAGAGACCGACGAAGACGTCGGCACCCACCATCGCGTCCTCGAGGGTGCGCGCGTCGGTCTCGGCGACGAACTCTTCCTTGTACTTGTTGAAGCCCTCACCGCGGCCCTTGTACATGACGCCGCGGGAGTCGCACATCAGGATGTTCTCGGCCTTGACGCCGACGTCCTTGTAGAGCTTCGCGCAGGAGATCGCCGAAGCACCGGCGCCCGAGAAGACGACCTTCACGTCCTCGATCTTCTTGTTCTGGAGCTCGACGCCGTTCAGGAGCGCAGCGGCGGAGATGATCGCCGTACCGTGCTGATCGTCATGGAAGACGGGGATGTCGAGGGATTCCTTGAGGCGCTCCTCGATCTCGAAGCACTCGGGGGCGCGGATGTCCTCGAGATTGATGCCGCCGAAGGTGGGCGAGATCATCTCGCAGAAGCGGATGATCTCTTCCACGTCCTGCGAGTCGACCTCGATGTCGAAGACGTCGATGTCGGCGAAGCGCTTGAAGAGGACACCCTTGCCTTCCATGACCGGCTTGCCGGCGAGGGCGCCGATGTTGCCGAGACCGAGGACGGCGGAGCCGTTCGAGATCACGGCGACGAGGTTGCCGCGCGCCGTGTACTTGTAGGCGTCTTCCGGGTTCTTCTCGATCGCGAGGCAGGGGGCGGCGACGCCCGGGGAGTAGGCCAGCGAGAGATCGCCTGCCGTCACGCACTCCTTGGTCGGGACGACCTTGACCTTACCGGCCCGGCCCTTGGCGTGATATTCGAGGGCATCGTCATTGAGGCTCACAACGGGATCCTTTGTCTGTCTCCAGGCCAGCCCGCTGACGCGCTGCGAGCGTCGGTCGAGGCACGGTCCCGGGATGGTGTGGTGGATGAAGGGTTGGAGAGCGCAAATGGCTCCATCAGTACACAGGTCGAGTCCGAGGAGATCCCCTCAGATCTCGCCTCCGTACTGCATCAACCGTGAGAACAGCTGGCGCAGATGGAGAGGGTGGAGCGCGGGGGTCGGGACCGGCCGCGGCTCCGGCGAAAGGCTGGGAAGCCTATCCAAAGGTGGGTGCCCCGTCGACGAATCCGGTGTCCCGATTCGCGACTTTCCGAGCATTGTCGACAATTTACGGGAACTCCTGTCCCGCTCGGACCGGCAGGTCGGAGCGCAACCGGAGCCCGCGAGGCCGCTTTCGGACTGAGCCGCCTCTGGCACGCAGGGACGGCCCGGGGGGACGTCGGCTGGCCCGTTCAGCGCCCCGGCTATTCCTTCGTCAGCTCGCGAGCGATCACGACGCGCTGGATCTGATTCGTCCCCTCGTAGATCTGCATCAGCTTGGCGTCGCGCATCAGCTTCTCGACGGGATACTCCTTCGTGTAGCCGTTTCCACCGAAGATCTGGACCGCGTCGGTCGTGACGTCCATCGCGGTGTCCGTCGCGAAGAGCTTTGCCATCGCGCTCTGCTTCGCGGCCTTCCGGCCCTGGTCGACGAGCCAGGCGGACTGCGCCGTGAGCAGTCGACTCGCTTCGATGTTCTTCGCCATGTCCGCGAGCATGAACTGCAGGCCCTGGAACTCTCCGATCGCCTGGCCGAAGGCCTTTCGCTCGGCGACGTAGGCGAGGCTCTCTTCGAGGGCACGGCGCGCGACACCGACCGCGAGGGCCGCGACCTGGGGACGCGCGCGGTCGAGGGTCGCCATCGCGATCCTGAACCCTTCGCCTTCTTCGCCGAGGCGCTGGCTCGCGGGAACCCGGACGTTGTCGAAGTGGACCAGCGTCGTGTTGCTCGCGCGGTGGCCCATCTTGTCTTCCTTGCGACCGGGCGCGAGGCCGGGCGTGCCCTTCGGAATCACGAAGGCGCACATGCCCTTGTGTCGGGAGCCGCGATCGAGGGTCGCGAAGACGCTGTAGATGTCGGCGTAGCCGCCGTTCGTGATCCAGGCCTTCGTGCCGTTCAGGACGTAGTCGTCGCCGTCGCGCTCACAGTGGAGCTGCAATCCGGCGACGTCCGAGCCGGCCCCGGGCTCCGAGAGACAGAACGCGAGGATCTTGAACTCGTCGACGCACTGACCGAGCCACTCCTTGCGCTGGTCATCGGAGCCGCCGAGCAGGATCGGATTCAGCGCGAGATCGTTCGAGATGATCGACGTCGTCACACCGCCGCAACCGCGCGCGAGCTCCTCGACGCCGACGACCGCGGCGCTCACCGGCAGGCCGACGCCGCCGAGCTCCTCCGGGATCCCGGTATGCGAGAGCCCGAGCTCCCACGCCTTCTCGAGAACCGGGAGCGGCAGCTCCCCCTTCTCGTCCCACTCGGCCGCGTGGGGAATCATCTCCTCGTCCGCGAAGCGGCGAGCCGTGTCCTGCAGCGTCAGCAGGGCGTCGTCGAGTTCGAAGTCCATGGGCGCGGAGCATACCGCGCGGATCGCGACCGACGTCTACGCGGAGACCCGATCGGGCTGCACCGCGAGTTCAGCGAGGACTACGAAGCGAAGCCGAGCTCGGCCGACAGCGTCGCAGCCGCGCCGGTCACGGCGTCCGCGACCGCGCCGTGGAGGCGGCTCTCTTCGAGGCGCATCGCGGGACCCGAGAGCGAGAGCGCGCCGATCACGCGCGCGCTGGCGTCCCGGACGGGCGCGGCCACGCAGCGGAGCCCGGGGGCGTACTCCTCGAGATCGGTGGCATAGCCCTGGAGCTGGATCCCGCGCAGCTCTTCCACGAGCTTCGTCGGGTCCGCGAGGGTCGTCTCCGTGTACCGGGACAGCGTCGCGTCGGCGAGCTCCGCCTCGAGGCTGCCCAGCGCCGGCGCTTCTCCGTTCTCGCCGGCCGCCGTTCCGAGCCCGAGGCTCCGATTGGCGATCTCGCCGGCGAGCAGCGTCTTGCCGAGGGCGGTGCAGTGGGCGTCGAGTCGATGGCCGACGCGCAGGCCGGTCAGCACGAGCTGATCCGGGAGCACCCCGTCGAGATGGACGACTTCGCGACCGGAGAGGACACCGAGATGCGCGGTCTCGCCCGCGTCCGCCGCGAGCTTCTCGAGGATCGGACGCGCCTGACTCATCAGCGTGTGGCTGCGTGCGAAGGCCTGGCCGAGTTCGAGACAGCGCGGGCCGAGGTGGTAGAGCTCGGTCGCCGGCGTCTGCTGGATGTATCCGGCGAGCTCGAGCGTCGCGAGGAGACGGAACGCGTTGTTCTTGTGGAGACCGAGCCGTCGTGCGAGATCGCTCACGCCCATCTCGCTCTCCTCGTGGAAGACTTCCAGCATTCGGAGCGCGTTCGACACGGTCTGGATCGCGTACTCGCTCTTCGGCTTGCTGGACGTCTTGGCCATCGGGTCGGCTCCGCTTCCTGCAGGTCCCCGCTTCGGTGGTCGAGACCGATCCGAAACAAAGGGTGCACTCACCACCGCGTTCCCGATCGGCCCTCCGCCGACGCGTTCACGATGGTCAGGGCAACAGGAAGGACGACTCCGCAGGCGAGGCTTCAGAAACGAATTCGGTCGGGTAGGGAGAAATCGAAGCGAACCGCAAGGGTTCGAAGAAGCACGTCGGGGGGTAGTCGATCCGTGAGGCCCAGGGGGTAGGCAGTTTCTAACGCAACCGTCTGAGAGGTGTCAACGAATTCGAAACGCCGTCACGCGGCCATTTCGTGAATAACACAATGTAGTGTCTGTGCGATGCGGTGGAGCCGACCGACGCAAAAAGAATTTTCGTACGCGGTCCCGCGCGCGAAACGAACCGAGAAAAAATCTTCGTCGCCGTCCTCGGATGTTTCGCCTACCACGCAGTCGTCGCGAAGGCGCGCGTCGCTCGACGAATCTCTTACGCGAAACGTTCGCGATCGTCGCCGGAGTCGGCGATCTCCGCGCGGAACGCGATGGGCCGCGGGGTGCACGGGCGCGACGAAGCGCCGTTGCAGCGGCCTTCGAAGGCGACGGCCTCGAGCGCCGTCGGTCCTCTCGCGTGCGGAGCCAAGCTAACGCTGTGGCCGCTCCGATGCACGGGCGGTGAACTCGGCGGCGAGCAGTTCGATGATGAGGGTCGCAACCCCCAGCACGATGGCCACGTCCGCGAGACTGAAGTCCGGCAGCACGTTCTCCGTCGGCGGGCCCAGGTGGAGGAAGTCGACGCCGGATCCGTAGCGGAGTCGGTCGAGCGTATGACTGGCGATGCCGCCGAGGATTCCACCCAGCGCCGCGGCGCTGCCCTGCTCCCCAGGGGCCAGGCCGCGATAGAACATGCCGATCACGATCGTCGCTGCGAGCGCGAGGGCGGAGAATCCGATCAGCTGAGCGCCGGGGAGCCAGTCTCGAAAGATGCCGAAGGCTCCGCCCATCGCCGGAACGTTCGTCCAGCCGAGCACGTCCCCGAGGAGCGGCGCGCGATCTCCAGGATCGAGCACCGTCGCCGTGTGCAGCTTGCCCAGCTGATCGAGCGCGAGCGCGACGAGCGCCATCGGCAGGAACGCCGCGCGCTTCGTCCCCAGGACCGCCACCGCTAGCGCAGCTCCCGGGCCGACAACCGACCGTCGCCCCAGATCTCGGGTGACAGTCGGCGGGCCTCTGACAAGAGCGCGTCGGCCTTCTCGCGTCGGCCGCGCGCACGGTCGATGCCCGCGCGTAGCCCGAGACCCCAGACGTCGACGGAGGGTCCGAGATCCCCCTGTGCTTCGAACAGCGCACGTGCCTGATCGAGGAAGGCACTCGCCTCGTCCGCCGAATCTCCTTCGAGGTGATGACGCGCGAGGGCAAGAAACGCGAAGGGGTTGGTCGGGTCGACGCGGATCGCCCGCTGGTATTTCGCGAGCGCGCGGCTGGGACGCCCGGCCTGGTCCTCGTCGAGACCTTCGATGACGAGTCGCAGAGATCCGTCGCGGGCGGCGTCGTACTGGCCGAGGGCGGCGCTCGCCGTCAGCGGCCGGGCCGTCGGACCGAAGGCGGGGGCGAGACGAGATCCCCCCGCGCAGCCCGACACGGCGGCGGCCAGAAGAAGGGTCACGAGGGTCAGGCTCAGGGGTCGCATCGCGCGTTCGATCCTCTCGGGGCCGGCCAAGCTCGCACACTCGCGGCGGGCGAGCACGTACCGACGGACGGCGGTGTGGAAACCGGACGGGTGTCAGCCTCCGAAGATCCGGCGGAAGAAGCCGCCCCCGCCGTCGCGACCCCCCCGCGGACACGTCTCCTCGGGCGCCGTGCCCTCCAGGAAGAACTCCGTCCGGCGTTCCCGGCAGCCGCGAAGGGCGCGCGCGCCGGTCACCGGATCGATTTCGATCCGCTCGACCCCACCGGGACGCGCGAAGACGCCGCGGACCCGCGAGCCCGACACCTCCGTCAGGAAGTCCGCCCAGATCGGCAGCGCCCCGCGGCTGCTCGGCACGCCGATCTCGCGCGGCTCGTCGTATCCGATCCACACCACCGCGACGAGCTCCGGCGTGAAGCCCACGAACCAGAGGTCGACCTCGTCGTCGGTCGTCCCGGTCTTGCCGGCGATCGGCCCGCGCAGCCCGCGGGCGCGGATCCCCGCGCCGGTCCCGCGATCGACGACCCCCTCCAGCAGCGAGGTCGTGAGATAGGCGGTTCCCGGGTCGAGGACGCGTCGGGCACCGGCGAGGGGCCACTGCTCCTGGCCCACGCCGCGATCGTCGAGCAGACCCGTGAAGCTGCGGGGCGTGGGGCGCAGACCATTGTTGGCGAAGGTCGCGTAGACGACCGCGAGTTCGAGGGGCGAGACCTCCGCCGTCCCGAGGGCGAGGCTCGGCACGTCGGGCAGCTCGCTCGCCACGCCGAGCCGCCGCGCCATCTCGACCACCTCGCCGATCCCGAGGGCCTGACCGATCCGCGCCGCCGGCACGTTGAGCGATCGTTCGAGCGCCTCGCGGACGCTGACCGGGCCTCGGAACTCGTCGTCGTAGTTGCGCGGCTCCCAGAGCCCGTCGGGCGTCTCGACCTGGATCGGCGCGTCCTCGATCCGACTGGCGAGGGTCACGAGGGGACCCGACTCGGGCGAGAGGGCCGCCGCGTAGACCACCGGCTTGAACGCACTGCCCGCCTGGCGGTGGGCCATCGTGCAGCGATTGAACTGGGAGCGCGAGTAGTCCCGCCCGCCGACCATCGCGAGGATCTCGCCTGTCTGCGGGCGCATCGCGAGCAGGCACCCCTGCAGCGGCTGCGGCTCACCCTCGGAATCGGTCTTCTGTCCGAGTCGCTTCTCGAGCTTCTCGAGTCCTTCGGTGAGCGCGCGCACGGCGGCGCGTTGGACGGTCGGGTCGAGGGTCGAGTAGATACGGAGCCCTTCGACCGAGAGCAGCTGCTCGTCGTAGACTTCCGGCAGCTGCTTCGCGAGGGCGTCCAGGAAGTAGCGGTCCTGTCCGGACTCGAGGGCGATCGCGGCGGTCGAGATCGGGCGTGCCCGGGCCCGCTTCGCCTGCTTCGTGGTGATCCGCTCCTGGCTCTCCATCAGGCTGATGACGAGATCGCGCCGCTCCTTCGCCCGCTCCGGATGACGATGGGGCGAGAGCTTGTTCGGACTCTGGATGACCGCGGCGAGCACCGCCGACTCGTCGATCTCCAGGTCCGCGACGCGTTTCCCGAAGAAGAAACGCGCGGCCTCGCCGACGCCGTGGATCGACGTGGAGCCGCGTCGCCCCATGTAGATCTCGTTCAGGTACGCCTCGAGGATCTGGTCCTTCTCGTAACGCGCCTCGACCATCAGGGCCATCATCGCTTCGGTCAGCTTTCGGCGAAGCGTCCGCTCCGGGGTCAGGAAGAAGTTCTTCACCAGCTGCTGGGTCAGCGTGCTTCCACCCTGACGGATCCCGCCCGCCCGCAGGTTCGCGAGCATGGCCCCGGCGATCCGGACCGGATCGACGCCGTGGTGCTCCTCGAAGCGTCGATCCTCGACGGCGGTGATCGCGGCGGTCAGGTGGGCGGGCACGTCGGCGAGCTCGACGAGGTCGCGCTGCTCCCGGCCCTCGCCGTAGAAGGAGGAGATCGGCTCGGGCTCGAGGGCCACGACATCGACGGGCCGGCCACGGTCGTCGCGGATTTCGCGCACGCGCCCCGACTCGAGTCGGAACTCGACCTTGCGGTTCGGCTCGGGGAGCTGGGGGTGCTCGAAGGCTCGCAGGTGGACACGCAACCGTCCGGGCAGCCAGCGGTAGTGGCCGACGCCGAGCGGGCCCGCCTCGTTCTGCTCCCGGTAGCCCATCCGCGTGAGCCAGCCGCCGAGGTCGAGGCGCTGCCAGTCGGCGCCCGGGTAGATCACGATCGGCGCCGCGAAGACCCGGGAGGGAACGGAGAACCGTCGCCCCTCGAAGCGATCCACCACGATCCGATCGAGATCGAGCAGCCAGTGGGCGGACCAGAGACCCGCCGCGAAGGCGAGGGCGATCGCGACGAGGCCGACGCGCCGGGCCGCGATCGAGGCCGGGCGCTTCTTGCCGCGCGGCGCCTTGCGGGCGGCTCCGCCCGAGCCTTTCGCGCCGCGCTTCTTCGCCGCGTTCTTTCGCGCCGGCTTCTTCGCGGCGGATTTCCGCCCCGGCTTTTGCTTCGTGCCCCTCGGCATGGTGGTGGTCCCGATCCCCCCGAATCGCCCGGCCGCTCGGCGCACGGCCCGTTCCGACCGCCCCACGGGACGGTACCTCCGATCGTCCCGAACCCCGTTGGACTCCACGTCCGAGAACGCGGCCGACCGCACCGGCGTCACACCGGACCCCTTCATGGAACCCGCGAACCGCGCGCCGTTCCTTCGGAATTCCGGATCCCCGGCTTGCTCCGGGGCGCGAGAACCGCGAGAGTAGGCCGCCATGAGCCCTTCGTCCGGACAGAATGGTGGGACCGCGTCGGGGAAGAAGCCCTGGGGCGGCCGCTTCAGCGACGCGACCGACCCGACGGTCGAGCGCTTCTCCGCGTCGATCCACTTCGACAAGGTCCTGGCGCGCCACGACATCCGGGGCTCGAAGGCCCAGGCGCGGATGCTCGGTCGGGCGGGGCTGATCAGCGACGCCGAGGCCCAGGCGCTCGTCGCCGGCCTCGACCGGGTGGCGGGGGAGATCGAGGACGGGAGCTTCCCCTTCGATCCGGCCCTCGAAGACATCCACATGAACATCGAGTCCCGGCTCCGGACCCACCAGGGCGCCGTCGCCGGAAAGCTCCACACGGGACGCTCCCGGAACGATCAGGTCGCGACGGACCTCGCGCTCTTCCTGCGGGACGTCTCCCTCGCGACCCAGCGCGGCCTGCTCGAGCTCCGCGGCGTCCTGCTCGAGCGCGCCCGCGAGCACGTCGACACGGTCCTGCCCGGCTACACCCACCTCCAGCGGGCCCAGCCCGTCCGGCTCGCTCACCACTGGCTCGCCCACATCGAGACCCTCGGCCGCGACGCCTCGCGCTTCCGCGACGCCCGGGCGCGGATCGTCCGATGTCCGCTGGGCGCAGGCGCCATGGCGGGGTCGACGCTGCCGCTGCTGCGGGAGGAGACGGCCGCGGAGCTCGGCTTCGAGGCGCCGACACGGAACTCGATGGACACGGTCGCGTCGCGGGACCTCGCCCTCGAGTACATGGCCGACGGCGCGATCACGATGGTTCACCTCTCTCGGCTCGCCGAAGAGCTGGTCCTCTGGTCGTCGAGCGAGTTCGGCTTCGTCGAGCTGGCCGACGCGTACTCCACGGGCTCGAGCCTGATGCCCCAGAAGAAGAACCCCGACGTGCCCGAGATCGTGCGCGGCAAGTCGGGTCGGGCGATCGGCAACCTGGTCACGCTGCTCACGGTCCTGAAGGGCCTGCCGCTCACCTACAACCGCGACCTCCAGGAGGACAAGGAGCCGCTCTTCGACACGGTCGAGACGCTGCGGGATTCCCTCGAGGTCATGGCGGGCGCGATCGCGACCCTCGACGTCCGCGGCGAGCGGATGGCGGAGGCGGCTTCGGATCCGATGCTGCTCGCGACCGATCTCGCAGAGTTCCTGGTCCGGGCGGGCGTCCCGTTTCGGGATGCACACGAGGTGGTGGGGAAGATCGTGGGGCACGTGACCCGTGAGGGCGTCGACCTGCGCTCGCTCTCCAAGGGCGACATGCAGACCTTCCACGAGGCCTTCGACGCCGGCGCCGACGATCTCCTCGACCTGGAACGCTCCCTCGAGAGCCGCGCGCTCGCGGGCGGAACGGCGCGGGTCCGCGTCGAGGCGAGCCTCGACGAGGTCGCCGGGGAGCTCGCGGCGGAGCGCGCCGAGATCGAGCGCCTCGAGGCGGAGGCCGCGCGATGACCCCGCGACCCACGAAGCCCGCCTCGGCCCACTGGAAGCCCGGGCCCATGGTCGCCTTGCTCACGATCGTCGCGATCGTGGCTACAATGGGCGGCTGTGGGCGATACGGACGGCCGAAGCGTCCGACTCCTGAACCTGCACGAGAGGTTCAGCAGTTCCGGACGGCGCCGGCGGCCCTGCCGTCTTCTTCTTTCCTCGCAGAGGTCTGATCGCTCGGACGATCGGTCGCTCTGCGCGAACCGATCCCGTCGTGCCGCCCTCGAACCCAGGGTGGCCGCGATCCCCTCCCGATCCGCTTCGCGGATCCATGCTCGAGAGAATTCCCATGAGCCGAACGCTTCCGTTCACCAAGATGCATGGCGCAGGCAACGACTACGTCCTCTTCGACGGACTGAAAGTCGACCTGCCGGACGACCTGTCCCAGCTCGCCCGCGACATCGCCCACCGCAACTTCGCCGTCGGCTTCGACCAGATGCTCGTCGTCCGGCCGTCGACCGAAGCCGACTTCCGCATGGACATCTACAACGCCGACGGCTCGCAGGTCGAGATGTGCGGCAACGGCATCCGCGCCTTCTACAAGTATCTGCGCGACGAGGGCCATACCACGGCCTCCAAGGTCGGCGTCGAGACCCTCGGCGGCGTCGTCTATCCCGAGTACGCGGGCGAAGGGCTCGTGCGGGTCGACATGGGCCTGCCGATCCTGATCCCCGAGAAGATCCCGACCACCCTGGCGACCGGTTCCGGCCCCGTCCTGGACGTCCCGATCGAGCTCCCGGCGGACGCGGACTGGCCGGGGGCGCCGGCGGAGCTGCGCGCGTCCTCGGTCTCGATGGGCAACCCGCACTGCGTGATCCAGGTCGACGACATCGATTCGATCCCGCTCGACCGCGTCGGCCCGCCCCTCGAGAACCACGTCGCGTTCCCCAACCGGGTGAACGTCGAGTTCATCGAGGTCGTCGACCGGACCCACATCCGCCAGCGCACTTTCGAACGGGGGACCGGAGAGACCCTCGCCTGCGGCTCCGGCGCGTGCGCCGTCGGCGTCACGGCGATGCTGCGCGACGTGGTCGACCGCGAGGTCGAGATCGAGCTCCGCGGCGGCACGCTCCAGATCGCCTGGGCCGACAAGAACTCGCCGGTCTGGATGACGGGCCCCGCGGCCACCGTCTTCACCGGCGAATGGCCGCTGGACTGAGGGAGGACGGAGCATGTTCGAAGGTGTCATGACCGCCCTGATCACGCCGTTCCGCGATGGCGAGGTCGACGAGCCCGCGCTCCGGGGCCTCGTCGAGCTGCAGATCGAAGCCGGCGTCGACGGTCTCGTGCCCTGCGGCTCGACCGGAGAGAGCGCGACGCTCTCCCACGACGAGCACAACCGCGTCGTCGAGATCACGATCGACGCCGCCGCCGGGCGCGTCCCCGTCGTCGCCGGTACGGGCTCGAACTCGACGGCGGAAGCGATCTCGCTCACGGCGCACGCGAAGGAAGCGGGCGCCGACGGCGCGCTGCTGCTCTCGCCCTACTACAACAAGCCGACCCAGGAAGGCATCTACGAGCACTATTCCGCGGTCGCAAGGGAAACCGCGCTCCCGCTGGTCATCTACAACATCCCGGGCCGCACGGCATCGAACATCGCGCCGGAGACGATCGGCCGTCTCGCGCAGCTCGAACACATCGTCGGCATCAAGGAGGCGAGCGGCGACCTCGATCAGATCGCCCACGTCGTCGCGGCCTGTCCCGACGACTTCGCCGTCCTGTCCGGCGACGATGCGCTCACGCTCCCGCTGATGAGCGTCGGCGGCAAGGGCGTGATCTCGACGTCGTCGAACGTCGCGCCGAAACGGATGAGCGAGCTCGTCCGGACCTTCGCGGCGGGGGATGCCGCGGGCGCGCGCAAGCTGCACCACGAGCTGTTGCCGCTCTTCGACGCGCTGTTCTGCGAGACGAATCCGATTCCGGTGAAGGCCGCGTGTGCGGCGCTCGGTTGGTGCGACGGAGAGATCCGACTGCCGATGACGCCGATCACCGAGCCGAACCTCGAACGCTTGAAGGTCGTACTGAAAGACCTGGGGATCCTCAGATGAGCAGTCCGACCGGAGTCATGGTCGTCGGCGCCGAGGGGCGCATGGGTCTCGAAGTCCGCGCGGCGCTCGAAGGGGAGCCCTCGCTCGTCTTCGCCGGCGCGCTCGAACGGCCGGGACACGAACGCGTCGGCGAGACGCTCGCGGGGGGCTCCGGAGGGGTCGTCCTTTTCGACGACCCGAAGCGAGCGCTCGAAGGCTGCGGGGTCGTGATCGACTTCTCGATCCCGGCTTCGACCCTCACGAACCTTCGTGCGGCGGCCGACGCGGGCGTCGCCTACGTGACCGGGACGACCGGCTTCGACGAGGCCGGCAAGGCCGAGATCGCTCGCGCCGCCGAGCGGATCCCGGTCCTCCATGCGCCGAACTTCTCGGTCAGCGTGAACGTCCTCGGCTACCTGGCCCGCGAGGCGGCTCGCCTGCTGGGCGACGGCTACGACGCCGAGCTCTTCGAGCTCCACCACGGGCAGAAGCGCGACGCGCCGAGCGGGACGGCGCTTTTTTTGGCGGAAGCCGTCGCCGACGGACAGGGCAAGAACCTCGCCGATCACGTCGTCCTCGAGCGCGCCGGCGAGACCGGGGCGCGACCGGAAGGCGCGATCGGGATCCAGACCCTCCGCGGCGGCGACAACCCCGGCGAGCACACGGTCTACTTCATCGGCGGCGGCGAGCGCGTCGAGCTGACCCACCGCGCCGCCACCCGCGGCCACTTCGCCCGCGGCGCGGTCCGCGCCGCGGCCTGGCTCGCCGGCAAGGAACCGGGGCTCTACCGGATCGAGCAGGTCCTCGGCATCGGCTGAGCTCATCCTCCGTGCGGGCACTCGCCGGGACGGCCTCCGGCTGCGCGCACAGGCGCCGGGGTCGACTGGGGTAGGTCGCTGGGCGAACGTCCCCTCGAAACCGCTCGAAAGGACCCGCCCATGCTCTCGCTCCAGGAAATCTCCGACCGTCTCGAGATCCAGGACCTCGCCTGGCGCTATTCCGAGATCATCGACACGAAGGATTTCGACGCGCTTCGCGACGACGTGTTCACCCCCGATGCCTTCATCGACTACTCCGCCTTCGGCGGCTCGAAGGGCGACCTGGAATCGACCATCGCCTTCCTCCACAAGGCGATGAAGATCTTCCCGAACCACCAGCACCTGAACGCGAACCACCAGATCAAGCTCGACGGGGACTCTCCCGCGACGAGGGCGACCGGCAAGGTCATGTGCTGGAACCCGCAGGAGCTCGCGCCGAAGGAAGGCGAGGAGACGGGCCACATCTTCTTCTGCGGCCTCTGGTACCACGACGAGTACGTGCGGACCGACGCGGGTTGGCGGATCGCGAAACGCGTGGAGCAGAAGAGCTACGTCTTCAACGAGCCGGAGTTCATGAGGGCGGGCTAGGAGCCCGGCGCGATCCCACGTCGGCTTCGATTCGGACGGGATATCCCGAAAGGATCTCGACGACCCCACGCTCCATGCTCGCCTCCTGCCGCTCGCGCCGGATCTCCTGCGCGAGCACCGGTCGCAGCTCGTCGAGGGACGGGAGCCGGCTCTCCGATCGACGGCGAAGCAGGATGACGTGCCAGCCGTGCTCCGACGCGACGGGGCCCTGCCACTCGCTCTCCCGGGGTACGAGCGCTTCGAGGGTCGTCGTCATGTCGGAGCCGAAGTGCGCGCGGATCTCACCGAGGGTCCGGTCGACGTAGACGCGGTTGTAGAGGAAGCGATCGCCGCGACCACCCACGCCGTCGAACGAGACCGCTTCCTGGTTCAGCCGGACGCGAAGACCCTCCGCGCGCGCGAACGCCTCCGTCACCGGTCCCGCCGCGAGCGCGGCCGGATCGCGAACGAAGACATGGGCGAAGGTCGCGACCGCGGGGACGCGATGATCCTCCGCGCTCGCTTCCCACGCCGCGGCCAGGGTCGCGTCGTCGATGGGCTCATCCGCGTCGGCCGCGACCAGGAACTCCATCTGCTGGACGAGGCGGCGGCGGATCAGGTCGTCGTCCCGGTCGAGTCCGAGCCGGCGCGCTTCGCGCACGAGCGCTTCCTCGCGGACGAAGCGATCGACCCAGACCTGCCGCGCCTCGTCGTCGAGCGCGTCCCAGCGTTCGGCCAACGCGACCGCGTCCGCCTCGCCGCTCCGGAGCTGCACGAAGTCGAGGAGCGCTTCCCGCTCGACGACGATCACCTCACGAGTCGACGCGTCCTCTGCCGGCGGGTCGCCGAAGGCACGCGCCAGCACGAAGAGCGCGAGCCCCGCGATTGCGAAGATCACGAGCGGCGATCGGATCAGCCCCGCCACGACGGTCGCTACGGCGTGTACCAGATCGGCGACGAGTAGGCGCGTTCCTGGAGCGTCGGCGGCTGCTTGTCCGAGGGCTCGGCCTGGAGCGCGATCGCATCGAGCAGGGAGTGCCGCGGCGTCGGAATCTCGAGCACCCGCACGTAGTAGAAGGCGCGCGCTTCGGGATCGAAGTCGGGGTCGGTCCAGACCTGCGCCAGCTCGGTGGCACCGATGTCGTCGGTCCAGGTGCCGCGTTCGAGGTCGACGGTGTTGCCGACGTCGCCGACCCGGCCGTTCTCGTCCGGCGTGCGATCACCGGACCAGGCGACGTCGTAGACGCGCTCGCGGCTGGTCCCGTCCTCGGCGAGCCAACCCTTCACGATCTGGATGCGGTCGAGGTTCGCGCTGCGGGGATCCTTCGCAGCGTGGATCAGGAACGACGGCGCGTCCGCGTCACCTCCGAAGAGCCGCGCGAGCGCGCCGCCTTCCGGCGGCGGGCCCGAGAGATCGCCGCCCATCGAGACGCCCTTCGCGTAGCCGCGTTCGACGAGATCCGCCGCGGTCGCGTCGCGCTCGCCGAAGTTCCAGCCGCCGAAGAAGCGGACCTGCATGCGCGGCCCGGTCGTCGCATAGACCTCACGTCGTCGGAAGGCCGCCAGGATCGACTCGCGGGTGTTCTCCTCGGCCCAGACGCCCGCGAGCCCCTGGGCACCGATGTTCCAGCCGTCGACGACGCGACCGACCCCGAACAGGCCCTTGCTCTCCGGCGTCGAATCGAGGGCCATCTTGCCCCAGAAGTTGTCCTCTTCCGCGGCGGCCAGGCCCGAGTGGGAGTCCGTCGCGCCGATCATCCCGAACTTGTAGGGATTCGCGCCGACCTTCTCTTCGATCTCGAGACCGCGTCGAAGGGCCGAGCGCGCATAGTCGCCGACGCTCGCCTCGTACGCCTGGACGTTGGTCTGGATGTAGCCTTCGTAGGTCTCGAAATCCGCGAAGGGGTCGTCGGGCGAGAGATCCGGATGCGCCTCGGAATCCCCTTTGTACTGCGTGACCTCTGCGACGGGCTCCCAGCGAGCGCGCGTGCGCGCGCTCTCGGCCGTGTACGGCGTGCCGTCCAGGGCCGTCGCGCCGAACATGTAGCCCTTCGAGATGTTCGGGTTGTGGGGGATCGCGACGAATTCGGCGCCGGTCGCCTTCGTCGTCTCGTCGAGCCAGGCCCAGAGATCGTCCGGGTACATCGAATCGCTCGAGGCGTAGGGCATGAAGCGCCGTGCCGTCTCGCCGTCGGCACTCGTCATCACGACGCGGTGGAGATTCGCGCCGTTCGGCAGCGAGCTCCATTCCCAGCCGATCATCGCGGTGAAGCGACCTGGCTCGTTGTGCCGGTCGGCGGCGGTCGTGGTCTCCCTCCACGCCGTCTCGCGGATCGGCTCGCCGCCACCGGGGACCGCCAGCTGGTTCGGCTGACCATCGTCGTTCACCGGGTTCCGGGTCTCCCCCGGCTCGACGGTCGCTGCGGGCAGGACGCCCGAGAAGATGGCGCCGCCACGACCGGAATCGATCGCCGTTCGGAGCGTCCGTACGAATTCGGGCTCTTCACCCTCGTGCTCGTAGTCCCCGAGATAGAGCTTCCGGATGACGCCGAGATACTCGGCGTGATCCGCGACGACGAGGAAGTCGAGGGGCGTCTCGACCTGGATGCGCGCCCGGTGGTACGGGTGGATGACTGGCAGGCCCTTCGCCCAGCGATAGGCCGTATCCGGGTCGGCGCTCCGGTTGCCGTTCAGGAACGCGTCGAATGAATAGGAGGTGTGGAGATGCGTGTCGCCCCAGTAGAGCTGCCGGGCCGGATGCGCCCACGCAGAAGACGCGCCGGCGCAGACGAGGAGGAAGAGCATCGCCGCCTGCCCGAGCGCCATCGCCCCACGCGTCTGTCGAGCCACGCTAGACCGCGGCCGATCCGCGTTCGCCGGTCCGGATGCGGACCGCCTCTTCGAGGGGAATCACGAAGATCTTGCCGTCGCCGATCTTGCCCGTGTTCGCCGCGCCGACGATCGCCTCGATCACGGCGTCCGACTTGTCGTCGTCGATGACGACCTCGAGCTTGATCTTGGGCAGGAAGTCGACCACGTACTCCGCGCCGCGATAGAGCTCGGTGTGTCCCTTCTGGCGCCCGAAGCCCTTGACTTCGGTCACGGTCAGGCCCTCGACGCCGAGGCCGCCGAGGGCTTCCTTCACGTCGTCGAGCTTGAAGGGCTTGATGATGGCTTCGATCTTCTTCATGGGGCGCGAACTCCGACGCTCGGATGACCGTCTTCTCTGGGCTTCTCGGGGAGCCGCGGCAGCACGATCAGAGGTCGCGCCCGCGGGCATCGTCCGGAATCCGCACGGTACCACTCCCGCCCCGCGGCGCTCCACCCGAGGTCCCGGGTCCGATCATGCGTGCCGAAAGCGGCGCAAGTGGGCATCATCGATGCCCGCGATTCGGGCACTGCCGCTCGCCTGGGCAGCGGCCTGCGCACAGGGTCGGAGCGCGACCGCGCTGAAACGCCGCTCATTGCCTCGAGAACGGGCCCGGACCCGACGACCGGGCCGAACCCGGCCCACCTCCCCGTTGGCACGCCCCTTGCGATCTCCAGGGTGGAAGCATTCCGCCCGGAATGCTCGCGACCGGCGTCGGCGGCCTCGTCCGCTCGCCCGGTGCCCCCCGAATCCCCGGAACGGACCGACCGAAAGGCTCACGATGGATCTGAACTCGACTCCAATGGCCCCGAACGACCTGGATCACCTCGAGGAGTTCACCCGCTTCGTCCGCTCAGCGAGCGGCTCGGAGCCCGCTGCCCCCGCCGCGAGCAAGAAGACGCTTCGCGAATGGCTCGATCTGGCCGAGGCCTACCGGATCACCCAGGCGCTCAAGGAGTGTCGGGGCAACCGATCGGCGGCGGCGCGAACCCTCGGGATCGGCCGCCGGACCCTCTACGCCAAGATGGACAAGCTCGGCATCAGCGCCACCTGGCGCGTCGGCGGCTGAGCGGGTCGCCTCCGACCCCGCGGATCCCCTCCACTCGACGGACGCCTGCGCGATCGTCGCAGCGCGTCCCATCTCGCGCGCGGTCCAGGCCGAAGAACCGCGAAGCGCGCGGGTTTCGAACGAAGCGCGGAGCCGAACCGAAAAGGGCGCGACGTCTTGAAGACGTCGCGCCCTTCTCGTTGGAACTCGTTGGACACCCGGCCTACGCGGCGAGCCGCGTAGGCCGGGGGAGAGTCCAACTACTCAGGCATCAGAACTCGTAGTAGAGCTGCCAGAGTGCGACGAGCTGGTCGTTGTTCGTACCCACCCCGTTGCCGTTCTGAGTGAATCCGGCGCCGGTGTCGTCCAGGATCGTGTCCCAGCGCAGCTCCATCCGTCCGACGAGACCCTCGGCGAGGGTCTTGTCGACGGTACCCGTGAGGGTGAGGAGCTCACCGTCGTCCGCCGTGCCGTTCACGTTGTCTTCGGCGTTGATGTACTCGACGCGCGTCGCCACACCCATATCGTCGGTGATCGCGAATCGACCGGCAGCGGAGATGCCGTGCGTGTCACCGTGGACGTTGACGTTGCCCGGCGAGGTCGACGCGCCCGTGTTCCGACCACTGACGTGCACCCAGTCGTAGTTGACCCAGAGGCTCAGGTTGTCAGTCGGGTTCGCGGTCAGGACCACGTCGACGACCGACACCTGACAGTCCGTGCTGCGCGCATCGACGGTACCGCAGCTCGACGCGTCGCTGTCGCCGATGATGCCGCCGACGTTCAGACCAAAGCCGTCTCCCGCGAACTGGAACTGACCGAAGTAGGCCTTGTCGTTGTCCGCCGAGACGTCGGTGTCGCTGTAGACGTCGTTCACGACGCCGGCCGAGAAGCCGAGCTCGTCGGTCAGCTGGGTCGAGAAGGAGACGCCGTTGTAGGTCACCGGCTGGAGACTGAAGACCGCGCCCTGGGTGATGAAGTAGTTGCCGTTGGTCTGGACGACTTCGGCGCCGAGCACGGTGCCGAGCTTACCGAGGTCGACCTGGACGCCGTTCCCGATCGGAGCGAGATAGCTCACGAAGCCGGAGTACAGGTACGGCACGTCCGGGTTGCCGTTCCGCGCACCCTGGGCGGCGGACGAAGTACCGGTCGCGAACTCGACGTGGAAACCGCCGCGGCTCTCGTCCGTCGGGGCCTTGTCGAGGGTGATCCAGATCTGGTCGACCTGGAACGTGTTCGCGTTCGGGTTCTTGAAGAAGGAACCGTTACCGCCACCGCCACCGGGGGTCGCCCCGTTGAAGGCGTCCTTGGCCTTGATGAGACGGTGGTTGTAGCTGGCCGCCGCAACACCCGAGACATCGACGGACTCGAAGAAGCCGCCGGCGCCGGAGCGAAGCCCCTCTTCCTCGTAGAGACCGGAATCGATGAGCAGATCCTGCTGCTCGACGACGGTGGCCTGTGCGGCCGCAAGCTCGTCGGAGGTCGCTTGGAGACGATCCTCCATCTCCGCCATTCGCTGTTCCATGAGCATCAGCTGCTCCTGGACCTGGTCGGCGGCTGCCACGTGCGCCACGAGCAACGTGCTCGCGACCGCCGTGACGACGGTGATCAATTTGGAACGCATTGGGAATCTCTCCTACTAGGTTGTCGGACTCTCCACTCGAACCTCGCGAGGTCCCGAAAATCGGGATCCCCGTGCGGCGCCGAGGGAATCGTGTGGGGCGAGCCGCCCCCTGACTCCGTGCCCACGGGCGCGGAGGAATCTTGTTCGGGACGATTTCGTCCCGCTTCGGAAGAGCAAGTGCCGTGCCGGCTCGAACCGACACCGGAATCGCGCGAGAAGGCCCTCAACGTGGGCGACGCGGCGTCCGGGGGTTCCACTGAGAAGCGGTCTGCCCGATCGAACGCCATGGCGTGCGCGTCTGCGAGGCAGGTGCGCAGATCGCGGCGCAGCACACCGATCCGCACGCGCCCGTGCGAGCGCGCTTCGGCCGAAAGCGGCCGCGATTCGTTCGATTGTCGAGGAGGCTCGAAACTCAAGCTCGCCACATGCTCCGACGGGGGGTCGTTTGCATTCGGTTCCGCGTCAGCGTTCGGCGCACATCCCCGGGTCGGGGAGAGCGCGGCGCTCGGGATCCGTTGGGCTTTTGCTGGACGCTGCGCCGGCTTCGATTCGTCGACTTCGACGATGAATGCGTCGGCCTCGGGTCCGCTCGTTTTCGGGGGGTCTTCGGCGTCGTCCGCCGAGGGGGTGATCTATAGCACACCAGATTTTCGCAAATCCGCGATCGCTTCGACTGTGAGGGGGCAAAGGTCGGACGATCTTTCCGGCGGCCAGGCATCCAGGGCGGTCAGATCCCCGGCTTCATCGAGATCGAACGTGGGTTTCGTCTGGTGGACGCGGAGACCGAGCGCCTCACATCTCGCGACCGTCTGATCGACCATGTCGTGGGTCGACATCGGCACATCGAAGATCCGCGGATCGGGGGCGCGCTGACCCACGAGGGCGTAGCCTCCGCTCGCATCGGGTGTGAGAACGACATCGGCTCTCCCGTCGAGATGTAGGGTTGCAGCCTCGATCTGCGCTTGTTCCAGCCCAGGGCTGTCGCTCCCGCGCAGGATCGCGAAGGGCGCCCCCGCTGCGGCCGCTTCTGCGAACGCGTTCGCCATTCGCTCCGCGAGCCCGACACCCCGCTGGACCTGCAGCCGGAACGCGGGCGGCGTCCCCCCGATCATCTCCGCGACCGCGTCCGGGGGATGGAAGGCGAGCACCGCCTCGAGATCGAGCGCGGCGGCGAAGCGCGCGCTCGCGTCGAGTACGTCCGCGAGCATCGCCTCGTAGAGCCGGGCGGCCTGACCGAGGTTGAGCGGCGGCGCCATCCTCGTCTTCACGAGGCCTGGACGAGGGGCCTTCGCGAACACGATCAGCCAGCCACGCGTCACGCGGGCGCCTCGCCGACCTCGACGAAGGGCAGGTCGACGACCCGCGCGGTTCCTCCGTCGAAGCAGACCTCGGTTCCCGGCTCGGCGTGTTCGCGTCGGACGTAGCCGAGGGCGATGGGTCCGCGGCGGGGCGAGACGGTGACGCTCGTCAGCTCGCCGGTCTCGCGATCATCGGCCGAGAGCGCCGTTCCGACCTCCGGTGTCTCCGCCCCCTCGAGCTCGAGATCGAGACCGACGAGCAGATGATTGACCTGCCCGCGCGCCCGCAGACGCGCCACGATCTCCTGGCCCACATAGCAACCCTTTTCGGTCGCGATCGCGCGCTCGAGCCTCGCCTCCGGCGGCAGCACTTCCTCGTCGAGCTCGCGTCCGAGCGCCGGAACCCCGGCCTCGACGCGCAGGATCTCGAGGGCCGTCTCGTCGCCGCGGACCAGCGCCTGGCCGGCCGCCGCGTCGAGGGCGGCCTCGACGGCGTCGCGATCGCCGGGCGCGCAGCGCACCTGGAACGCCGACTCGCCCGTCCAACCGAAGGCGCCGACCAGGACGTCGGCGCCGCCGAGCTCCAGCGCGGCCCAGCGCTCCGGCGCCGGCGCCTCGCCTTCCACCGCCGCGGCCAGGATCGCACGCGCGCCGCGCCCTTCGAGCCCGAGCGTCGCGAAGTCACCGCTGCGATCGGTGAGCGTCACGTCGTCGGCGATCAGCAGGCGCTCGAGGGTCTCGATGATCCGCGGGATCTCGCTCCCGAGACTCTCGAGCAGGTAGGTCTCCGCGATGCGGCCGACGTGAAGGTCCGCCACGATCGCGCCCCGATTCGTCAGCAGCGTCGCGTAACACCCCGCGCCTTCGCCGTCCGCGTCGAGTCGGGTCACGTCGCCAGAGATCATCCCGTCCAGCCAACGCGTCCGGTCGTCCCCTCGGACCTCGATCAGTCCGCGGGCTCCGGTCATGTCGAAGAGCGCGGCGCGCTCGCGGACGGCCTGGATCGCTTCGTGCTCAGACACCCGTCTCTCCCTGCGGCGGCGCGATTCGCGGCGGAATCGGGCCGTGGAGTCGTTCGCTCCGTTCCCGCTGCTCCGCCATCCACTCGTCGTACTTCTCGCAGATCGCGTCGTATTCCTCTTCGGTGTCGACGTCGAGGGCCGGACCGACGCTCTCGGTCACGGCGAAGGAGAATCGCGTGTCGAGCAGCTTGCAGATGGTCGTGCGGTTGATGTCGAGGGTCACCGAGCGCGCCAGGATCCGCGCGAGGCGCGGATGGCCGTTGCGGTCCGCAACGCCCGCCATGTGCATCATCCCGAAGAGGAACGCGATCTTCAGCCCGCCGACGCGATCGAGCAGTAGGCGCAGCGTGAGCGTGAACATGTTCCAGAAGCGCCGTTGATGGCGCATCTCGTACATCTCCTCGAGTCGCTCGCGACGGCCGATCCGGGCCGGGCGGGCGTAGTGGAGATTGTTCTGGCGGAAGCGACCGTCGCGAAGATTGAAGTAGGCGACGGTGATTCCGGCCTCGCCCTCGTGCTTCGGGCGGAAGACGTCGAGGGACTCCGCCGGACAGAGACCGAGGACGTGATCGTCGCCCTGGACCCGCGCCTGCTTGACGAACGACGAGATCTCCTGGGGCGTCGCGAGGGGAAGGTCACCGGAGAGGAAGAGCACCTCCTGGTCCATGTCCGCCTCGCTCACGGGGTCGTGGCCCCGGGTCGGGTCGTCCGCGAGGATCCGCCGATAGGTCTCCCAGCAATTCGCGATCAGATCGCGCTGCTGCTCGACGATGTAGAGGGGCTTGGAGAGCGACGCCCGGAACTGCTTTCCGCCGAGGGCGCTCTCGAGGCGACCGGGATCCCCGACCACCCAGACCGCGGAGATCTCCGGACAGTCCTGCAGCACGCGCACGACGTGGGCGACGAGGGGCAGGCCGTCGACCTCCAGGTAGACCTTGCTCTTGCCGTAGACGGCCTTCGCCGCCCGGCTGTCGCCGGCGGTCACGATCGCCGGAACCGGCCGCGTCGCGGGGCCGGTCGGAGCGGTCTGCGCAGCGCTCGCCACGCTAGGCCCCGCCCTCGGTCGGATCGGTCTCGTCGAGCAGGAAGATCACCTGGAGGGTGACCCGGTACTCGACGATCTCCCCGTCTTCGACCATCGCCTTCTCTTCGAGGACCTTCATGCCGGTGATCCCGCGAAGGGTCTGGCGCGCGCGTTCGAGGCCGAACTCGACCGCTTCCTGCCAGCTGTTCGGCGAGGCGCTCGTGATCGTGGAGACGGAAGCGATGGCCATCGGGGGTCGACTCCTGGGATCGCGCTTACCAGTGGATCTCGCCGCGCGGGGCGACGTCGAAGGAGAGGCGCAGGCGCACGCGATACTCGGCGATCTGGCCGTCCTCGACCTTCACGCGCTTGTCGAGCACCTCGATGCCCGTGATTCCGCGCAGGGTCCGGTTCGCACGAGCCACGACCTCCGCCGCCGCGGCTTCGAAGCTCTCGGGGCTCGACCCGATGATTTCACTGATCTTGCTGACCCACATCCGGTCCGACTCCGCGCAGGCGAGCGCCCGAAAACGGGCACTCGACCGGGAATCTAGCGCGAGGTCCGCCACCCGCGCGTCGCGGCCCGCCTTCGCGTCGCATGGGCACGCGCGAACCCGCTGGCATACTCCGGGCAATCCCCGCCACGACGGCGCACCCGGCGCCGCGCTCTCCGCTCCCCACCCGAGGTCTTCGTTCCCCGTGTCGCTCGGCCCCCCCGACACCCGATCCGCGACGACGACCCTGGCCGATCGCGTCGCCTTCACGCTCTGGCTCCCCGCCGCCGTCGCGGCGACCTTGTCGGCGGCCGTGGGGACCGTCATCGAGGCCGCGGATCTCGGCCGCTGGGCCGTCCTCGCCGCCTCGGGCTGCTTCGTCGTCTACGGCGTGGACCGCCTCCGCGACCTCGACCGGGATCGTCATACGTCTCCCCGGCGAACCGCGTTCATCGAGCGAAACCTCACCGGCTTCCGGATCGCCCTCGCCGCCGCGACCGTCCTCCTCGGAATCACCGCCGTCGGCAGCTCGAGCGAGAGCCTCGCGCTCTGCATCGCCATCGGCGCCCTCGGTCTCCTGCACCGCCGCCTCAAGCGTCTGCCCGCCCTCAAGAGTCTCTACGTCTCGATCGCCTGGACCGGCATCTGCGTCGGCCTTCCCTGGCTCGCCGCCCCGGACGCCACCGCGAGCGACGCCGTGACCCTCGCCATCATCCTCTTCCCGACCTTCTGGGCCAACCTGGTCGCCTCGAACCTGCGCGACGACGAAGCCGCCGTCCATCCGACGCGAGCCCTCGCTCTCGCCCGCAGCGCCCTCGTCCTCGCGCTGGCCGCGGCCCTCGTCCCCGACGCCCTGACCCCGCTGGCCTGGATCCCCGCCTTCGAGCTCCTCGCCCTCGCCACCTTCCGCCCCACCGAACACTACGGCCACCTGGCGGTCGACGGCGCCCTCCTCGCCGGCGGCCTGGCCACCCTCGCGCACGTGGCGATCGCCTAACAAGCGAAGCTCGGCGCGAACGGTCAGGGAGAACGTCTCACGGGGGGAGCGCCTCGGCGCGCGCTCCGCGAGGCGCATGCCAAGGACGCGCTCGGCGTCGCCTCGAGCCGCGTCGCCACGCACCCGCTGAAACGAAAGGACCCGCAGCCCATCGAGAAGCAAGCCGCCCCATCCCGCTCGGCGTCGCCTCCCGCCTCGCCGCCACGCACCACCCGAAACGCAAGAAGCCGCGGGCCGATCAGGCCCGCGGCTTCCTCGTCGCATAGATGGTGGAGCCGAGCGGGATCGAACCGCCGACCTTCGCGTTGCGAACGCGACGCTCTCCCAGCTGAGCTACGGCCCCATGAGCGTGGTTTCGTGCGCGTCGGGAGTCGGTGATTCCGCTCTGGGAAGCGGATTCGCCCCGCGATCGCGAGATTTCGAGCGGCGGACCTTAGAGCGAGGCCCTCCCAGCGTCAATGGCAGGGGGCAGGCAGCCGGTCCCGGGTCGGCGAGCACCGCGCCCGCCCCTCGGGAACGAGGCGCACCGCCGACGCGGCGATGGCGTGCCGACTTCGGCTGCCGGCAGGGGATGCGCGGCGGGCTACTCGCCCCGGGCCTGCTTCCCCAGCGCGCCCGCCGGATGGCGGGCGGCATAGTCCTTTCGGTCGAGCCCCCGGCGCTCCTGCAGGACGGCCCCCAGCGCGGCGATCACCAGGATCTCCGCCGCCACGCTCGCGCGCGGCGCCAGGCCGAGCGGGCCGCCTTCCTCCTTCACCCCCGCATCCAGGGTCACGTCCGCCGCCTCGGCGAGGGGTGAGGAGAGCCCGCCGGTGACGGCGATCAGCTTTCCGCCGTACCCGCGGATCGCGGTGGCGGCGAGCAGGCATTCGGAGGTCGTCCCGCTGTTGCTGATCGCGATCACCACGTCGCCGGGCACGAGCTGCCCGAGGCTGCCGTGAAGGGACTCGGTCGCGTGAAGGAAGGTCGCCGGGACGCCCGTCGAGGAGAGCAGGCTCGCCCCGTAGTGCGCCACGTGTTCGGGCTTGCCGACGCCGGTCACGTGCACGCGATTGCCCGCCGCCTCCGCCGCCTCGATCAGCTCCGCCGCCGCCTGGAGCGACACACCGTCGTGTCGCTCCGCCAGCGCGCCGAGCTCCCGCGCCGCCACGTCGAGCACGCGGCGCCCCGCGGCGCCCGGGACGGACTCGGTCGTCGCGCGCGCAGTCAGCGAGGCCCACCGTTCGTCGGTCGGCGTCGCGCCGTCGTAGAGCTCGATCGCCCGGGCGCGGAGCGCATCGGCGGCCTCGGGAAACGCGCCCATCCGTTCGACGCACGCCGCCCCGCACGCGTTTCCGAGCTTCGCGGCCTCGTCCACGTCGAGTCCGAGCGCCTGCCCGGCGAGGAACCCGCCGAAGAAGGCGTCCCCGGCGCCGGTCGTGTCGACGATGGTGCGCACCGGATAGGCCGCGATCCATCGCGTACCGCTCGCGTCGCTGCAGAGCGCCCCCCGCTCGCCGTCGGTCAGCAGGACCGTCGCGATGTCGTACGCCTCGCGAATCGCCGCGACGAGCGCTTCGAGCGCATCGATCTCCGGGAAGAGCTCGCGCGCCGCGAGGGCGGTCGGCTTGAGCAGATCCGCCTCGCGCAGGACCGCGTCGAGGGTCTCTCGATCACCGAGCCCCTGGACCGCATCGCTCGGCAACACGTCGAGGTCGACGACGGTCTCGAGGCCGCGCTCGTGGGCCACCCGAAGCGCCTCGAGGGTCGTGTCGAGGGGCAGCTGCGAGACCTCGGTCGTGAGCCGTTCGCCGCGGGCGATGAAGTCCGCGTGGTCGTCGCGCACGTGGGCGGGGGTCGTCTCCGCCGTGGCGCCCGCGGCCATGTAGATCGCCCGCTCGCCCTCGGCGTCGACGAAGATCTCGGCGAGGGAGCTGGCGCTGCCGGTGAGATCGAGACTCGTCTCGATCCCTGCCTGCTTCATGGCGGCGCGCAGCGTCCGTCCGGCGTCGTCGTCCGCCTGCCGCCCGAAGAGGCCGACGCGCGCACCGAAGAGCGCAGCCCAGCCGGCCTGGTTCAGCAGCACGCCCCCGATGCAGGTCTGGACCGGGCCACCCGAGTCGACGTCGTCGAGCAGGCCCTTCTCGTTCGGTCCGAGCACGCGCCGGGTCCGGTGCATGCGGTCTAGGACCATGCTGCCGATGCCGACGAGCTCGAGCTTCTCTTCGTCCGTCGCTCCGGAGTCCGTCACGTCAGTCGATCCTCTTCTCGAAGCGCGTCATCGCGACTTCCCCGAGCTCGCGCCGCGTCGTCTCCTTGAGCACGGCGAACTTCGCATCGAAATCCTCGGCTTCGCCAGGCGCGAGCTCCGGTGTGCCCGGCGCCACGCAGGGGCTCGAGATCACGCCTTCGGCGTAGAGTGCCCGCTTGAGACAGGCGAGCGTGCGCTTGCCGCTCGCCACCACGCAGAGATCCCGGAACGCATCGACCACGCGTTGCGCCGCCTCCATGCGCTCCTCGTCACCGGCGCGGCAGACCTGCCACGCGTAGGCCCACTCGCGCGGCATGGCGTTCGCCGGCCCCGCCACGACACCGACGGGCATCCCGCCCGCGCGCCGCCAGCGATCCCAGTGTTCCTGGATCACGCCGAAAAAGCCCTGGTAGGGACGGTAGATGTCGAAGATCAGCTTCGCGTTCCCGACGTAGATCCCGAACTCGCCGCGATCCTTGAAGCTCTTGGCCGCGCGCGTGTAGTTGCCGAGCACCTTGTTCGACGCCGAGACCTTGATCCCCCGCACGAAGTCGAGCCGGCTCATCGCCTTCACCTGCTTCGTGCGAATGTGCGGCACGGCGGGGTCGATCGCGATATCGGCGTTGTCGTAGAGGAAGATCGGAATGCGGCGCATCTTCGTGTCGAGCAGATCCGACACGTCACGCAGCATGAAGCGCACCGGATCGGCCACGCCCTCGATCGAGAGCGGCGCGATCACCGCCGCATCGACCCCGCAGTCGATCGCATGCTCGAGGTTCGCGAGCGTATCCCCCGCCGTCGGCGCCGTGACGCCCGCCCAGCTCTCGACCGCGCTCGACCCGTTCGAGACGAGCCCGAGATTGAGCTTGGCGACTTCCTCCGCACAGACCCGGATCACCGCCTGCCGCGTCGCGTTGTCGACCTTGTCCCACTCCCCGGTCGTCCCCGCCGAGAAGAGGATGTCCGCCCCGTACCCGTCCTGAACCACGTGACGCACGAGGGCCCGCTGATCCTCCTCGATCAGCTTCCCCTCCTCGTCGAGAATGGAAAGCACCGGAACCGACAACCCGGGCTTCGGTCGTGAAGTCTCTACGGAACGAATGGAAGCATCCTCCGCGC
This sequence comes from bacterium, assembly GCA_024742285.1. Taxonomy (NCBI): domain Bacteria; species bacterium. The sequence continues at coordinate 240,400 of JANSYR010000004.1, read as the reverse complement.
GAGGTCCGCGCGCGGACGCATGATAGCGGGCTCGCGAGCGCCCCGGATTCGGGCCCCAGAAACGCATTACGCCCCCAGACCCAAAGGCCTGAGGGCGTGATGAGTGCCGTAGATTTTCGCGCCTCGGAACGGAGCCCGCCGCAGACGTACTCCCGTACGTCGAGGACGGGCGTAGTGAGAAGCGCGGAAAGATGCGGTGCTCAGCGCGCCCGGTACGACTCAGATCGTTTCGAAGAAGTACGTCATTCGGACACCGAGCGAGGCGGCCAGTTTGTGCATGGTCGACATACTGGCGGCGCTCTTGCCGAGCTCGATCTGGGAGATCAGGCTGACCGACAGACCGGTTCGATTGGCCAGCTGCTTGAGCGTGAGCTCGGATTCGTGACGCTTTGCGCGGATGCGGCGACCGACCTCGGTATTGAGGTGGGTCTCGAGGTCCACGAGCAGTCCGCGATCCTTGATCGCCTCCTGGACGACGGCGAGGACTTCGTCGTTGTCGATCGGCTTCTGGAGATAGTGGAACGCCTGGTGCTTCATGGTCGCGACCGCGGCCTCGACCGAGGCCACGCCGGTCGTCGCGATCACGCAGATGTCGTCGTCGAAGCCGCGGATCGCCGCGAGCGCTTCGGTCCCCCCGCTCCCGGGCGAGACGTCGAGCACGATCATCTGGAAGCGATTCTGTCGGACCTCTTCCGGCGCGCGGAGCGGCTCGGAGAGGGTGGTGACGCCGAAGCCCTGCTCGGTGAGCACGTCCTTCAGCTGTAGGCGGGCCTCTTCTTCCGAGTCCACGACGAGAATGTTGAGAGTCTGCTGGTTCGCCATTTCCAAAGATTCCGGATTGTTCGACCCGGAACTCCGCCGCTGCCCCACACCAGGGACGGAGAATTCGGGTCGGGCAGGACGGGCGCGCTACGGGCTGCGCGCTTCCTGCGCATCACTTGCCGATGAGATCGGTGATTCACCCGATCGGCATTAGTGGTTTATTGGAATCTTTCAGGCATTCCGCGGAGACGGGGCTCCGCCCGAAGCCGGAAATCGACGATCCGGGGAAGCGTCGGGGGCTTTTCAGGGCGAAGCCGGGGCGGGCTCGGACCCATTCGGCAGATCCCCGACCGGCGCGAGCAGCCATTTGCGGCTGAAGGCCTGCGGCGGGGCGTTCACCTGAACGGCGCGGTCGATCTCGAAGCGGATCGGCTCCGCGTCCGGCTCATGGATCTCGAACCAGGCGGGGACCATCAGGCGTTCGAAAGAGACGACGGGGCCGAAGATGGTGAAGACGCCGCTCGCCCGGTCGATCCGACGGACCTGGAGGTCCTCCGTGTCGACCCAGAGGCGGGGCAGGAGCACGTCCCCGGGAATCGCGAGCTCCGGCCCGTCGAGGGACGCGTCGGCGGCGGGAATCACGGCCTTGCCGTCCGGGCCGAGGAGCGTCTCAGCGGCCAGCGCATACTCGTCGCCGTCGGCGCCGAGCGGATCGAGGAGCACGTCGTCGCCTTCGAGCGCGAAGCGGTCGGGCCCCGGGAGCGGCGCGGCGAGTCGCGGGTCGCCGATCACGAAGCAGTCCTCGTCACCGCAGGTCGCGAGTCCGATCACGTCGCTCGAGACGTCGAAGGACTCCAGCGCCGTCCGGAGCGTCGACGAGGTCGAGGGCTGCAGGAAGAAGAGCGGCTGGAGGAGCGGCTGGGGACGTTCGATCCGCAATCCGTCCTTCGCGCCCGCGAGCTCGGGGCCCGAGAGCAGGTAGCGATCGATGCGTCCGTTGAAGCCGCGGAGCTCGAGACGCGCGAGGCCCGAGGGATGGGTGATCAGCTGGCCCCGCGCAACGGGCTCGCGATCGCCGATCCGCATCGTGAGCTCGAGCTGGATCGCCTGGCTGCGACCGGAGCTCCGGTTGACCTTCGCGATCTCGCGGATCGTACGATCCGCCTCGGGAATGAAGGCGGACGCCACGGACGAAAGCACGAGCAGCGCCCCCGCGATCGTCCAGACGATCGCCCGCGCGGCCCGCGACCGGCTCCCCAGGCGGATCATCCCTGTCCCGCCAGACGCGACGCGCCCGCATAACGTGCGGCCGCGCCGAGCTGCGACTCGATTCGAAGCAGCTGGTTGTACTTCGCGATCCGATCCGAGCGACACATCGACCCGGTCTTGATCTGCCCGGTGGCCGCGCCCACCGCGAGGTCCGCGATCGTCGTGTCCTCCGTCTCGCCGGAGCGATGGGACGAGATCGAGCCGAAGCCCGCGGCATCGGCCATCCGGATCGCCTCGAGGGTCTCGGTCAGGGTTCCGATCTGATTGACCTTGATCAGGATCGCGTTCGCGCTCTTCTCCTCGATGCCTCGCTTCAGGATCTTCGGATTCGTCACGAAGAGGTCGTCTCCGACCAGCTGGCACTGGTTCCCCAGTTTCGCGGTTAGCGCCGACCAGCCCGACCAGTCGTCTTCGGCGAGGCCGTCTTCGATCGAGACGATCGGATAGCGCGCGACCCAGTCCGCCCAGAACTCGACCATCGCCGCGCTGTCGAGCTTCCGGTTCTCACTGGCGAGATGATAGGTCCCGTCCTCGTAGAACTCGCTCGACGCCGGATCGAGTGCGATCGAGATGTCCTTGCCCGCCGTGTAGCCCGCCTGATCGATCGCCCGGAGGATCAGCTCGAGGGCCTCCTCGTTGCTCTTCAGGTCCGGGGCGAAGCCGCCCTCGTCACCGACCGCCGTCGAGTAGCCCTTCTCGAGGAGCACCTTCTTCAGGGTGTGGAAGACCTCCGCTCCCCAGCGGAGCGCTTCGGAGAACGTCGGCGCACCCAGCGGGTAGAGCATGAACTCCTGGACGTCGACGGAGTTGTCCGCGTGCTCGCCGCCGTTCAGCACGTTCATCATGGGTGCCGGCAGGAGGTTCGCGTCGGCGCCGCCGATGAAGCGGTAGAGCGGCGTCTTCGTCGCGTTCGCCGCCGCGTGCGCCGCGGCGAGAGAGATCCCGAGGAGGGCGTTCGCGCCACAGCGCGACTTCGTCTCGGTCCCGTCGGTGTCGATCAGCTTCGCGTCGAGCGCCGCCTGCTCGTCGAGGCCGCCCAGGGCCATGCCCTTCACCGCCGCGGCCAGCTCGCCGTTCACGAAGGCGACCGCCTGGGTCACGCCCTTGCCGAGATAGCGATCCTTGTCCCCGTCGCGGAGCTCGAGCGCCTCGCGCGCCCCCGTGGAAGCCCCGGAAGGAACGGCCGCGCGACCGAGCACGCCATCGCTGGTCACGACCTCCACCTCGACCGTGGGGTTGCCGCGCGAATCCAGGATCTCCCTGCCCTGGACAAGGTCGACGCTCGTCTGCGCCATCGCCGTTCTCTCCTCTGGGACCTCCCGCGCTCCGCGCGCGGGCGACTTCGATTGGCCCGAGCGGCGCACCGGGCGAGGCGGTCCTCGCCGGCGGATTCGCTTCGGGCGCGCCGGGGACGCAGTGAGGCCATCGGGCCCCGTCCTCCCGGGCGCGCGCAGTCTAGCAGGTGGGGCCCTCCCGCTCGCGCGCGAATCAGTCCCGGGTGGCCGGAATCCGCGGCACGACGACGATCCGTCCGTCCGGGGCCGCGAAGCTCTCCGCCTCGATGTCGAAGGCGCGCCGCAGGGGCTCGGGCTGGAGGACGTCGGCCGGGGTGCCGGCGGCGACGATCCCGCCTTCCCCGAGCAGCACGACGCGGTCACAGGTCCGCGCGGCGAGGCTCAGGTCGTGGGACACCACGAGGGCCGCGCGACCGCGTGCTGCAAAGGCCCGGACCTCGGCCAGGACCTCGACGCGATGCTTGAGATCGAGGAACGCGGTGGGCTCGTCGAGGAGCAGGACCTCCGGGTCCTGGACCAACGCGCGGGCGAAGAGGGTCAGCTGGCGTTCGCCGCCGGACAGACTCGTGATCTCGCGGTCCGCGAGGTCCCCGACCCCCAGCCGATCGAGGGCTTCGAGGGCGGCCTCGACGTCGCTGTCGCTCTCGAGGCCGAGGAGTGGCTGATGCGGCGCGCGCCCCATCAGTACGAGCTCGCCCACCCGGAACGGGAAGGGCACGTGGAGATCCTGCGGGACGAGGGCGACCCGTTGGGCCAGCGTCCGGCGGGCCAGACTCGCGACGTCTTCGCCGCCGAGCAGGACGCGGCCGGCACCGGGCGCGAGGGCCGCCGACGCGATCCGCAGCAGCGTCGTCTTCCCGACGCCGTTGCGACCGACGAGCCCCACGATCTCACCCGCGCGGACCGCGAAGTCGAGATTCGCGAGCAACGTGCGTCCGCCCACGTCCGCCCGCACGCCGTCGAAGAGGAGATCCACACTCATGCCAGTGGACCCCGCGCCTGCGCGCGCCGCAGCAGGTAGATGAAGAGCGGCCCGCCGACGATCGCGGTCACCGCGCCCACCGGAAGCTCCCGCCCGTCGAGCACGGTCCGCGCGACGGTGTCCGAGAGGACGAGGAAGCCCGCGCCGGTCAGCGCCGTCGCCGGCAGCAGGAGACGGTGGTCACTGCCGATCATGAGGCGGAGCGAATGCGGGACGATCAATCCGACGAAGCCGATCAGCCCGGAGACGGCGACGGCGGCGCCGACCATCAGCGACGTGGCGAGCAGCAGCCATCGCCGATGGGCCTCGACGGGGACACCGAGATGCGACGCCGACTCGTCCCCGAGCGCGAGCAGGTTCAGACTGCGCGAGAGCAGGAACGCGGTCACGAGCCCGAGCACGACGCTCGCGCCGACGACGCCGACCGCGTCGATCTCGACGGCGGAGAGGTGCCCGATCAGCCAGAGGAAGATGCGCGAGCCCTCGAAGAAGCCGGCGACGGAGGCGAGGAAGACGATCCCGGCGGAGGCGAAGGCATTGAAGACGACGCCGGTCAGGAGGAGCCCCGTCGGCGAGCTGCGACCGCGACCGCCGGAGACCCAATAGAGGAGCGCCGTCGCGAAGAGACCGCCGCCGAACGCCGCCATCGGAACGGAAGACGTCGGAAGCGCGAAGGCGGTTCCGAGCGCGAGCACGGAGATGCCCGCGAGGGCCGCGCCGCCGGAGACGCCGAGGACGTACGGATCGGCCAGTGGATTGCGAAGCAGGGCCTGGAAGACCGCGCCCGCGGTGGCGAGCGCCGCACCGACCAGAAGCCCGAGCACCACCCGCGGGCCGCGTACCCGGAGCACGATGTCCCGCGTCGCCGCATCGACCTCGCTCGATTCGCCCGTGACGATCCGGACGACGTCCGACCAGCCGACTTCCGAGGGGCCGGTCGCGAGCGCCACGAGGGTGATCGCGCCGACGGCGGCGACGAGCCCGCCGAGGACGAAGACGAGCCGGGATCGCGAGAGGCGCATCATGGAGCCGGCTCCGCGAGGGCGTCGGGGGCCCCGGTCGATGCCTCGGTCAGCGCCGCGTCGATCGGCGAAGCGATCTCTTCGCCGTGCACCAGGATCGCGAGCGCACGGATCGCGGCGTCGAGATCCGGCCCCGGCATGCTCACCCGGCTCGCCTCGACGGTCACGACCCGACCGTTCGCGACCGCGGGCAGGCTCGGCCACCGGCTCCAGAAGGCGCGAGCCTCCGACGCGCCCGGCGTCATGTCGAGCACGAGCTCCGGGCGCGCGGCGATCAGCCATTCGATCGAGCCGCGGGGATAGCCCGGTGCCAGTGACTGCGTGAGGTTCTCCGCTCCGACCGCCGCCAGCATCTCGTCGAGAAAGGTGTCGCGCCCGACCAGGTAGAGCGGCGAGCGATCGACGACCGCGATCGCCGTCGGCCGGGGGCGAGCCGCCGTGGCGATCTCGACCGCGGCCTGCATGGCTCGGATCGCGGCGATTCGCGCCGCGGCCTCGGTCTCGCGGCCGAGCAGTCGTCCGAGACGTTCGATGTTCTCGAGGACCTGACCGAGACGCTCGTTCTGGTAGACGTCGACCGCGACGCCGGCGCGGGTGAGTCGCGAAGCGTGTCCCTCCTGATCGACCCCGGCCACGAGCAGCACCCGGTCGGGACCGAGCGCGACCACGGCCTCGAGACTCGGATCGAAGAGGCCCCCGACGCGGGGAAGATCGGCCACCTCGGGCACGACCTGCGCCGAGTAGTCGTCGACCCCGACGAGCGCCGACGCCGCGCCGAGGCGCACGATGATCGAAGTCAACGACGGGTTGAGGGAGATCAGGCGGGGAAGGGGAGGCCGCCCGTCCTCGCGCGCAGCGGCCGGCGCCGGCGCGCAGAGCGCGGATAGGACCAGGACCAGGACCGCCGCCGGCGCCAGGAGGTGCGGACGGACTTCGTTCGGTCGCTGAGAGCTTCGGGGGAGCGGGACCAAGGGGGCCTCTGGCGCGGGCGCCCGAGGGAGTGGCGTCCGGTCGCAGGCGGCTCGGACTCGGCGCACAGCGCGCGCGGCCCCGCCGCCGGAGCCGGCCCATCATAGTCGGCACGCCCGAACCCGGCATTTTCGGCGTGGATCGGGCTGCAGGACCGCCGGAGCACGAGGCCCCGGCGGTCCGCTCTCACTTCGTGGCGACCTTCCGGGCCTGACCGCCCCGGGGCGGCCCGACCTTCACCTGACCGCGCAGCTTGCCGAGCAGCGCCGGCCCGATCCCGCGCACGCTCTCGAGCTCGTCGACGGAGCGGAAGCCGCCGCGCTCCGCGCGCACCGCGAGGATCGCCGCTGCCTTCACCTCGCCGATCCCCGGCAGCGCCTCGAGCTGCTCGGCGGTCGCTGCGTTGAGGTCGAGGGGGCTCTTCGCATCCGCGGCCACGGCGGAGGTTCCGCCGAAGCCGAGAATGAACGCCACCAGCAGGAATGCGAACACGTTCCGAAAAGCGCCTGAACGCGACCGCGAGGCACCCGTGTGGATGGAGGACATGGAATCGATCTCCCCGGGACCTGGGGCGAATCTCTTCACGGGGAATTCCGGAACGTCGGGCGAGCACCCTGTTCGCCGAGCGCTCGCCGGCGAACGATGAGCCGCAGGCGACCCATGCGTTCAGCGATCGCGGAGGACCGAGAACTTCGCCGCCGCGAAGAGCGCTTCCTTGGCGGGGCCGTCCGGGAAGGGCGCGATCGCTTCGAGCGCCCGGCCGATGTGTTCCTCGGCGCGCTTCTGGGTATCGACCACGCCGTGATGGCGATCGACGAGCGAGGCGATCTCCTCGAACTCGAGCTCCGGCGCACCTTCGGGCGCCTTGCCGCCGTGTTCGTCCGCCAGTCGCGCGGCGCTCTTCAGGACGCTCGCCACGTGATCGCGCTCGGCGACCCGGGCGCGCTTCAGCGTCAGGATCAGCGGAAGCGTGATCTTGCCTTCGCGCAGATCGGCGAAGGGGGCCTTGCCCATGGTCGCGAGGTCGGCCTTGTAGTCGAGGCAATCGTCCTTCAGCTGGAAGGCGGTTCCGAGCTGCTTGCCGAACTCGGTGATCCGGTTGCGTTCGCCACGGGTGACCTCGCCGAGCAGCGAGCCGATCTCGCAGCAGGTCGCGAGCAGCGCGGCGCTCTTCCGCTCGATCACCTCGTAGTAGTGCTTCTCCGTGATGTCGACGTCGAAGCTCCGTTCGAGCTGGAGCAGCTCGCCCTCGGCCAGGAGCCGGATCGCTTCCGCGTAGCTCTCGACGATCGCCAGGTTTCCGTCCTGGATCACGATCGACGAAGCGCGGCCGTAGAAGAAGTCGCCCGCCAGGACCGCGCGCCGGTTTCCCCAGATCGCGTTCGCCGACGGTCGACCGCGACGGACGTCCGCGAGATCGACGACGTCGTCGTGGACGAGGGTCGCCGTATGGAGGAGCTCGAGGGCGGCCGCGAGCTCGATCCGCCGCGGACCCGTGTAGCCGCAGAGCTCGGCCGCGAGGAGCACGAGGGCAGGGCGCAGCCGCTTGCCGCCGGAGTCGAGGAGGTGGTTCCCGGCGTCGCCGACGACCTGCGAGCGGGACTCGACCGTGTCGCGGAGCGCGACTTCGACCAGCTCCATCGCCGGACCGATCCGCTGGAAGGCGAGACCGAGACTCTCCTCGAGAGAAGCGGGCGATTCGTTGGCGGCGTCGAAGAGGGGGCGTGACATGCCGGGCAATCTAGCCGCGCCCAAACCGGGTGTCAAAGCTGGAAATCTCCAAAAACGCTTCAAAAACGTACGTTTACCAGCGTTCTCGAAGATCGGGTGCAACGACTCGACGCATTCGTCGCACGGTCTCAGCCGACGCCGTGCTCGCGAAGCCAGTCGACCGCCTGCGCCACCTCTTCAATGGGAACGAGTTCGCAAACCGGATCGCTTCCCTTCCGACGCCCCTTCGCCCGTGATCTCTGCTCCTCGAAGCAGACCGCCGGAACGAGCAACCGCTTGAAGCCGAGCCGGGCCGCCTCGGCGACGCGCACGTCGAGGCGCGACACCCGCCGGACCTCGCCGCCGAGTCCGATCTCTCCGACGGCGGCGGTATCCGCCGGGACCGCCTGGTCGAGACGACTCGAAGCGATCGCGAGCGCGATCCCGAGATCCGCCGCCGGCTCCGCTACGCGGACCCCACCCGCCGCCTTCGCGTAGACGTCCTGGGAAAGGATGTCGACGGGACTCCGCCGGTCGAGCACCGCGAGCAACAAGGCGACTCGCGCATCCTCGAGTCCGAGCGTCGTCCTCCGTGGCGTCCCGTAGGGCGCCGGGGCGACGAGCGCCTGAAGCTCCACCAGCATCGGACGCGATCCCTCGAGCATGGGAATCACGCAGCTCCCCGGTGCCCGCGTGCTCCGCTCTTCGAGGAAGAGCTCGCTCGGGTTCTCCACCGCTTCGAGCCCGTGACCCGCCATCGTGAGCACGCCGATCTCCTGGGTGGAGCCGAAACGATTCTTCGCGGCTCGCAGGAGACGGAATGCATGGGCCCGATCGCCTTCGAAGGTCAGCACGACGTCGACGAGGTGCTCGAGCACGCGCGGCCCGGCGAGGCTTCCTTCTTTGGTCACGTGTCCGATCAAGAGCAGCACCGAGCCGACCTTCTTCGCCGTCGCCGCGAGCTGCGCCGCCGATTCGCGTACCTGCGCGACGGAGCCCGCGGCGCTCTCGATCGCGTCGGTCTGGATCGTCTGGATCGAGTCGACGACGACGAAGCTCGGGGCGAGCTCCTGCCAGGGACCGGCCAGCGCCTCGACCCGCGTCGTCGTCAGCACCTGCATGTCCGAGCCGAGCCCGGGCAGGCGCTCCGCGCGCAGCCGGATCTGCTCCGCACTCTCCTCACCGCTCACGTAGAGCACCGATTGTCCCGCCGCCGCGAGCCCGCCGGCGACCTGGAGCGCGAGGGTCGATTTGCCGATTCCCGGATCCCCGCCGAGCAGCACGACCGAGCCCGGCACGAAGCCGCCGCCGAGCACCCGGTCGAGCTCGCCCTCGCCCGACGCGATCCGCGGACTCGCGTCGGCATCGATCTCGCCGAGCCGCCTCGGCTTCTCGTCGTCGGCCGCCGGGACCAGCGCCGCCAGGCCGTTCGCCCCGCGCCCGGTCCCCTTTTCCTTCGCACTCGGCGCCGCGTAGGTCTCCTCGACCAGGCTGTCCCACTGCCCGCAGTCGGGGCAGCGGCCGTGCCAGCGCGGATGCTGGGCACCGCAGGCCTGGCAGGCGTGGACGGTTCGGCGCTTCGCCATCGACGGATCCCCCCTCCCGACCGCACCGCCCGCCCGGGCGAAATCGCGACCGTGTTCGCAGAATGCCCGGCCCGTCCTCGAAGGCGATCCCGAAGCGCGAAAACAAGGTGAACATAGGCCCTCTCGCGCGATCTGGGCAGGGGAGAATCGCTGTCAACTCGCTCGCGAACGCTGGTTGACAGCCCTCTTCGAGGCTCGGTAGGCTGCTCCGCCGAAGCAGCCGGAAGGCCCACTCGCGGCCCCGCTGCAGCGCCACCCCCTCCGTCCCTCCCTGGAGACTCCGTGACCGCACCCGCTCCGACCTCGCTCGCCCGCTACACCGAACTCGCCACCCGCGCCCTCGCCGGGGAGGCACCGTCCGAAGCCGAGGCGCTCTGGATCCTCGACGGCGACGACGTCGAGCTCCTTCCTCTTCTACAGGCGTCCTTCGAGCCGCGCCGTCGGGCCTTCGGCCGCAAGGTCATGGTCCACGTCCTCAACAACGTGCAGAACGGACTCTGCCCCGAGGACTGCGGCTACTGCTCCCAGAACAAGGACTCGGCCGCGGCGATCAAGAAGTACGCCATGAAGAGCGACGCGCAGATCATGGACGAGGCCGAGGCCGCCGCGAAGTCCGGCGCGAGCCGGTACTGCATGGTGCTCTCGGGTCGTGGGCCGTCTATCAACCGCACACAACGCATCGCGAAGCTTGTTCGCGAGATCAAGGAGCGCTGGCCGATCGAGGTCTGCCTCTCCGCGGGACTGATGGGCGACGAGCACGCGGCGATCCTCAAGGAAGCCGGCCTCGACCGCATGAACCACAACCTGAATACGAGCGAGCGCCGCTACGCCGAGATCACCCAGACCCACACCTACGCCGATCGCGTCGCCACCCTGGGCGCGGCCAAGCGCGCGGGCATCGAGAGCTGCTCGGGCATGATCGTCGGGATGGGCGAGGAGTCGATCGACATCGTCGAGGTCGCCTACAAGCTGCGCGAGCTCGAGGTCCCGTCGATCCCGGTCAACTTCCTGATTCCGATCGACGGCAACCAGGTCCAGGAGGACGGCTCGCTCACGCCGGAGCGCTGCCTGCGCGCGTTGGCGCTCATGCGCTTCGTGAACCCGACCGCGGAGATCCGGATCGCCGGTGGGCGCGAGGGCCACCTCCGATCCATGCAGCCCCTGGGCCTCTACCCGGCCAACTCGCTCTTCGTCGAGGGCTACCTGACGACCAAGGGCGACCCGGTCGAGGACACCTACGCGATGATCCGCGACGCGGGCTTCGAGATCGACGGCAACGACGCCTATCACGAGGCGCAGTCCCACCAGAACGGCGGCCAGCACGGCGGCCAGTTCCGGATCCCGGACGGCAGCGACCAGCTCCTCAAGCCGGAGATCGCGCGCACGTGAGTCCGGCGGCCGAGCAGAACGGCTCGGCGCCGTCGCCCTTGGATGCGATCGCCGACGAAGTGCTCGACGGGATCCGCGAACGCGGGACCCATCGACGCATGCGCGTGCTCGACGGGCTGCAGGCGCCGCGCATGCAGGTCGACGGGCGCGACGTCCTGCTCTTCGCGGGCAGCAACTACCTCGATCTCGCGCGCCATCCCGAAGTCGTCGAGGCCGCCGAGCGCGCGAGTCGCGACTACGGCTGCGCCGCCGGCGGATCACGCCTGATCACGGGCAACCTCGCCTGCCACGAAGCCCTCGAGTCCGAGCTCGCCCGCTTCTTCGGTCGCGAAGCCGCTCTCGCCTTCAACACCGGCTACATGGCGAACGTCGGCGTGATCCCCGCGATCGTCGGCCCCGGCGACGTCCTCGTCTCGGACGAGCTGAACCACGCTTCCATCATCGACGGCGCGCGCCTCGCCCGCGCCGAGGTCGCCGTCTTCCGCCACGGCGACGTCGACTCGTTCACCGAGACCCTCGAGCGCGCCCGCCCCGACGCCCGCCGCGTGCTGGTCGCCTGCGACGGCGTCTACTCCATGGACGGCGACGTCGCGCCGGTCGCCGAGATCGTGAAGCGCGCCCACGACCACGACGCGATCGTGCTCCTCGACGACGCCCACGGCACGGGCTGCCTCGGCGCGCGCGGTCGCGGGACCGCCGAAGCCGCCGGCGTCCTCGCAGAGGTCGACATCCTGATGGGCACCCTCGGCAAGTCGATCGGCTCCTTCGGCGCCTTCATCGCGGGCTCGGCGAAGCTCCGCGAGCTGCTCGTGAACACCGCCCGCAGCTTCATCTTCTCCTGCGCCCTCGCGCCGGCGCAGGTCGAGGCCGCCCGGGTCTCCCTGCGCCTCGTCGACGAAGAGCCGTGGCGCCGCGAGCGCCTCGCCGCCAACTGCGACCGACTTCGCTCGGCGCTCCGAGCGGAGGGCATCTCGACGGCCCCGAGTACGACGCACATCCTGCCCGTCGTGATCGGCGAAAACGCGACCACGATGGCGGTCTGCGAGCGGCTCCTCGAGCGCGGCTTCTACGCCCAGGGCATCCGCCATCCCTCGGTGCCCGCCGGGACGGCGCGTCTTCGCATCACGCCGATGGCGACCCACACCGAGTCCGAGATCGATGCGCTCGCCGCCGCGATCACCGAAGAGATCCGGGCGGTGGAGGGCTAGCGCGATGGCCGGGATCTTCGTGACCGGGACCGATACCGACGTCGGCAAGACCTTCGTGACCCGCCTGCTCGCCCGAGGGCTGAGCGACGCGGGCGTCGACGTCGGCGTGATGAAGCCCGCCGAAACGGGCGTCCCGCCCGAAGGGCCGATGGACGCGCGCGCCCTGATCGCGGCCGCCGGCGTCGACGACGCGGTCGAGCTCGTCTGTCCGCTCCGCTTCGACCTGCCCGCCGCGCCCGAAGCGTCGGCGCGCTTCGAGGGTCGGGTCGTGGAGCTCGAACCGGTGCTCGACGCCTGGGCGACGCTCTCGGCGCGACACGCCTTCATGCTGGTCGAAGGCGCGGGCGGTCTCCTCGTGCCCTTCGACGCGAAGCTCACCATGGCGGATCTCTCGGCGCGCCTCGCCCTGCCGATGCTCGTCGTCGCGCGCGCGAGCCTCGGCACGATCAACCACACGCTGCTCACGCTCGAAGCCTGCGAGCGGCGAGCGCTTCCAGTCGTCGGCGTCGTGATCAGCCACGCGACCGGCGTGCTGTCCGAGGCGGACGAGCAGAACGTCGAGCTCTTGCGCGAAGCGCTCGGCGACCGTCTGATCGGGGAAGTCCTGCCGGCCGACGATCCGTCGACGATCGACCCTCGAAGCGCGGGGCTGGACGCGATCCTCGGCCTGGCCCGCGCCGGCGGCACTCTTTCCCCAGCTGGCGGCGCCCTTGCCCCAGCGAGCGGCGCACCGGCGAAGGTCAGCGCGTGAACGACCTCCATCCGATCGAGGCGAGCGCGCTGCATGCGCGACGCGAGCGCGTCTTCCTCGTGCTGGCGGGTCTCTTCCTCGGGTCGATGACGATGCTCAACATCCTGGGTGTCTCGCGCTTCATCGACTTTTCGTTCCAGCTCGGTGACCTGACGATCCCGATGGCGTTGGCGGTCGGCGTCCTGCCCTATCCGGTCACGTTCCTGTGTACGGATTTCATCTCGGAGCTCTACGGGCAGGCGCGCGCGAACTTCCTCGTCTGGGTCGGCCTTCTGCTCAACCTCTACGTGATCACGTTCCTCTACGTGGGCGGGATCATGCCTCCGGCCGTCGAGATCGACGCGGCGACCGGGCTCCCGCCGACCGGCGCCTACGACTACGCCTTCTACCGCATCCGCTTCCTCACGATGGGCGCGGTCGCGGCGTCGATGATCGCCTACCTGACGGCGCAGCTCTGCGACGTGACCCTCTTCCACTTCTGGAAGCGGCTCACGAACGGACGCCACCTCTGGCTCCGGAACAACGGTTCGACCCTCGTCTCCCAGTTCGTGGACAGCTTCGCCGTCATCACCATCACGCACTTCTATGCGGGTGCGCTGCCGATCGATCCCACCCAGGCCGTCTGGCCCCAGCTCTGGGTGTTCATCGGCTCCGGCTACGTCTTCAAGCTGACCATCGCCCTGATCGACACGGGTCCCTTCTACCTGGGGGTCCACTACCTGAGCCACTACCTCGAGATCGACCCGAACGAAGAGCACGCGAAGGGCGAGATCTAGACCGGGGGGCCCACGCCCCGTCGCGACCGAGGGCGCGACACAGTACCTTGATCGATTCGCCACGAACGCTGGGTAGAGGTCGATGAGCAGGACACTCGACGCCTTGATGCGAGCGGAGTCGGCCGCCGCGAGCGGTCTCCGACAGAAGGATCTTCCCGGCTGGCGCGGCGATCGTCCGTTCCGCGTCCTGTCCGTGTCGAGCAACAAGGGCGGGGTCGGGAAGACGACGGTGGCCGCGAACCTGGCGGTCTACCTCCGTGCGCTTCGCGAGGACGATCCCGTATTGATGGTCGGTTTCGACGACCAGACGAGCCTCGACCGGATGTTCGCCCTCGACCTCGACGCACCGACGGCGGGCGAGGATCTCGAGGCGGGGCTCCGGATGCGGACGCTCTCGAAAGTCGTTCGCTTCGGTCAGTACGGCGTCGAGTACGTGCCTTCGAGTCGCGACGTCCCCACGCTGCGCGCCCTCCTGGACGGACCCGCCGCCCTCCAGCGGATCCTGCTGGCGTCGCATCGAACGGGCACCGTCGTGCTCGACACCAAGAGCGACTTCGAGGTGTTGACCCAGGCGTCGATCCTCTCGAGCGACCTGGCGGTCGTGATCGTGAAGGATCAGGCCTCGCTGATCGAGGCGAAGCGCGTCTTCGATCTGCTCGAGGCGAACGGCCGACCTCGATCGGCGGCACGCGTACTCCTGTCCCTCGTGGATCTTCGCGTGAAGTATCGCGACGGCGAAGCCGAGGACGTGCTGGGGCATCTCCTGACGGAGATTCGACGTCTCGAGTACCCGGTGTTCGAGACCTTCATTTCGCGCAGTCCGAAGGTCGAGTCCCTCTACACGAACCCGGAGGGTCGCGCGCACGCGATCCTCAACGGCGCCGAGCAGACGGTGGTGCATCGCCAGATGCGCCAGCTGACGCGCGAGGTGGACACCGCCCTCGAGGAGCGTGAGCGGCATGAGCCGATGCCGGCGTACATGAACCGCTCGCCCTTCGGGGGCTGAGCCTCGGCACCGCGTGCTCGCGCGCATCCGGCCTGATCGGCTCGTTCGCAGTTGCCCCGCGGGTGTGTGTCGTTCTAGTACAATTTGGACTAATCTATCCGGGCGCCTGTCCGATGGGACGGAAGTGAGCGTGCCCATGGAGACGGAGACCCCGCATGCCCTCGATCAGAGCCCGCGGCGACCGCGCCGAGATTCGCGAGTGCCGCATGACCGAAGACGGTCCGCGGCAGGTCGTGCTCGCCCGCTTCCGCGGTGTCCTCACGCCCGATGTACTCGACACCGCGGCCGCCCGCGCCCAGCGCCCCTTCGACCGCGAACTCGTGGTCGAGCGTGCGCACGCGGCGGGCATCCCCGTCGGCACGGTCCGTCGAAGCGACGCCGCCCGCCAGCTCCTGGCGGAGCTGCGCGCCGGTGCCCTGCTCGATCCGACCGTCGTCTCGCTCCTCCAGGACGCGCTCGCGCTGCAGGAATCGCGTGCGCTTCCCGAGCATCTCGCCGACGCCGCCGAGTGGGTCGGACGCTCGGAGGCGGAGCGAGGGAAAGCGCTGCGCGGACTCACCCGCGCCGCGAGTCGTGCGGCGCAGGGCCGCGAAGATGTCCGCGAGGCGGCCGCCGACACCTTTCCGCGCTTCCGGTCCACGACGGATCGGGACGCCGCCTAGGCCCAGGACCGGTCGGTGCTCCTCGACGAACAGATCGTCGCGCTCGAGCGCGCCTTCGACGATGCCGGGATTCCCCACGCGTTCGGCGGAGCGCACGCGCTCGCCTACTACGGGAGCATCCGCGCCACGCACGACATCGACGTGAACGTCTTCCTGCCGGTGACCGAGGTCGATCGCGTCTTCGGGGTCCTGGGCGATCTCGGCGCGGCGGTCGACAACCCGGGCCTGAAACGTCTCGCCGAGCGGGACGAGCAGGTCCGCATCCGTTGGGACGCGACGCCCGTCGACCTCTTCTTCGCCTACGACCCGCTCCACCTGAGCTCGATGGCGCGGCGACGACGCGTCGATTTCTTCGGCGACGCGATCCACGTCCTCTCCGCCGAGGACCTGATCGTCTACAAGGCGACCTTCGATCGACACAAGGACTGGGTCGACATCGCCGGCGTCGTCTTCGCCTGCGAAGCGCCCCTCGATTTCGACTACGTCCGCGGCTGGCTGGAGCGGATCGACGGACCAGAGCGGACCCGCCTCACACGCCTCGAAGGCATCGTCGCGTCCGGCGGTGCCGACCTCGGATAGACTGCGTCCCCGCGCCCCGGAAGAAGGAAACTCATGACCGAAGCCCGCCATCCCGAAGCCCCCGAGTGGTACCGGAACGCGATCGACGTCCCGCGAACCGACGAAACGGTCGAGGTCGACGGCGCCGCCATCCACTACCTCGCCTGGGGCGAGCGCGGCCGCCGCGGCCTCGTCTTCGTCCACGGCGGCGGCGCGCACAGCCACTGGTGGACCCATGTGGCCGCGCGCTACGCGAACCGGTTCCGGGTCGCGGCGATCGACCTCTCGGGCCACGGTGACTCGGACCGCCGGGACAAGTACAGCCTCGAGCAGTGGACGAACGAAGTCATGGCCGTCGTCGGCGACTCGGGCATGGAAGGCAAGCCCGTCGTCGTCGGCCACAGCATGGGCGGCTTCGTCACGATCGCGACCTCCGCGCTCCACCCCGACGCTCTCGCCGGCATCGTCGTCTGCGACTCCCCGGTCAGCGCCCCGGACCCCGAGGTCGACGCCCATCGCATGGGCCAGGCCTTCGGCAAGCCGCGCCACTACCCCTCACGAGAGGAAGGCCTCACCCGCTTCCGAACCGTTCCGCCCCAGGAGCACTACCTCGACTACGTCATGGCGGACGTCGGCTGGCACTCCCTCAAGGAGGAGACCGAGGGCTGGCGCTGGAAATTCGACCACAACGCCTTCAGCGCGTTCGAAGAGAACCCGCGCGTCGCCGCCCGCCCCTACCTGCCGAAGATCACCTGCCGGATGGCGCTCCTCGCCTCCGAGTGCGGGCTCGTGAACAAGGAGATCGGCCGGTACATGTACGACCTGATGGGACGCGTGAACCCGGTGATCGAGATCCCGCTGGCGGGCCACCACCTGATGCTCGACCAGCCGCTGCTGCTGATCTCGGCGCTAAACGCGATCCTCGCGGACTGGGATCACTCGGAGCCCTTGCAGCGCGCGTGACGGATCGAGGAATTCTCCCATCGGAATCCGCCGCCGGGGTAGCTTGGAGGCGCCCGCGCCGTTCATTTCTGCTCGAGGAATCCGATGCGTCTTCCACTGTCGAGACTTTCTCTGCTCGTCCTGCTCCTGTCCGCGTCCGCGGCACACGCGCAGGTCACCGTGACCGTCACCCCGCGTGACGCGTCGGGAGAGGTCCTGAATCCCGGCGCGTTTCTCACACCCGGCGACCGGATCCAACTCGACCTGCGCGCGCGAAAGGACGAGACGACCGTCCTCGCGTTGCAGGTTTCGGCCGTCGACTACGCCGCGAACGGACTCGCCTTCGCGTCGGGCGAGGCGACGCCCTGGCTCTTCGCGCCGTTCTGCGATGCCTCGGTTCCCCAGTGTTCGGGCGGCATGGATCCCGGATTCGGAACGGTGGACCAAAAGCCGGCCGAGCTGAACACGTTCCCCGGCGGCCCCAGCGTACCCGCCCTCGCCTACATCGACCTGCCGACGCCGATCCCCGCAACCGGTGAACAGGACCTGGGGCTCGACGGGACCACGAGCAGTCCGCACGCACGGCTCTTCTTCGACGTGGTCGGCGGGCCGATGTTCTGGATCCCCGGATCGACGATTCGGGTCGGCGCCTTCGACTACGGGGACATCGTCGGTCTCCCGGCGGCAGGCGAAGGAACGCTGGAGGTGATCTGGATCGTTCCCGAGCCTTCGACGGCGCTGCTCCTGGGATTCGGTCTCGCCGTCATCGCCCGCCGAGGGCGCATTTCGGCTGGTCGTAGCTAGCCGTCGAACGGCCCGCTGGGCCCCGGCCGTTCGACGCACGTCTCTCGAGCGCCGCGCGCGATGTCCCGAACGAAGCCGGCGCGGGCGCGCGCACCGGCTGGTCCTTCGTCGGAATCGCCGCTTTCCCTACAGGGCTACAGGGTCTGGCCCGGAGTGGCAGAGAGCGTGAATTCGCGCGGAACAACGCGTGCAACCGGTGGGCAGAAGGTCCGCCCAACTGAAACGGGGCCAAAACCCATCAAGACGTCGAGGCGAAACTCCGATCCACCCGTCGATGGAACTGGCCCCCCCGACCACCGAAGAAGAGCTGAAGATCCTCGAGGTCCGGCTGACCCAGCTCAAGCTCGAGTACGAGAAGTACTTCCTCGGTTCGCGCCCGACCGAGCCCGCGCAGCAGCGCGCCGAGGTCCAGAAGTCCGTCCTCAAGTTCTCGAACATGCGGATCACGAACACGGCCCAGCGCTTCAAGTTCAATAGTCTGAACGGGCGCTACCAGGCGTTCAAGCGACAGTGGGACAACACGCTCCGCCAGATCGAGGCGGGGACCTACAAGCGCCATGTCTTCAAGGCCGACCTCCGCGATCGCGAGCGCGGCCTCGACGGCGCGACTCCGGGGAGCGCGAGCGCAACGGGCGGCGGCGCGAAGGGCAATGACCGCGGCGAGCTCTTCGAGACCTATCGCGACGCCATGATGGCGACCGGTCAGAACACCAAGGGGCTCACGCCGGAGAAGCTGCAGAAGGCGATCGCCAAGCAGGAAGCGGCCATCAAGCAGAAGTACGGCTGTGACAGCGTCGACTTCAAGGTGGTCGTCACCGACGGCAAGGTGAAGCTGAAGGCCGCGGCGGGCTGACGTCGGCGGGACGCGCCACCCATCGATCGTGCTTGCTCCGTTCGTGGTGCGCTGGTAGGGGTGGAGCATGGCCTTCGCCCTCCCTCCGCGCCGTGCGCTCCTTCTCGTCGCGATCGCGATCGCCCTGTCGATCGCCGGCGCAATCACCCTCCTCGAACGGAACCCGAACGAACGCGAGGAGTCCGCCGGCACGGAGGACACTCGGACTTCCGTGGCGGCGACGGCGTCCGGGCCCGCCGCGACCTCGGTTCCCTCGATCCGCGGAGAGGCAGCGGACGCGCTCGCCGATCTCTTCGCCCCGGACGACCCCGCCTGGGCGTGGTCCCGTGTCGATCTCGACGCGCTCCGCGACGAGATGCCGGACAACGCGTTCTGGACCCTCGCCGCGCCGACCGACGATCCGGCGGTGCTCGCGCAGAGGCGCGAGGCGCGCGATGTCCAGAACCGTGAGTGGGGTCGGATCCTCTCGAACACTGCGCAGGAAGCCGACGTCCGCGCCTTCTATGCCGAACGTCAACGCGAATCGAGCGATCTCGTGACGTTCACGACCCGGCTCCTCGACGAGTACGGCTCGGTCCTGCCGGACCGCGATCGGGGGCTGGTCGAGCTCTCCCGACGCATGCATCGCCAGCGCCTCGAAGAGCTCCCACGCCGGCTGCAGGAAGCCCTCGATCGTCGCGCAGCGCACGCCGACGCCGTCGCCGCCTGGAAGGCGGACCAGGCGGCCTTCGGTGAGACCGATTCGCCGAGCGACGCGTCGGAGTAGCGTGTCTCGCCGCGTCTGGGCGTCGGGTGAGCGATTTCGCGGAAAGGAAACGTCTTTCGGACGAAACGCAGGCTTCCCGTCCTCGTCGGCGGGGATCGGCCCCGACTTCCGGTCAAACCTGTCCCGGGGTCGCACGACGGCGCGTGTTCGGGCTTCCGTTGGACTCTGACGCCGTGTTAGTTTGATCTCCGTTGCAGAGCGCGCGCGGAGTCGGCCACGGCCGGGCGTATCGTGATCCGAACCGCGCCAGTCTTCGAGGCGGAGACGCACCGTCTCGAAGCGAGAGGGGGCCTGGTCATGAAGGAGCTTCTGGAGACGCGGACGCTGGCGAGGATCGCCGGCGTGGCCATGACGGTCTGCCTGTGGCTGCCGTCGGTCGCCGGCGCGATCGGCATCGAAGACGTCGTGAACGGCGGCAACGACTACGCCTGGGAACGGATCGAGATCCCCGGCACCGTCTGCAGCGACGGCTCCCAGTACAAGTTCTTCGTCCACGACGACCTCGCCTCGAGCGATCTCGTGCTCTATTTCGAGGGCGGCGGCGCCTGCTGGGACTACGAGTCCTGCAGCGGACAGCTCGGAATCCTCGGCGCCGCGAATCCGAACGGGATCGCCGACGACTACGTGACGCAGCTCGCGGCGACGTATGTCTCCCCCGTCATGAACGGCGCGGACCCGGGGCTGCCCCTGCGAAGCAAGGATCCGATCGCGACCGAGGGTTGGGACGTCGTCTTCATGCCCTACTGCACCGGTGACGTGCACGTCGGCAACGAGGTCCAGACCTACACCGATCCGACGGGCCAGAATCCACCGATCACGTTCCGGCACGCGGGCTTCACCAACACGCAGGCCGCGCTCGCATACCTGGCGAACCGATTCCCGAACATCGATCGACTCCTCGTCTCCGGCTTCAGCGCCGGCGGCGTGGCGACCGCCGCCGGCTACTACGAGGCGCGAACGACCCTCGATCCGAACGAAGGCTTCATGCTGAACGATTCGGGACCGCTCTTTCCGGCGGAGAGCGCGAACGACAACTCGCGACCCCTCCACGACACGATCACCGACGCCTGGGGCCTCGAGACCGTATTCGCCGCCTTGCCCGCGAGCTTCGACATCAACGACTACGGGAGCGCCACGGACCTCGTCGCGACGGAGTTCCCGAACGATCAGCTCGCCTACACCGGCTACTCGAGCGACTTCAACTTCTCGCGGTTCTCCTACGAACGGTTCTACCCGAACCTCAGCCAGGCCGACATCCTCGCGCTCTGGCGGGAAGACCAGGCCGAGCTGATCGACGAGATGAACGACCATCCGAACTTCAGCTACTCGATTCCGTGGGCCCGGCAGATCAACGACAGCCACTGCTCCACCATCATCACCTTCATCGGGAGCCACTCTTGCCCGAACGTCCGCAAGAAGCGGTGGTACGAGCGATGGCAGTGGCCGTGGAGCCAGAGCTGGAAATGCCCGGGCGGCGTCGCGCAGTACGGCATGGACCAATTCATCGATCGATGGATCGAGAACGGGCACGTGATCCGCTGGGTCGAACCGTGGAACGAGTACAACCTGCAGGATCCGGGCATCCAGATCGTGGCACCGCTGATCGACGCGGCCATCTCCGGAAACTGATCCGCTTGTCGCCTGCGGGCGCTCGGCGGAGGGTCCACTCGCTATCGCTGATCGCGGCCATCGCCGTCTCCCTCTCGGGGGGGACCGCGATCGCTGCGGATCCGGCGGAGGGCGTGCGGCCCGGCTACGTGAACCGGGCGATGGGCCTCGGCGAAGTCCGGAAGCCGGAGCGATTCACCCGGGAGCAGCGACTCCTCGAGGCGGTTCGCACGAACGACCGCGCGACGGTCGAGCGCGCGCTCGAGCTCGGCGTCGACGTCGAGAGCCGGGACGACCTCGGGCGGAGCGCGCTCCTTCTCGCAGCGCGAGATGCGCAGGATCCCGAGCTCGTGGCGTTCCTTCACACGCGAGGCGCAGCGCCCGACCGCGCGGACGTCGGTGGTCGAACACCGCTCTCGTGGTCCGCGGCCCGGGGCCGACTCGACCTGATGCGCGTGTTGATCGACGCGGGCGCAACGATCGATTCCGTCGACGACCAGGGGCGAACGCCGCTCTTCTACGCCGCGATCGGCAATCATCCGGAGGCCGTCCGCTTCCTGGCCGAGCGAGGGGCCGCGATCGACGTGAGCGATCGACGGAAGGAGACTCCGTTGATCGGCGCTTGCGCGAAGGCCGCGAACGATGCCGCGCAGACGCTCCTCGAGCTCGGCGCCGATCCCGAGCGACGGGATCATCGCGGACGAACGGCGCAGGATCGCGCGCGCGGCCTCGCCCCTGCGTGTTCGCTCGTCTCGGCGGAGCCTGTGCACGCTCCCCGATGAACCGGATCGCGGCAGCCGGTCGCGCGATCGGGGGAGGTCTCCTCTACGGCTGCGCCCAGGTCGGGATCGGGATGTGGCCGCTGGCGTTCGCCTGCCTCGCGCTCTGGTGGTCCGCCCTGAAGGAAGCGCGACCCGCACGTGGATTCGGGAGTGGGTGCGTCTTCGGCGCGAGCGCGTACCTGATCGCGATGGCTTGGCTCCTCCCGACGGCGTCGCGCTTCTCGGGCGCGGGTGAAGGGCTCTCGTTCGTCGGCCTCGCGCTCTGGCTGGCGCAGGGCGCCTGGATCGCGATCGGATTCGGCGTCGCGGGCATGGTCTCGTCTGCGCTGCTTCGTCGGGGTTGGCCGAGCGCGTTCGCGGGACCCCTCGCGCTCGTCCTGGTCGAATGGGTCCAACCGCAGGTGTTCGGTGCCGGCGTGGGGGCCGTTCTCGCCACGACCCCCGTCCTCGCACAACCGGCCGCGCTCGGCGGCCCCCTCCTGCTCACTTCCTTCGTCGCCGTAACGAACGGCCTGATCCTCGACGCCGTGCGAAGCGCGGGTCGACCCCGGGCGGGGAGGGCGCTGCTCGCCGTCCTGGTCGTGGTGGGCGTCGCGATCGGAGGCTCGATCCGTCTTGCTTCCCTCGACGACGGGGACTCGACGACGAACCCGCCGCTCGCGATCGGCCTCGTGCAGGCCAACGTGGATCCCCTCGCGTCCCGCATGGACGCCGCGCCGGGGCATCGCGCGCATCTCGCGGCGAGTCGGCGCCTCCTGGCAGAGGGTCCCGTGGACCTCCTCGTCTGGCCCGAAGGGGCCTACGCCCGTGCCCTGCCTGGCGTGCTTCCCCTCGACGGTCAGCCCATCCGCGCCGATCTCGGCGTGCCGCTCCTCTTCGGCGCGAACCGCAGGACGGACGACCCGGCGCGAAGAGGCGCGACCAACTCCGCCTTCCTGATCGGGCGCGACGGGCGGATCACGCAGGCCTACGACAAGCGGCGACTCGTCCCTCTCGCGGAGACGGGGCCGGGTGAGCCGTTCGCGGACTGGCGGCGGGAGTGGATGCCCCACGCGCGCAGCTTCGTCGCCGGCGACGCACCGACCGCTCTCACCCTCGGGCCGCATCGCATCGCGACGCCCATCTGCTACGAGGTCACGCACTCCGAAGACGTGGCGGAGCTCGTCACGGCTTCGAACGCCACGGTGATCGTGACCTTGTCCGACGACGGGTGGTTCGGGGTGTCGCGGGAGCCGGCGATGCACCTCGCCCTGGCACGCCTCCGGGCGATCGAACAGGGACGTTGGCTCGTCCGCGCCGCCGTTCACGGACCTTCCGCCGTCGTCGATCCCGGCGGTCGGATCGTCGCGCAGACGCCGCCATTCGAGGCGGCGACCCTTCGCGCGACGATCTTCTCGCGCTCGGATCCGACGCCCTACGCCCGCGGCGGAGACGGACTCGTCCTCGTCGGGTGGCTCTTCACCGCCGGCCTGCTCGGGGTCCGGCGACGCACGCGGACCTAGTCCGGCGCCTTCACCCGATTCTCGATCGCCGGCAGCGTCGCGAGATAGGCCGCGATCGCCTCCAGGTCCGACGGCGGCAGCTCCGCGTAGCCGTGCTCGATCACCTCGGACATCAGTCCCTGCGTATCGTCACCGTCGGGCTTGATTCCCATCTGCAGGTACCAGACGAGGTCCGCGCGGGACCATTCGCCGATTCCCGTCTCGGTGTGCGGCGTGATGTTCGGCGCGAGCTGACCCTCGGGTCCCTCGACCGAGCCCGCGAGCGGCATCGTCGAATCCAGCCCGCCCGTCAGGGTCCGCGGCGTATGGCACTCGCCGCAATGGGCGGCTGCCTCGACGAGGTAGCGTCCGCGACGCCAGGCCTCGCTCCGCGCCGGCGCGTCGTCGAAGGACTTCGGCGTGAAGTTCACGAACTTCCAGCCGGCGACGGAACCCCGCCAGGAGAACGGAAAGGGCGCGTCGGGGGCGCGGTTCTCTCTTCGGACGGCAGGACGTGCACGCAGATAGGCGAACATGTCGACGAGGTCTTCGTCGGTCAGACCGGAGAACGACGGATAGGGAAAGGTCGGAAAGTAGTGCTCGCCATCCGGCGAGAGCCCTTCCCGCATGGCGCGCACGAAGTCCGCGCGGCTCCATCCGCCGATCCCGGTCTCGGGATCCGGCGTGATGTTCGAGCTGTAGAAGACACCGAAGGGGGTCTCCATCGCGCGCGCGCCCGCGAGCTCCGGCGCGTCCGCTCCCTCCGCGGGATAGTTCGTGTGGCAGGTGCAGCCTCCGGTCGCCCGGAAGATCTTTTCACCCCGGTCGAGGTCGGCGACGATCGCGTCCAGATCGCGCTCGGTGTCGGCCGCGTACGCGCTCGCGCCGGCAAGGAGACCGAGGACGACGCACAGCCCGATCCGGGTTCGCCGTGTTCGCATGCGAACGGTCCTACTTGTTCTTGTAGGACTCTTCCTTGGGCTTGCGGAAAGGCTTGTGACAGCCGCCGCAGCTCTTTCCGAGTCCGCGCATCGCCGGGCCGACCGCGCTCGGGTCGCCTCCACTGGCCGCCGCAGCCAGCGCCCTGGCCGCCGCCTCGTAGTCCGCGATGGCGGTTTCGAATTTCGTCCAGTCGCTCCAGATCTCGGGCTTCGCGTCGGTCGCGCCGTCGGTGAGCTGCTTCTTGAACGCCGGGGCGATCAACGCGGCCGCGTCGGCCATCTGGCTGGCGTGGTTCGCGACGCCGCCGGGCACGTCGAGCCGGTTCTTCAGGATGTCGCTGAGGGCGCTCATGTTCGCCCCGATCGCCGACATGAGCTTCTGTCGGTATTCGATCTGGGCCTCCCCCGATTCATGTGCGTCGGCGGAGACGAGCGAAGCCGGAAGAAGGACCATCGCGACCGCCAGGGACGCGAAGGAGAAGACACGAAGCGAGCCGGTACGAACCATCGAGACCTCCGATCGGGTAGACCGGAAGGGAAGCACAGCGCCTCGCAATCGTCAGCGCGGTCGCGTTTCGTGCACGCGAACACATGTTCGTTCGAAGCTTCAGGTTCCGGACCCGCTGTCCGGGTTCACGATCGCCTTGCCACCGCTCGCGGCGCGCAACGCGGCGCCCGGATTCCGGACGGGGCGCGCGCCATGAAGGGGAACGAGTGCTTCCGCTGCGGATTCGATGTCGCTGCCGAAGCGCGCCGCCTCGCAGACCGCTCCCGAGGCCTCCACCGACTCGACGATGGCCGCGATCACGACTTCGGGCGTGAGACGCGCATCGAAATCCGCGACGCCCCCCGCCGTCTCGGGCCGGAACTCGAGATCGAGCGCTTCGTAGACGGGCTCCAGGATGGCTCGGAGACCCCCGGTCTGCGCCACCGTCAACACGCCGCCCACGTGCGCGCCCCCGCGGATCACCCGCTGGCCCACGCCCATGACCTTGACGCGGCCGCCGATGTTCACGCTGTACTCCCCCGGGCAGTATTCACCCGGGACTTCGCCCACACGGGCATCGAGCCCCAGCCGCCGGAGCGCGTCGACGATCCAACCCGTGAGGCGCTCGAAGCGCGGCTGGATCTGGAGATGGGCGTCCGGATCGGCAGAGGCCCAGGCGAACGCGACGCTCGCCTGCAGGAAGACCGCCGCGTGTCCGCCGGCGAGGCGGGTGACCGGCTCGTAGCCCGCTTCGCGCGCGATCTCGACGGCCCGCGGATAACCCGGCCGACGCGCGTCGAGGCTCGAGAAGAGCATCGCGTCGTCCGGCGCGTAGAGCCTGAGGCTCTCGCCACGCGCCCCCGTCGCGACGGAGCGCAGCATCGCATGGGAGACGGCCGTGTCGAAGACGGCGCGTCCCGGGAAGCGGTCGCGATGAAGCTGGATCGGGGTGCGTTCGGCCGGCGCGCTCAGCGGCTCGCCACGTCGAGCTCGAGCTCGGCCCGGGCCACGACGCCAGCGAGGCGCGCGCGTTCTCCGGCGTTCGCGTCGTCATCGGGAAGCGACGAGAGCTGCCCGTCGGCTTCGGCCTTCGCGGACTCCACCGCGGTCGTGTCGACGGCGCTGGCGAGCGTGCACGAGTCGACGAGCACGACGCAGCGCGTCCCGTCGACCTCGGCGAAGCCGCTCGTGATCGCCGCCCACTCGTTGCCCGAGCCCCGAATGATCTGCATCGGTCCGAGCTGCAGCGGCGTCAAGAACCGCTCATGGCTCTCGAGCACACCGAACTCCCCGGCCTCCCCCGGAAGCACGACCTGTTCGACCGTCTCGGAAAGCGCCTCGCCTTCCGGCGTCACAACCACGAGTTCGATTGCCATAAATCCGTTTCTCGATCCCGGTCAGCCCGCTGATCCGAATCGGCCGCCCGTTTCACGGCCCCGTCCTGCTTGCTGTACCGGCCTGTCCTCGCGGCCAAAGGCCGCGAAAGAAAAGAGTCCGTGATCTTTCGGAGCAGGCCGAAGCCCGCTTCTGCTAGGAGAGCGTCTTCGCCTTCTCGACCGCCGAAGCAATGTCGCCGACCATGTAGAAGGCCTGCTCCGGAAGATCATCATGCTTGCCGTCGAGGATCTCACGGAAGCCGCTGATCGTGTCCTCGAGGCGGACGTAGACGCCCGGCGTGCCCGTGAACTGCTCCGCGACGTGGAAGGGCTGGGAGAGGAAGCGCTGGATCTTGCGCGCGCGCGCGACCGTCAGCTTGTCCTCTTCCGAGAGCTCGTCCATTCCGAGGATGGCGATGATGTCCTGGAGGTCCTTGTAGGCCTGCAGCGTCGACTGGACGCCGCGGGCGACGTTGTAGTGCTCGTCGCCGACGACCTGCGGATCGAGGATCCGGGAGGTCGAGTCGAGCGGATCGACCGCTGGGTAGATGCCGATCTCGGTCAGGGACCGGTCGAGCACCGTCGTCGCATCGAGATGCGTGAACGCCGTCGCCGGCGCCGGGTCGGTGAGGTCATCCGCGGGAACGTAGATCGCCTGGACCGAGGTGATCGATCCCTTGTTGGTCGACGTGATGCGCTCCTGGAGCTCACCCATGTCCGTCGCCAGCGTGGGCTGATAGCCGACCGCGGAGGGGATCCGGCCGAGGAGCGCCGACACCTCGGAGACCGCCTGGGTGAAGCGGAAGATGTTGTCCACGAAGAGGAGCACGTCCTTGCCCTCTTCGTCGCGGAAGTACTCCGCCGCCGTCAGACCCGTGAGGCCGACGCGCGCACGCGCTCCCGGCGGCTCGTTCATCTGGCCGTAGACCAGCGCCGCCTTGTCGAGCACCGTCGAGCCGTCCGAGAGGACCGAGTCCTGCATCTCGTGCCAGAGGTCGTTGCCCTCACGCGTTCGCTCACCCACGCCCGCGAAGACCGAGTAGCCGGAGTGCTCCTTCGCGATGTTGTTGATGAGCTCCATGATGACGACCGTCTTGCCGACGCCGGCGCCGCCGAAGAGACCGACCTTGCCGCCCTTGTTGTAGGGCGCGATCAGGTCGACGACCTTGATGCCCGTCTCGAGCACCTCGACCGACGTCGACTGGTCGACGAACTCCGGTGCTTCGCGGTGGATCGGGTAGGTCATCTTGGCGTCGATCGGACCGCGCTCGTCGACGGGCTCGCCGACGACGTTCATGATGCGGCCGAGCGTCTCGGGGCCGACCGGAATCGTGATCGGCGAACCGGTGTTGAACACGTCCTGACCGCGACGAAGACCGTCGGTCGTATCCATGGCGATCGCGCGCACGGTCTTCTCACCGAGGTGCAGCGCGACCTCGATGATCAGGTTGTCCGCGCGGTCGTCGATGGCGGGGTTCGTCGTCTTGAGCGCGGTCATGACTTCCGGGAGGTCACCGCTCTCGAATTCGACGTCGACCACCGGGCCCATCACCTGGACGATCTTGCCATTGCTCATTCTGTCATCTCCTCACACACAGCGTCCGTTGATCGGTCACTCTCAGCTGTGCGGTTCGTCCTGTCCTCGCGGCCGAAGGCCGCGAAAGTAGAGTGTTGTCATGCGCGTGAAGCGCACATCGGAATCGGCGAAGCCGAAGGCCTCGACTATTCCAACGCCTGGGCGCCGGTGACGATCTCCACGAGCTCGCCCGTGATGGCCGCCTGACGCGCGCGGTTGTATTCGAGGGTGAGCTTTTCGATCAGCTCTTCCGTGTTCTTCGTCGCGGCTTCCATCGCCGTCATCCGCGCGGCGTGCTCGCCGGCCTGGTTCTCGAGCAGCGCCCGGAACACCTCGATCTCGACCGCCTTCGGCACGAGCGCCTTGAGCAGCGCCTCGGGATCGGGCTCGATCTCGTAGCCGCCCGCGTCTTCGCTCTCGTCACCCTCTTCCACTTCGGGCGGCGTGAAGGGCAGCAACTGCGAGCGGACCGGCTTCTGCGTCATCGTCGAGACGAATTCGCTGAAGATCACGATCACCTCGTCGAGATCGCCGGCTTCGTATCGCCGCGCGAGCTCACGCGCGACGTCCGCCGCCTGCTGGTATTCGACGTCGCCCTCGATCGGGGCGTTGTGATTGATCTGCGTGGGTCGCCGGCGCACGAAATACTCGCCCGCCTTCTTGCCCATGAGCGTGAGGCCGACCGTCTCGAATTCGCCGGCGCGCTCCGCGAGGACCGCTTCGGCTTCCTTGAGCACCGCCGAGTTGAACGCACCCGCGAGGCCGCGGTCGGAGGTGATCACGACCAGCTCGAGGCTCTTGCGCTCTTCGTGCACGTCGAGGAGCGGGTGCCCCTCTTCGAGGGAGCCCTTCGAGACTTCTTCGAGGGTCGATCGCATGCGCTGGGCGTAGGGCCTCGCGTTCTCGATCGACTCCTGCGCGCGACGCAGCTTCGCCGCGGCCACCATCTTCATGGCGGACGTGATCTTCTGCGTCGACTGGACGCTCACGATGCGTCGCTTGATGTCGCGTAGGTTCGCCACTTGCTAGGCCGCCTCTCCGGCGGCGTTGGTCGAACCCTTGGCCTGGGTCGGCGCGAAGATCTTCGCGAACTCGTCGAGGGCCTCGATCAGCTTCTGCTCGGTCGCATCCTCGAACTTTCCGCTGCTCTTGATCTCGCCGAGGATGTCGCTCTTGTTCGAGCGCATCCAATCGAGCATCTCGCGCTCGTAGCGCAGGATGTCACCGAGCTCGAGGTGACGGATCCAGGACGGGCGGTTGTTCTCGGGCTGCGGGGTCGAGGCGTAGATCGAGACGACCTGCTCTTCCATCTGCAGCGGCGAGTACTGACCCTGCTTGAGGATCTCCGTCTGGCGCTCACCGTTGGCGAGCTGCTCCTGGGTCGCGGCGTCGAGGTCCGAGCCGAACTGCGCGAAGGCCGCCATCTCGCGGTACTGCGCGAGGTTCAGCTTGAGCTGGCCGGCCACCGACTTGGTCGCCTTCTCCTGAGCGGCACCGCCCACCCGCGACACCGACAGACCCACGTTGATCGCGGGGCGGATGCCCGAGTTGAAGAGGTCGGTCTCGAGGAAGATCTGGCCGTCCGTGATGGAGATGACGTTCGTCGGGATGTACGCCGAGACGTCGCCGCCCTGGGTCTCGATGATCGGCAGCGCCGTGATCGAGCCGCCGCCGAGCTCGTCGGAGAGCTTGCAGGCGCGCTCGAGGAGCCGCGAGTGGACGTAGAAGACGTCGCCCGGGTACGCCTCGCGGCCCGGCGGCCGGCGAAGGAGGAGCGAGAGCTGGCGGTAGGCCACGGCCTGCTTCGAGAGATCATCGTAGACGATCAGCACGTGCTTGCCGTTGTGACCGAAGTGCTCGGCCATCGTCACGCCCGTGTAGGGCGAGATGTACTGGAGCGGGGCCGGATCCGACGCCGTCGCCGCGACGACGATCGTGTAGTCCATCGCGCCGTGCTGCTTCAGCTTGTCGGTCACCTGCGCCACGGTCGACTGCTTCTGGCCGGTCGCGACGTAGACGCAGATCACGTCCTTGCCCTTCTGGTTGATGATCGTATCGATCGCGATCGCCGTCTTGCCGGTCTGGCGGTCGCCGATGATGAGCTCGCGCTGTCCACGGCCGATCGGGACCATCGCGTCGACGGCCTTGATGCCCGTCGCCATCGACTCGTCCACCGACTTCCGCGCGACGATGCCCGGGGCCTTGAGCTCGACCTGGCGGGTCGCCTCGGCCTCGATCGGGCCCTGGCCGTCGATCGGGACGCCGAGGGCGTCGACCACGCGACCGAGGAGCGCCTCCCCGACGGGAACCTCGATGATTCGTCCTGTCCGGCGAACGAGGTCGCCTTCCTTCACACCGCGGCCGGAGCCCATGATCGCGACACCGACGTTGTCCTCTTCGAGGTTGAGGACCATGCCGCGCAGGCCGCCGTCGAACTCGACGAGCTCGCCGGCGAGGGCGTTGTCGAGGCCGTAGACGCGGGCGATGCCGTCACCGGCGTTCAGGACCGTGCCGGTCTCTGCGACGTCGATCTCGCGATCGTAGTCCTTGATCTCCCGCTTGAGGATGTCTGTGATCTCTCCGGGCTTGATGTCCATCTTTCAGGATCCCTTCTTGGGGTTTCGTCCGTGCTCCGTTCGGATGCGGAACAAGAGGTGTACTTGAGGAAGTCGTTCAGGCCGACTTCGTGAGCGTGTTGCGAAGCTGTCCGAGCTGGGTGCGGATGCTTCCGTCGAAGACGAGGTCCCCGACCTTGGCGATCGCGCCGCCGATCAGCGACGGATCGACCTTGATCTCGAGGCGAACCTCCTGACCGGTGCGCTCGGAGAGCGCGCGGCGCAGACGATCCTTGCGACGATCGTCGAGGGGGCTCGCGGACACGATCTCCGCGGTCACCATGCCCTCGGCGGCATCCGCCAGCTCGCCGTAGGCTTCGACGATCGCGGCGAAATTGATCAGGCGTCGCTGGTCGATCAGGAAGGCGACGAAGTTCTGGACGAGCGGGCTCAGACCGGTGCTGTCGCCGATCGCGCGGAGCGCCGCCTTCCGCTCGTCCGCCGGGTGCATCGGCGTCAGCAGCGCGGCACTCGCGTCGCGGTTGCCCTCGAAGACGGAGGCGAGATTCTCGATCTCGGCCCGAACCTCACGGTGGCGATGCTCGTCCTGGGCGAGACCGAAGAGGGCCTTCGCGTAGCGATGGGCGGCTCCACCCTTCATCAGTTGGCTCCTTCGGAAGCATTGGATGTGCCGGAGGCGCTGCCCGGCTCGACGCGCGTGATGAATTCGTCCATCAGGCGCTCGCGGTCACCTTCGCTCACCGTGTCCGTGAGCTTCTTCGCCGCAATCTCGAGCGCGAGCTCCGCGGCCTCTTCACGCAGCTCGGTCTGGGCGCGGCGCAGCTCCTGGTCGACCGCCGCGCGGGCATCGGACCGGATGCGATCCGCCGCCGCACGCGCGTCGGCGAGGATCCGCTCCGACTCTTCTTCGGCGCGGCGCGAAGCGGCCTCCCGGATCTCCTCGACCTCGCTCGAGAGGTCGACCAGCCGCCGCTGGAGCTCGGCGTTCCGCTGTTCGGCGGCGCTCAGGAGGGCGGCGGCTTCCGACAGGTCCGTCTGGATTCCTTCCCGTCGGCTCTTGAAGAACGCGGAGATCGGACCACGACCGAAGTAGGCGATCAGCCCGAGGAGGATCAGGAGATTGACCCCCTGGAAGACCGCCTCCTTCACCGGGTCGTGATCGGCGTCTCCGCCGCCGGCCGCCTGCGCGACACCCGAGAGCGTCAGACAGGCCAGGAAGAGGAGCAGTCCGCGGAAGTGGTCTCCGCGAAAGCGGACTTTGTCGGTCATGGAGTTCATCGCAGTCGTCGCCTCGCGTTCGCGGCTGCTGCTCACGACAGCGACCGACCGAGGATCTGTTCCGCGGCCGCCGTGGCGAGATCGTCAGCGCTGGCGCGAAGGGTCGCGCGCGCTTCGTCGAGGGATCGGTTGAGTTCGCCGCGGGCGCGCTCGAGCTCCTGCTCGGCGTCGCCGCGTGCCTGGGTCGTCAGCTCGGCCTGCTCGTCGCGTGCGCTGGCGAGCGCCGTCTGTCGTTCGGATTCCGACTGGCTGCGGGCCTCGCGAATCGCCGTCTCGTAGCGATCGAGAACGTCGTCCGCCTCGGACTGGAGCTGCGTCGAACGATCGCGTGCGCCCTGGATGCGCTCGGCGCGTTCGTCGAGGGCGCGGAAGATCGGCTGGAACATGAGCGAGTTGAGCGGGTAGATCAGGACGATGAAGCCGATCAACATGACCCACAGCATGCCGAGGCGACCGCCGGACTCGTATCCGAAGAGACCGTCGAACGCGCCGAGGAGCTCGAAGTCGGGGATCAGGACGAGCTGGTCGGCTGCGAAGGCCGGTGCGGCGAGCGCGAGGGCGAGCGCGCTCGCGACGAGGGCGGTGACACGATGCTGTGTCGCTCGTCGATCGATGCCGCGATGGAGTAGAGAAGGAAGGCTCTTCACGTTTCGCGTTCCCGTTGAGTCGTGTGGAAGCTGGGTCGGAGCTTCTGTCTGCGCTCGTGCGTCGCGTGAGCGAGCAGCGCGGACATCGTTCCGTCTGTTCTGATTCGGTCTTCGATCCGGTCGGTCGCGGTCGAGGGTCGCGGCGGGCTTGCGTTCGCGACTGCGAGGGTCGAGTTCGCGCGGGGCGGTCGGTCGCTCGCGGAGGTTGGCTCGAAGTTCTCGCGGTGCACCGGCAGGGCGCCCGGGTGCTGGTGGGGTGGGTACCACGAAACACGGGGCGCTCGCACCGAGTACGCGCGAGACGCAACGATTTGTTGACTGATCGGGCCGGAATTCCCGACTCGCGGCACCGGGTCGGTGGGCGGGTCGCAGGCCGCCGGGATTCTTGCACCGCCGGGGGCCCGAATCAACCGGGGAAAGGGCCTGAAATCGCCCACGGATCGGGGTCTTGGGATCGCGGCGCGCGCGTCGGGATCGGATCCGGTTCGAGCGCTCACGGGCGTCGCGGACGGACCCGGCCGAGGGCCAGGTCAGCCCCCGATTCGGGCCGTTCCGTTCCAGACGGCCTCGTCGTCGACCTCGACGACCGGGGCGACGAGATCGCCCTCGAGGTGTGCCCCGGCTCCGAGGTGCGCCCGATGGCGGACCTGAACGGTCCCCACGATCCGGCCGGCGCTCTCGAGCGCCTCGCAATCGACCGGCCCCTCGATCGTGGCCGTGGGATCGAGCTCGAGGGTGCCCGGGCCGCGAAGCGTCCCGATCACGGCACCCGCGATCCGCGTGGTCCCGACGACGGCGATCTGCCCCTCGAAGAGGCCCTCTTCCGGAACCAGCGGCGGGCCCCCCGCATGATTCGTCGCGGCGGATTCAGGGCGCCGCGCGCTCGCCTCGTCGCTCATTCGGATTCTCCGAGCAGCATCCCGCCCAGACGTTCGAGGTCTTCGAGGTTGAAGTAGTTGATCTCGAGGCGGCCGCCGCCCGAGGCGTTCGGATGGAGCGTGACCCGGGTCTGGAGGTGGCGTTCGATTCGCTCGACGTACGCACGGGTGTCGGGATCGAGCGTCGGTGCCGCCGTCTTCGGCTCGCGGGTCGGCGGGGTCCTGCGCCCTCCTCCGTTCATGTCTCGCGCGGCTCGTTCGGATGCGCGAACGGAGAGCGATTCGGAGAGGATCCGCGTGCGCAGGCCCTCCCGGGCCTCGACGTCCGAGACCTGCAGCAGTGCCTTGGCGTGTCCCATGCTGAGGCGGCCGTTCTCGACGTCGGTCTGGATGCCGCGACTCAGGTCCAGGAGCCGGATGTGGTTCGAGACCGAGGATCGGTCCATCGAGACCTTCCGCCCGATGTCGTCCTGGGTGTGCCCGGCATCGGCGAGGGCCTGGTACGCATGGGCGAGCTCGATCGGATTCAGGTCCTGGCGCTGGACGTTCTCCACGATCGCGAGCTCGAGTCGCTCGGCGGGATCGACGTCGACGATCACGGCGGGGATCCGTGTGCGACCCGCGAGCTGACTCGCGCGGAAGCGCCGCTCGCCCATGATCAGCTCGTAGCGTTCGCCGGCGCGGCGAACGACGACCGGCTGGAGGACCCCGTGCTGCCCGATCGACTCCGCGAGCTGCTGGAGGGCGGCGGGATCGAATTCCCGCCTCGGCTGCTCGGGGTTCGGGTCGACAAGTGCGATTTCGAGCTCCTGGGGGCTCGAGACAGCCGAACTCGCCGGCGTCGTACTCAATACTGTGTCGACACCATCTTGTGTCGGGACGGGTTGCGGCGGCGCCGGCACTTCCGCCGTCTGCGGCGGACTCGAGATCAGGGCTCCGAGGCCACGTCCGAGGGCGCTTCTCTTCTGGCTCATGTCAGGACTCCCGAGCGCTCCAGGCGCTGGCTCGAGGGAGGGGGATCATCATCGGCTCGCCGTCGTGGGCGGGGACGAAGTCGGAGCGGCTGCGCTCGACGTCCTGGTCGGCGCAGCGGAGAGGGGCGAGGTGTCCTCCGCTCCGTCTGCGTGCTTCACGACCGGCAGCGCCGGAGGTCGGCGCGGCGCTTCGGTGATCGCGAGCTGTGCGAGCAGCTCCTCCGCGAGCTTCTGATAGGCGACCGCACCCTTCGAGTGGATGTCGTAGAGCAGGATCGGCTGTCCGTGGCTCGGGGCTTCGGAGAGCCGAACGTTGCGGGGGATTCGGGTGCGATAGACCTTGTCCCCGAAATGGCTTCGGACTTCCGCTTCGACCTGTCGGGCGAGGTTGTTTCGCTGGTCGGCCATGGTCAGGACGATTCCCTGGATGCCGAGCCGGGGATTCAGCTGCTGTCGAACGATCTCGACCGTCTCGGTCAGGTTCGCGAGTCCCTCGAGCGCGTAGTACTCGCACTGAAGCGGGATGAGGACCGCGTCGGCTGCGGAGAGCGCGTTCAGCGTCAGGAGTCCGAGCGAAGGCGGACAATCGATCAGCACGATCTCGTAGGCGTCGCCGAGCGCCTTGATCGCGCGATCGAGCTGGAACTCGCGGGATTCCTTGGCGACGAGTTCGATCTCTGCGCCGACGAGATCGCGCCCCGCCGGAACGACGTGCAAGGTCTCGAGCTCCGTCTCATAGGCGCAAGACTTGAGCGGGACTTCATCGATCAGAGCGTCGTACACCTGGCGCTCGGCGTTGACGATTCCGTAAGCGCTGCTGGCGTTCGCCTGGGGATCCATGTCGATGAGGAGCACGGGACGTTCAGAGGCCGCAAGGCAGGCCCCGAGGTTCACGGCGGAGGTGGTCTTTCCGACGCCACCCTTCTGGTTGACGACGGCAATGACGTACGGGCTCGCGGTCATGTGCGGACTCGATCGACACGGAGGGCGAGAGTCTCCCGCACCGCTCCCCCGAAGCACGGCGCTCGACGGCCCCACGGAGACGGACGGGTGGCCGTCGCGGGTTGGTAACACAGCCGGGTGTGAATGCGAGAGGGAAAGGCCCGAGGTCCGACTAGAGGTCTTTCGTGACGACCCAGAGCCGGCGCTCGGTCCCGGATTCCGGGACGCGGTATCGGCGGAGCTCCGCCTCTCGATAGCCTGCCGGTACATCGGGAGGCACGGAGGCTTCGGATCCGGGGAGTGCCAGGAGCCCCGATCGACCTGCCCACTGCGACATCAGCACGAGGGCTTCCGCAGGCTGGGCCATGGCCTGGGCCAGCACCAGGTCACAGGGGCGCTGTTCGATCCGATCGGAGCGCCCCAGCATCGGGCGGACATTTCCAAGGCTGAGCCGGCGGCGCACCTCGCGCTGGAAATGATTCCGCTTCTTCCGTGAGTCGACGAGGAAGAACTCGGTCGCCGGGAAAAGGATGGCGAGGGGTATCCCCGGAAAGCCCGCGCCGGTTCCGAGGTCTGCGGCGGTGCGGGCGTCCGCGAGCTCCGGGAGTGCAGCCGCCAGTGCAGCAGCGTCGAGAACCAGGCCGCGCGTCATGGCGGCGGCGTCGCGATGGCCCGTAAGGTTGATCTTGCCGGCCCAGGCCTCGAGCAGGAGGACGAGGGCAACGAGCTGGTTCAGCTGTTCCAGCGCCGGCGAGATCGGGAGGGAGTCGAAGCCTTGCTCCAGAATGGCAAAGACGGCGACCTCGGATTCTTCTCGAGCGTCGCCGTCTTGCATTTCCGGACTCCGTTCCACGGGGAACGTTTCAACCCGAATGGAACGGCCCGGTCGGCTTCCACCGACCCGAGCGTTCCACGGGGAACGTTCGGGGGATTTCGCGCGACGTTCCCCGTGGAACACTCCGGTCGGACCGGAAAAACGTTCCCCGTGGAACCCTCTACCGGAGATCGCTCCGAAGAGTGTCTGCACGCACCCCCAGGCGTCTAGGACGACTCGGAGACCGCCTCGTCGTATTCCGGCGCACCTTCCGGCACCACCAGGACCTGACGATACCGGCCCTCGCCGATGCTCATCGTCGCGACGTCGTCGATCTCGCGAATCTTGATGTGGATCGTTCGGCGATCCCGACCATTCATCGGATCCAGCGCGATCGACCGACCCGTCTCCTTGGCTCGCTTCACCGCCCGGTCCGCCAGGCGGCCGAGCGTCTGTTCACGCTCGTCGCCGCCCCCTTCGACATCGACCACGATCCGCGGCGAGTCTTCGCTCTGACGCATCGAGACCTGGTTGGCCACGAGCTGGAGCGCGTCGGTCGCTCGACCGTCGCCGCTCTGCAGCGCGTCCGCGGCCGGGCCACTCAGCTGGTAGATCAGGAAGTCGCCTTCGCTCGATTCCGAGATCTCGAAGCTTCCGATCTTCATGCGCTCGACCGCACCGAGCAGGAACTCACCGATCGGGCCGAGTTCCCCCTTGGGGGTGCCCTTGGAATCCGCCACCGCCTGGAGCGGTTCGCGGTCGAGTTTCTCCCGCGGGGCTTCACGGTCGTCCCCACGCCCGCCGCGATCTCCCCGCTCGCGCCGACCTCGGCCACGCCCGCCGCGATCTCCACGGTCATCGCGATCCCGATCTCGATCCCGATCGCGGCCACGCCCACGGCCTCGGCCGCGATCTCCGTCCCGGTCGCGATCGCGGTCCCCGCCGCTGCTCGGCCGCGGTCCCCGCGCCGCAACTTCCTTCGGCACCGCGACGACGACGGTGCGGCCACCCGCACCGAAGATCTCTCCGTCGGCCGCGACGACCACCTTCAATTCACTGGCGTCGACCCCGAAGAACTCGGCCGCCTGACCGGTCGCCTCGTCGACGCTGTCGGCAACGAACTCGTTGGGTTCCTGGCGCTGATCGTACATGTCGGTCTCTCTTTCTCAGGCCCGCCCACAAGGATGAAAGGGCACGCGGGCGGGTGGGCCGGAACCGAACGAAGGGGCTTCCGGCGATGTTAGTCGTCGTCCATTCGGCGCCCGCAGTGAGGGCGCACAGGCTTGAACAATGCCTCCGAAACTCAGACCTGTTCGAATCAGGCCTTCTGCAAGTGATTGCGGACCCAGTACTGGTGGACGATCCCGAGCAGATTGCTGACCGTCCAGTAGAGCACGAGGCCCGAAGGAAAGGTGTACGAGAAGAGCAGCATCATGCCGGGCATCATGATCAGCATCATGCGCGCCTGGACCGGATCCATCCCGGTCTGCGGCATCATCTTCTGTTGGAGATACATGCTGCCCGCCATGATCAGAGGCAGTAGTCGAAACGGAAAGCCGAAGACCTCGAACATCGTCGCCGGCTGCGAGAGATCGTCGAACCAGAGAATCCACGGCGCGTGCCGCAACCCGATCGACGTCCGAAGCGCGTAGAAGAGTCCGATCAGCACCGGCATCTGCAGCATGAGAGGCAGACAACCTCCGAGCGGATTGATGTTCTCCTCCCGGTAGAGCTTCATCATCTCTTCCGACTGCTTCTGGCGATCGTCTGCGTAGCGCTCCTGCAGCGCCTTCAACTTCGGCTGCACTTCGCGCATCCGCTCGGCGCTGCGCATCTGGCGAACCATGAGCGGCGCGGTCACCAGACGAACGAGGATCGTCAGGACGATGATCGCCCAGCCGTAGTTCGGAATGATCTTGTAGAGCCAGTCGAGAGCGAGCTCGAAGAAACGCGTCAGCGGCTCGAGCCAGCTCCAGCCGCGATCGATCGAAGCCTGGAGATCGGCGTTCTCCCGGGCGAGTGCCGCTTCGGTCTTCGGCCCCAGGAAGCCGCGAAGCCGCTCGCGCGCGCTGCCTCCCGTACCCACCGAGAGCGCCGGAAGCGTCGCTACGGCTCGCGCGCTCTCGCCCGCGTCGACCGCCTCGAACTGGACATCGAAGCGCTCGCGTCCGCTGGCGTCGATGACGAGCCCCGTGAAGAACTGCACGTCGAAGCCCGCCCAGCCAGCGGAGGCCTCGACCGGCTCGACGAGCCCGGTCCCGCCGAAGCCCAGGAACCCCGAAGAACCGAACCCCTGAACGAAGTGACGCTCGACTTCGTCTTCCCGCGTGTGCGCCAGTACGGACTGTTCCCGGAAATCCGGGCGGGTCGAAACGCGCGCCGGAATCGCGACCTGAAAACGTGCATCCACCGGATCGCTGCGTCGACTCTCGAAGGCGAGGTCGAGCTCGAATCCATAGCCATCGGTGTCGAGCCGGATCGTCCGCGTGAGCACACCGGCCGCGTTCGTCGCGCGCTGGACCACCTCGCGGTCCGATTCGCTCACGACTTCGAACCGAGCGTGCTGGAAGTCCGCCCCGGACAGTCCCGCCACGTCCGTCGTGAAGACCGGTACGCCCTCGCTCAAGAGCTCGATCGGCTCGTCTCCGCCCGGGAGACGTTCGAAGAAGTCGAGCAGGACCCAGCTCTCGATCAGCGCAGGGCCGTTCGAAATCTTCGCGATCACGTTCTCGTTTCGAAGGATCGACGTCCGGACGGGAATCGCGCGAGCGACGGGCGGCGTCGGAGAGGGCGAAGCCGGCGACGGCGCCACAGCCGGATCCGTCGGCGCCGCGATCGCGCCCGTCGTTCCTTCGGCTGCTTCGGCCGGAGTCGTGCCGGCTTCGGCGACCGCAGCCGCTTCCTGAGCCTGCAGCGCCTCCTGCTCGAGCGCGTACTCCGCGCGCCGCTCCGTCTGGTACATCGTGTACCCCGCGAAGACGAGCATCGAGAGCGCGAACGCGAATGCGGTGTTGCGGTCCAAGCTTGGAAGACCTCTTCGCGCCCGAGGCGCGGCACTTCAGGGAACGGGGTCGTAGCCGCCGGGGTGGAAGGGGTGGCAGCGGAGCAGGCGTCGAGCGCCGAGGAGGCTCCCGCGGAGCACGCCGTAGCGCGCGATCGATTCCTCGGTGAACTGCGAGCAGCTCGGCTCGAAGCGACAGCCCGTTCCGAGGATCGGGCGGAGTCCGCCGCGATAGAGAAGAAACAGGAATCGCACCCAGGCCGGCGGATCCGGAACCTCGGCGTCCGCGCGCGTGTGCCTGGAACAGCACGCTGCCGACGCCACGTACGCGCTGGACTCGCCGGATCGAGGAAGCATCATCCCGCGGGGATCAACCACGAGAGGCCTCCGTCGCGGGGCGTTCGCCCAGCCCGAGCAGATCGCGAAGTCGTCCGTCGAGCTCCCCGAGGCCCATCCGACCTGCGGGTCGGCGCGCGATCACGACGAGATCGAGGTCCGCACCGAGCTCGTCCCGGTGGGCGCGAAACCACTCTCGCACCCGCCGCTTGAAGCGGTTCCGGACCACGGCGTTCCCCACCTTGCGGGAGATCGTGATCCCGAGCCGGCTTCCAGAACCCAAGTCTTCGGAATCGTTGGGTTTTCTCCAAGGATCCGCGGTGACGACGACCAGGTCGCGGGACGCACGTCGCCGCCCGCGGCGCAGAACGCGACGGAAATCCCTGGAATCGAGCAGGCGATCCGACCGCCGGAAGGGGCCGGTCGTCCCGTCGGGCGACACGACGGAGAGTCCGCTACTTGGAGGCGACGGTCGCGGCGAGGCGCTTACGACCTTTCGCCCGGCGGCGCTTCAGGATCGCGCGGCCGGACTTGGTCTTCATCCGCTCACGGAAACCGTGCTTGCGGAGGCGCTTGATTCGACTGGGCTGAAATGTCCGCTTCATCGGGGCGGATCCTCACTTCTCTTCTGGCGGCGCCGGTCGGATTTCCGGGTCGCCGCAACTCGGGTCGCGGTGCGCTTCGAGTCGAAGACGCCCCCTCCACCGGCAGTCGCCGGACGGAAGGAACGGAAGGCCTCGAACACGCGGGGAATCGTAGGGTCAGGTCCCCGATCAGCCGAATCGGGCGAATCAGGGCTCGAATCGACCGGAGACCCACGACCCGACTTCATCGGACGGACGCCCGACGCGGATCGAAACGGGGGTCGACCGGGGAAGCGCGGGATCTTACCGACGCGCCGCTGGCCCTGTCAATGCAGTAAACAAGGGTTCTGCCAGCGGAATTCCCATCCATCGGACCCGCCGCAAGTCCTGGCTGACCGACGTGGAATCGCAACGACGGGGCGCTTGGAACGCCGACCGCGTGTTACCCTGCCGACAGAAGCAGAGTCGTGACGTCACCCCCTCCTCGCCCTGTCGATCGACCTCCCCCCGACAGTGTGCGGACGACCCGGGAAGCTCTTTCCTCGTACCGGGTTGGACGTGTTTTGTCCGATCGACTGTCACTCTCTACGACTACTGTTATTCAAATTTCTTCCTGCAGAAGAGAGAGCGGATGAAACTCTCGATCACAAAATCCGAATTCCTGCGCGGTCTCGGACGCATCCAATCGATCGTCGAGAAGCGCAACTCGATGCCCATCCTGGCGAACACGCTGATCGAGGCACCGACGACCGGGGAAGACGCACTGCTCCAACTCGCGGCGACCGATCTCGAAGTCGGCGTCCGCAGTCAGCATGCGGCGAACGTAAGCGAAGCCGGTGGTCTGACCGTTTCCGCGAAGAAGCTCTTCGAGATCGTGCGTGAGCTGTCGGACGAGAAGATCGAGCTCGAAGCGACGGCGAACTCGTATCTCGAGATCCGATGCAATCGCAGCCGCTTCACCCTTGCCGGCACGGCCGCCGAGGAATATCCCACACTGCCCGAATTCAGCCCGGAGAAGACGGTTCCCGTCTCTGCGGGTGTGCTCTCGGCGATGATCGAGCGGACGATGTACGCCGCTTCCGTCGACGAGACCCGGTACAACCTGAACGGCGTCTACCTCGAGGTCCTGGACGAGACCGGTGAAATCCGGCTCGTCGCGACGGATGGCCATCGACTCGCTTGTGCCGATCGCGAGATCGATGGCGATGCGAGTGCGCTCGCGAGCGGCGTGATCATTCCGCGCAAGGGACTCGGCGAGCTGAAGCGACTCGTCGACGAAGACGATGCGGAAGAGATCGAGCTCGCGTTCGCGAACAACAGTGGCCTCGCGCGCAAGGGCGACGTCACGCTCGTGATGCGACTGATCGAAGGCGAGTTCCCGAACTACAACCAGGTCATCCCGAAGGATCTCACTCGTCACCTGGTGCTTCCGACCGATTCACTGGTGCAGGCGGTGCGTCGGGTCGCGCTGCTTTCATCGGAACGAAGTCGCGCGGTCAAGCTCGAGCTCTCGGACGGACAGCTGGTGATCAGCTCGAACAATCCGGACCTGGGTGACGCCCGCGAAGAGCTCGACGTCGACTACGCCGGTGACGAGCTCACGATCGGTTTCAACGCCCGCTATCTGATGGATGCGATCAACGCGATCCAGGCGAAGGAAATCCGGTTCTCGTTCCAGGACGAGCTCTCGCCGTCCCGCATCACGCCGCCCGAGGACGAGAAGACCCTGGCCGTCGTGATGCCGATGCGGATCTGATCCGGATCGACCCCGTCGGTCGGCGCGCGCGGTCGGACCCTGATCGCGCGATCCGAGGGCGACTGCGAAACGCCGTTCCAGGCCGCCCGATCGTGATTTCCCCTCGGGAAGACCTCGACTCGGCGAGAACCCGGGTCCACGGGCCGGAGAATGCCGCCTGTCGGAAAAACGCGGCGGTTCTCGCCTTTGCTCGACCCTCGGGGTTCCGGTACTCTCCCAGCGCGTTTGAGACGCGTTTGGGGACGCGGCGCCGACGCCGATCCGAGCGGGATCGAAGCCTCTGCCGTTGCTTCGGTCGCACACTCGGAAATTCGGTCGGTCGGTCGGTCGCGCGAGAGCCGGGGAGTCCGAAGCGCCCGCTGAGCGGACGGACTCTCGAAGGGGTCCGACGCCTGGTCGGTGAACCCGGAACACGGATCTCCCCTGCTCGCGCTGCGCACTCGGAGCGACCGAAGGACACGGTTCCACTCACGGTCCAAGAGCGACGGAAACGGCACGCGAACGATCGGGTCCTCGCCGGCACACGGCGAATCCAAGAGCCAGGTAGAGCCAGGTAGAGAAAGAAACGCGGTGAGCTACGACGCCAGTTCGATCGAAGTCCTCGAAGGCCTTGAGCCCGTTCGCAAGCGACCCGCGATGTACATCGGCTCGACGAGCCCCGATGGTCTGCATCACCTGGTCTACGAGATCGTCGACAACTCGATCGACGAAGCGCTCGCGGGATACTGCAGCGAGATCCACGTCACGATCGAGGACGACGGAAGCGTGACCGTCGTCGACAACGGTCGCGGCATTCCGACGGACATGCATCCCGTCGAGAATCGCCCCGCCTGCGAAGTCGTGTTGACCACGCTCCACGCCGGCGGGAAGTTCGACGAGAACTCCTACAAGGTGTCGGGCGGTCTGCACGGGGTCGGCATCTCGGTCGTGAACGCGCTGTCGACGAAGCTCGAAATCGAGATCAAGCGCGGCGGCAAGACCCACACCCAATCCTTCTCCCGCGGCACGCCGACGAGTGGACTCGAGGTGATCGGAGAGACGGACGAGACCGGAACGACCGTCCGCTTCGATCCCGATCCGGAGATCTTCCCGGTCACGGAGTTCTCCTTCGACGTCCTGTCGAAGCGGCTCCGC
This sequence comes from bacterium, assembly GCA_024742285.1. Classification (NCBI taxonomy): domain Bacteria; species bacterium. Next base: position 197,919 of record JANSYR010000004.1, on the reverse strand, counting down.
GAGCTCGCCTTCCTCAATGCCGGTGTGCGCATCATCATCCGCGATGCCCGCAACGACAAGCATCACGACTTCTGTTACGAGGGCGGGATCAACTCCTTCGTGCAGCATCTCAACGAGAAGCGAAACCCGCTGCACGAAGAGCCGATCTATCTGAACGGCCAGCGCAGCTTCGACGACCATGGACGCGAAGTGACCGTCGATGCCGAGATCTCGCTCCAATACAACGATTCGTACAACGAATCGGTCTATTCGTTCGCGAACAACATCAACACGGTCGAAGGCGGAACCCATCTCGTCGGCTTCCGGACGGCGCTCACGCGAACGCTCAACCGCTACATCGCGGCGAACGCGAAGGGCGGCGGAAAGGGCAAGAACGATTCTCCGTCGGTCTCCGGCGAGGATCTCCGCGAAGGACTCTGCGCCGTCATCTCCGTCAAGATTCCCCAGCCCGAATTCGAGGGACAGACGAAGACGAAGCTCGGAACGAGCGAGGTCCGCGGTGTCGTCGAAGGGATCGTCTACCAGCAGCTGACGAGCTTCCTCGAGGAGAATCCGCGCGTTGCGAAGCCGATCGTCGCGAAGATCGTCGACACGGCGCGCGCCCGCGAAGCGGCCCGCAAGGCCCGCGACCTGGCCCGCCGAAAGGGCGCGCTCTCCGACTTCAGTCTGCCGGGGAAGCTCGCCGATTGTCAGGAACGCGATGCCGCGAAGTGCGAGATCTTCATCGTCGAGGGCGACTCCGCAGGGGGAACCGCGAAGCAGGGACGATCGCGCGAGACCCAGGCGATCCTGCCGATCCGCGGAAAGATCCTGAACGTCGAGCGTGCCCGGATCGATCGCATGCTCGCGAGCGCCGAGATCCAGGCGATCATCGCTGCCCTCGGGACGGGGATCGGCGAAGACTTCGACGCCGACAAGGCGCGCTACCACAAGGTCATCATCATGACCGACGCGGACGTGGACGGCTCGCACATCCGTACGCTCTTGCTGACGTTCTTCTATCGCCAGATGCGGGAGCTGATCGAGCGCGGATACCTCTACGTCGCTCAGCCGCCGCTCTTCAAGGCCAAGCGCGGGAAGACGAGTCGCTACCTCAAGGACGAGCCGGAGCTCGAGGACTATCTCTTCGGCCTCGCCCTCGACGGGGCCATCGTCGCGTGCGGAGACGGGAATGAGCGCGAGGGCGATTCGCTGAACACGCTGCTCAAGAACGCCAGCGCGCGGCAGAAATGCCTCGACCACTTCAACATCCGACTCTTCGACGAGCGGATCGTGGATGCGGCCGCCCACGTTGCACGGCCGACGGCGGAGGACGTGCAGGACGAGCGGGTCCTGCTCGACGAAGTCGTCCCCCTGATCGAGGCGGAGATCGAGCGCGGCCGCCCGGCCGACGGGGAAGAGACGGTCGACGAGCTCGCCTGGACGACGGAGGCGGAGCTCGACGGGAGCGGCTTCAAGCTGGTCGCCAAGACCCGCCGAAACGGCCAGACGCTTCGGAGTGCCCTCGATCGGTCGCTCGTCGATTCGGGCGACTTCCAGAAGATGATCCGCTTGACCGGCGAGCTCGCCGAGCTCGGACCGGCGCCCTACACGCTGCGCCACGGCGACCGTGCGCCCGAGGACTTCACGCTGATCACGAGCCTGCTCGCGCGCATCCTCGAGATCGCGAACAAGGGGCTCTCGATCCAGCGCTACAAGGGCCTCGGCGAGATGAACCCCGACCAGCTGGCGGAGACGACGATGAGTGCGGAGAACCGCAACCTCGTCCAGATTCGAGTGGAAGACGCCGTCGAAGCCGACGACGTCTTCACGACCCTGATGGGGGACGTCGTCGAGCCGCGCCGCCGCTTCATCGAGGACAACGCGCTCAGCGTCGCGAACCTCGACGTCTAGAACGGATATAGAAGCCGGCACGCTGCCGGCCAGGGAAAACCGCACCAGTGTCCGACGAACCCAGAGATCCGTCCGACGGCGAAGGCCAGGGGCCCCCGCCGCCGGACGACAGCTTCCCGACGGTGAACATCGAGGACGAAGTCCGCTCTTCGTTCCTCGCCTACTCCATGTCGGTCATCATCAGCCGCGCGCTCCCCGACGTGCGCGACGGGCTCAAGCCGGTCCACCGCCGGATCCTCTACGCGATGAACCAGGAGGGGCTGCTCCCGAATCGTCCCTACTCGAAGTCGGCGGGCGTCGTCGGCGAGGTGCTCAAGCACTACCACCCCCACGGCGACTCCGCGGTCTACGACTCGATGGTCCGGATGGCTCAGGACTTCTCGCTCCGCTATCCGCTCGTCGACGGCCAGGGCAACTTCGGCTCGATCGACGGTGACTCCGCAGCGGCCTATCGGTACACCGAGGCGCGCCTGGCCCGGCTCGCCGAAGAGATGCTCCGCGACATCGACCGGGAAACGGTCGACTTCCAGCCCAACTTCGACGGCCAGATGGAAGAGCCCATCGTTCTTCCGACCCGATTCCCGAATCTCCTGGCGAACGGCTCCGCGGGGATCGCCGTCGGGATGGCGACGAACGTCCCGCCCCACAACCTGCGCGAGCTGACCGCGGCGCTGATTCTCGAAGCCGAGAATCCGGATTGCGGGCTCGACGATCTGCTCGAGAAGATGCCCGGCCCGGACTTCCCGACCGGCGCGATGCTCTGCGGGACCGACGGGATCCGCAGCTACTACGCGACTGGACGCGGCCACCTGACGCTGCGTGCGAAGGCCGAGTTCGAGGAGACGAAGCGCGGGATGCGCATCGTCGTCACCGAGATCCCCTACCAGGTCAACAAGGCGCTGCTTCTCGAGCGGATCGCCGACCTGGTGAAGGAAGGACGCCTCGAAGGCATCTCCGACCTGCGCGACGAATCGAGTCGCGAAGGCATGCGCGTGGTCGTCGAGCTCAAGAAGGACGTGTCGGAAGACGTGCTCCTGAACCAGCTCTACAAGATGACGCCGCTCCAGACGACCTTCGGCGTGAACCTGCTGGCGTTGGTGAACGGCCGGCCGCAGACGCTCTCGATCAAGGAGGCGCTCCGTCACTTCATCGAGTTCCGCAAGGAAGTCGTCATCCGGCGCGCGATCTACGATCTCGCGCAGGCGGAGGCGCGGGCGCACATCCTCGAGGGCTTCGCGATCGCCCTCGATCATCTCGACGAGATCATCGCGCTGATCCGCGCGGCGGCGGACGCCGCGACGGCGCGCGCGCAGTTGATGGAGCGCTACGACCTCTCCGAGCGACAGGCCCAGGCCATCCTGGACATGCGCCTGCGCGCCCTGACCGCGATGGAGCGTCAGCGCGTCCTCGACGAGCTCGAAGAGCTCCGCGCGAAGATCGCCGACCTGAAGGACCTGCTCGCGAGCGATGACCGGATCCTCGAGGTGGTGATCGACGAGCTGCGCGAGGTCGAGGAGAAGTTCGGCGACGATCGCCGGACCGAGCTCGCCCCGGCGATCGACGGGATCACGAACGAGGACCTGATCGTCGAAGAGGACATGGTCGTCACCCTGTCCCACAAGGGCTACATCAAGCGTAATCCGGTCACCCTCTATCGTGCGCAGCGCAGAGGGGGCAAGGGTGCGAAGGGCATGGCGACCCGCGAAGAGGATTTCGTGCGCCATCTCGGGGTCGCCTCGACCCACGCCTACCTGCTCTTCTTCACGAACCTCGGCCGACTCCACTGGCTCAAGGTCCACGAGCTCCCGCAGCTCGGGCGCGCCGCGAAAGGCAAGGCGATCGTGAACGTGCTCGCACTCCAGGAAGGCGAGACCGTGCAGACGATGCTTCCGGTGCGAAGCTTCGAAGACGCGGCGGACGAGTTCATCATCCTGTCCACCCGACAAGGGGTGATCAAGAAGACGTCTCTCTCGGCGTTTTCGAATCCGCGCAAGGCGGGCATCATCGCGATCAACCTGTCCGACGGCGACGAGCTGATCTCGGCGGGTCGCAGCGGCGGCGGCGACGACGTCCTGTTGGCGACTCGCCTCGGAAAGTCGATCCGCTTCGCGGAGACCGACGCGCGCGCGATGGGCCGGACGGCAACCGGGGTTCGTGGGATCGCCCTGGCCTCCGGCGACGAGGTCGTCGGGATGGAGATCCTGGCCGGTGACGCGCAGATCCTGACGACGACCGAACGCGGCTACGGGAAGCGCACGCCCCTCGACGACTACCGCCCGCAGAAGCGCGGCGGTCAGGGCATCATCAACATCCGCGCGAACGAGCGGAACGGTCCGGTGATCGGAATCGCGCAGGTGGTCGACGACGACGACGTCATGCTGATCACCGACGGCGGACAGGTGCTCCGCTGCCCGGTCGACGGCATCTCGTCGATGGGTCGGGCGACCCAGGGCGTTCGCGTGATGCGTCTCGATTCCGACGAGAAGCTGGTGTCGATCGCGCGCCTCGCGGAAGAGGACATCGCGGACGACGGCGAAAGCGGGGGCGGGGACTCTGCCGAAGGCTAACGTCCGGCCCACGTCGCCCCGGAAGGCCCCGGAAGAGAGATCCATGAGCCCCAAGCGTCCCTCCGCCTCGAAGCGCGAGTTCACCCGCGCCAAGCGCAGCATTCCGGGCGGTGTGAACAGCCCGGTACGTGCGTACGGATCCGTGGGCGGCACGCCGCCCTTCGTCGAGTCGGCCAGGGGCTGCCGGCTCCGCGACATCGATGGCCGCGAGTTCATCGATTACGTGGGTTCCTGGGGACCGATGATCCTGGGGCACGCCCATCCGAAGGTGCTCGCGGCGGTGCGGGACGCGATGAAGCTCGGGACGAGCTTCGGGGCGCCCACGGTCCGGGAGTCCGACCTCGCGGAGGCGATCCGCGGGGCGCTGCCCTCCGTCCAGAAGGTCCGCATGGTGAGCTCCGGGACCGAAGCGACGATGAGCGCCCTCCGGCTGGCGCGCGGGGTGACGGGCCGCGACCGGATCCTGAAATTCGACGGCTGCTACCACGGTCATTCCGACGGCCTCCTGGTCGGCGCGGGGTCCGGTGTGGCGACACTCGGCATCCCCGGGTCGCCGGGCGTGCCGAAGGCGATGACCGATCTGACGATCGTGGCGCCCTTCAACGACCTCGCCGCGACGCGGAAAGCGTTCGAGAAGTGGGGAAAGGACATCGCCGCGATCATCGTGGAGCCCATCGCGGGCAACATGGGCTGCATCCCGCCCGTGCCCGGGTTCCTGAAGGGTCTCCGCGAGCTGTGCGACGAGTTCGGCGCCCTGCTGATCTTCGACGAGGTGATGACCGGCTTCCGGGTCGCGCCGGGCGGCGCCCAGCGGCTCTACAAGGTCAAGCCCGACCTCACGACCCTCGGCAAGGTCGTGGGGGGCGGCCTGCCGGCGGCGGCGTATGGCGGTCGGCGGGACCTGATGGACCGGATCGCACCCGCGGGCGACGTCTACCAGGCCGGAACCCTCTCCGGGAATCCCCTCGCCGTCGCCGCGGGGCTCCAGACCCTGGCGCTCCTCGAGGCCGAGGGTACCTACGAGATCCTCTCGGCCCGGGCCGGAGCCCTCGTCGAGGGCCTCTCGAAGCGGGCCGAGGCCCGGGACATCCCGTTCACCGCGCGCCACGTCGGCGGGATGCTCGGGTTCTTCTTCCACACGGGTCCCGTCGACGACTTCGCCCAGGCGCAGCAATCTGATGCAGCCGCCTTCAAGCGCTTCTTCTCCGCCATGCTGGACGAGGGGATCTATCTCGCGCCGTCCGCCTACGAGGCCGGATTCGTGTCCCTGGCCCACCGTCCCCGGGACATCGCCGAGACCCTCGACGCGGCGGAAATCGCCTTCGACCGCGTCGCACGGTTGCGTTGAGCGAAGGGGCCTGAACGGCTACTTTGCGCGCCGAATTTCGGGACTTCGCCGGGCGGCACCCGCTCGTCGCGCGGGGTCTCGAGGGGGAGCCCGCGTGAGTTCGCCCCCGGAATATCCCGGTCGTCGACAGCTCGAGAAAAAAGTCGAGCGGCTGTCCGGGGCACCCGGTGGTCGCGCGTACGAGGGCGCCTTCGAAGCAGTCGGCGCGATCCTGATCGCGACGCTCTTCGGATACTGGTTCGACCAACACTACGAAACGACACCCGCCGGCGTTCTCGTCGGCGCAGGAATCGGGTTCGCGGCCTTCGTGCTCCGACTCGTTCGCCTGGGCAAGCAGCTCCACGGTGACGGGACGGGCGAGACGGACGCGCAACCGCCGGCTCCTGAAGAAGGGGATGCGAGCGAGGGACCCGGCGAGAACGCGGGCCTGGCGGACATCCTGACGGAAGACGAAGACGAGACCGCGACCCCGCGGAAGGATTGAGCGCGCCGCCGACGCCCGGAAGCACGCGCCCCACCCCGTCCTCGATCGACCGAAGCCAAGACGAAGACCCGAGTAGAGAAGCGAGGAAGCGCAGCGGAAGCTGCCGCGAATCATGAAGTTCGAGCTTGCCAGAGTCGAGAGACTGAATCTGGGACTGTCCGCCGGGGCCGTCGCCGCTTCGCTCGCCCTGGTATCGCCGCACTTCGCCGGCAGCCTCGCCGCGGGCGCCTTCCTCGAGGCGCTGAACCTGGGCGCGATCCATCGCGGTGCGAAGCGACTCTTCACCGGCGAGATCGAAGGCGCGCGGACCTGGATCGGGCTCTTCTCGATGCGCTTCCTCACGCTGGCCGCCGCGATCTTCGTGACGATGCAGGCCGGCGCCGACGTCGCAGCGCTCCTGATCGGTCTTTCGATCACGATGCCGGCGACGGTGATCGACGCCTGGCTGAACCGGCCGGCGGTGGTCGACCCGGCAACGCTCCCTTCCTTCGTCGAGGGCGCGCCTCTTTCCAGGGCCGCGGCGCTTTCCGGGGCCGCGGCGCTCTCTGGGCCCGCAGCGCTCGCCGAAGACCAGAGCGACGACGAATTCTGGGAGAGCTACAGCGTCTGGCGGCCCGGCCGGCTCATCACGAGCGAACGCGATGATCTCCTCAGCGAAGCGGCGGCCGAGCTCGCCGCAGACGACAAGGCCCTCGAACGGTCTCAATTCGAGCAGGCGCGGGCGGCGTACGAGAACGCCGCGCCCTCCGCCCCTGCGCAGGATGAAGAAACCCGATGAATCTCTTCCATAGCCTCGAACACGTTGTCCACATTCCGTGGGTCTATCTCTCCGCGATCTTCGCCGCGCTCGTGCTCCTGATGGCGGGCCTGTCGGTCCGCCGCGCGGCGGCTGGCGAGAGCGGGATCGTCCCCGACGAAGGCATGTCGATCCGCAACGTCGTCGAGGTCGTGATCGAAGCCCTCGGCGACCTGGGGGAGACCACGATCGGCGAGAACTGGCGGAACTACTTCCCCGTCGTCGGTTCGATCTTCTTCTTCGTGCTGATCTCGAACGTGATGAGCCTGATCCCGGGCATGCTCGGATCGACGGGCGACGTCAACGTGACCTTCGCCTGGGCGATCATCTCCTTCGGTGTCTACAACTTCGTCGGGATCAAGCAGCACGGCTGGAAGTACATCTACCAGTTCATGGGTCCCGCGATCATGAACAAGGAGATCGGCGGAAAGCACTATCACGTGCGACTGCTCGCCCCGATCTTCCTGATCCTCGAGATTCCGCTCCACTTCGCGCGGATCCTGACGCTGGGCATTCGTCTGCTCGCCAACATGTTCGCGGACCACACGGTCGTCCTCGTCTGGCTCGGTCTCGTGCCGATCGCGGTCCCCGCGATCTTCATGGGTCTCGGCCTGCTGGTCAGCTTCCTGCAGGCCTTCGTCTTCGCGCTGCTCACGATGATCTACATCGGACAGGCGCTCGAGGAGCCGCACTAGACACCTTCGGCTGCGGGCGCTCGTCTGGTTTTCCGGCTGCGGGCACTCGCCGGAAGGTCGGCAGTCCGCGAACACGAAAAACGAAAGAATCTGTGCGCGGGAAGAATCCGCGCGGCAGGGAATAGACGGTTGGGGACAGGCCCCGCTCGTCGGCTCGGTGGGTGACCGCCGGGCAGGTTTCGAAAGGAAAGGATCCGACGGCGATTGCCCGGGTCCCTACGAAAGAAAAAGGAAAAACATCATGCGTCGCTTCCTCAACACCCTCGTCTGGGCCGTCGTCTTCTTCGCCGTTCCCGCGGTCGCGTTCGCGGCCGACGGCGACGCCACCGGTCCCGGCCTCGGTGCGGGCCTCGCGGTCGGTCTCGCCGGTCTCGGCTGCGGCATCGGCCAGGGCCTCACCGCGGGCAACACCACCGCGGGCATCGCGCGCAACCCGGGCGCCGCGGGCGGCATGTTCACGAACTTCATCCTCGGCATGGTCCTGATCGAGTCGATCGCGATTTACGGCCTCGTCATCGCCTTCCTCCTCCAGGGAAAGATCTGAGGGCGTCTTCGGGGTCAGCTCTGCGTTCGGAATCGACGGCGTACGAAGAGTACGCCTTACGATTCCTGCCTTGATCTGTCCCCGAATCCACTCCTCAGACGTCGTTCGGGACGCGGCGGGGCGTGCGCTTTGCGCGTTCTGGCGGTTGGGGAGAGGTTGAGCGCAGTGCTCTTTCGGAGAGGGTCGGAGCTTTGGCTTCGACCCTCTTCGTGTTTTCGGGGAGCGACTTTCCAGCTCGGCGGGTCTTGCTGTCCGCGGTAGAGAGATGGAGAGACGTCGGGCGGGAGCTCGAGGCGGGGCTTCACCCCGTAATTGAAAAATCCCGACTCGAACCCTGTGCTCCCGCCCGACGTTCTCGGCCGCGCTTGCTCCCGGTCCCGTTGTAGGAGTGCTGCGCGGCTCGCCCGAGGGCGACGTGGATTGGGATTGCGAAGCGTGTGCCAACGCGTTTCGGGGGGTCGGCGCGCGGTGGCGAGCGCCTGAGCGGCGCGAGAGCGTTAGTCTTGGCGGCGCGTTCCGGGAATCGTGAACCGCGGGGCATGGAGGCGACGTGAAGCGCGGGCAACTGATCGTGTTCGAGGGCATCGACGGCTGCGGCAAGTCGACGCAGCTCCGTCGGTTGGCGGACACGCTGCGGGCGCGCGGACTCGATCCGGTCGTCACTCGGGAGCCGACGGATGGACCCTGGGGCCGCAAGATCCGGGCGATGGCCCGGAGCGGCGAGGCGGTCGAGCCCGAAACGGAGCTCGCCTGGTTCTTCGAGGATCGGCGCGAACACATGCGCGAGGTCGTGACCCCTGCCCTCGAGGCGGGCCGGATCGTGCTGTCGGATCGCAGCTACGTCTCGACCGTCGCCTATCAGGGCGCGCGCGGCCTCGACCCGGAGAAGATCCTCGCCGACAGCGAGGCCGAGTTCGAGCGGCCGGATCTGGTGCTCGTCTTCGAGATCCCGCCGGAGGCCGGGCTCGCCCGGGTCGACGCGAGGGGCGGGACGAGCGAGCCGGTCTTCGAGAACCTGCCCTTTCAAGAGCGTGTCGCTGCGATCTTCGCGGCGCTCGACGTCGAGGGGCTCGTTCGGATCGACGCCGATCGAGACGAGGAGTCGATCGCGCGCGACGTGGAGAACGTCGTGGAGGCCAAGATCGGGACCGTCGACCCCTAGGAGCGGGGCGGCGGCGTCTCCGGAGGCCGGTCAGTCGTCCTCGTCCGGGGGACGCAGCTCGTGCACGTTCGTGCGCGTGCGCCGTCCGTCCGGCGCGGGCTCTGCCGCGACGAACGCCTCGTGTCGACGCTTCGCTTCGCCGACGACCGTCCAGCCTGCCCAGGCGACGATCCCCAGGCTGGCGAGCACCAGGGTGAACGGCAGGTGCGTGCCCTCGACGTTCATCCCGGGCCATTCGATCACGCCTTCGTAGGCGCCCGCGACGAAACCGATCGCGGCCCAGCCGCTCGAGAGCAGGATCGGCCCGAGGACGGAGCCGGTCGCGATGCGGACCATGCCGAGGAGCCAGCCCATCCCGAGGAGTGAGACCGTGCCGACCATGAAGCGCGTCGCGCCGGTCACGGGATAGTCGCGCATCAACATCCAGAAGAGCCCGGCGAAGAAGACGCCCTGGAAGAGGCCGAGCTTGCGGACCAGTCCCTGCTGGATCACGCCGAAGAAGAAGAAGCCGTCGATCAGCGGCACGAGTCCGGCGATCAGGATCAGCCCCTGCAGCACCGACCAGCGATCCTCGGGGTCGATCAGTCTCCGCTCGCCGACCCCCGCGTCCCCTGCGTCCGCGTCGGAGTCGGTCGGATCGGCTTCCCCCGCTTCGGCGAGGCCGGACGCACCCCTCTCCGGGGCCGCGTCCGTCGCGTCTTCCGGCGAGGGCGCCGGTGCGAGGCTCTCGAGCAGGTTCGGCTCGTCCGGGGCCCAGTCGTAGGCGTAGTTGTCGAGCTCGCTCATCAGGAAGACGGCGGGTACCAGGCACAGGATCAGCGGGATCGCGTCCGGCTCGAGGCGACGCAGCCCGAGCCGCCTTCCCTGCGGCGGGCCGATCCGCTGGATGGCCATGCTCGCGACCGCGCCGAAGCCGATCGTGCGGCCGATGCCCTGCGCGGCGATCTCGCCGAGTCCGAGGAGCGCGACCGCCGTGAACACCGACGCGAACATCGCCATGATCACGAGAATGAGCGACGCACCGATCCCGGGATAGGGCTCGTTCGGATCGGGACCTCCGTCTTCGGGCGGCTGGTAGGGGAACATCAGTCGAAGGCTCCCGCGAGAGCGCGGCCCGTATGGGAGCGTTCGCAACGCGCGACGGCTTCCGGTGTGCCCGTCGCGACGATCTCGCCGCCTTCGGCGCCGCCCTCGGGCCCGAGGTCGATCACGTGATCGGCGTGTCGGATCACGTCGAGGTGGTGCTCGATCACGACGACGGTATTGCCGCGCTCGACCAGCCGGGAGAGCAGGCCCAGCAAGAGCTCGACGTCGACGAAGTGGAGGCCGGTGGTCGGCTCGTCCAGGAGATAGAGCGTGCTGCCCGTGCTCTTGCGGGCGAGCTCCTTGGCGAGCTTCATGCGCTGAGCCTCGCCGCCGGAGAGGGTCGTCGCGCTCTGTCCCAGGTGGATGTAGCCGAGGCCGACGTCGGCCAGGCTCTGGAGCGGGCGCGCGACGGCGGGGACGGTGTCGAAGAGCTCGAGAGCCTCGGTCACGGTCATCTCGAGGACGTCGGCGATCGACTTGCCGCGGTAGCGAATCGCCAGCGTGTCGCGATCGTACCGGCGACCGCCGCAGACTTCGCAGGTCACGAACACGTCGGGCAGGAACTGCATCTCGACCCGGATCGCGCCGTCGCCTTCGCAGGCCTCGCAGCGTCCGCCCTTCACGTTGAACGAGAAGCGTCCGCTCTCCCAGCCGCGCACCCGCGACTCCGGGAGGCCGGCGAAGAGATTGCGGATCGCCGAGAAGAGGCCGCTGTAGGTCGCGGGGTTGCTTCGAGGGCTGCGGCCGATCGGGCGTTGGTCGACGTCCACGACCTTGTCGATCCGGTCGAGGCCGACGACGCGGTCGTGGGCGCCCGGGGTGGCGAGGGCGCCGTGGAGGGCGCCGGCGAGCACGCGGTGGAGGGTGTCGTTGATCAGGGTCGACTTGCCGGAGCCCGAGACTCCGGTCACGACGGTCAGGCAGCCGAGCGGGATCTCGAGGTCGACGTTCTTGAGGTTGTTGGCGCGACAGCCCTCGAGGCGGATGACCCTCGACGGGTCGACGGGGCGGCGCTCCGGAACCGCGAAGCCGCGGCGGCCGGCGAGGAAGTCGCCGGTGGTGGAGTCCGGGACGTCGGCGAGGGTCGCGGGCGCGCCCTGGGCGACGATGCGGCCGCCGTGGATGCCGGCGCCGGGGCCGATGTCGATCACGTGGTCGGCGCGGCGGATCGTGGCCTCGTCGTGCTCGACGACGATCAGGCTGTTGCCGAGGTCGCGGAGCGATTCGAGGCTCTCGAGGAGCCGGTCGTTGTCCCGCGGATGGAGCCCGATCGACGGCTCGTCGAGGATGTAGAGCACGCCGATCAGACGCGCGCCGATCTGCGTGGCCAGGCGGATGCGCTGGGCCTCGCCGCCGGAGAGCGTCGCCGCGCGCCGGTCGAGGGTCAGGTAGCCGAGCCCGACCTGCTCGAGGAAGCCGAGCCGCTCGCGGACCTCCCCGAGGATCCGATCCGCGACCCTCGCGGCCTGGGCCGGGAGGGTCAGGTCGTCGAGGAAGGCGATCACGTCCGAGATGGGGAGTCGGGAGAGCGCGGGCAGCGAGTGTTCCGCCAGCCGGACCGAGCACGCTTCGACCCGGAGCCGGTCGCCCTCGCAATCCGGGCACGGCGTCTCGCGCTTGAACTTCTTGAGCGCCGTCGCGGAAGCGCCGCTCGCGGCCTCCTCGCGTCGCGCGAGATCCCCGAGGACACCGTCGTAGGTGCGTACGAGCTTCTCGGTTCGCGCGCGTCGCCGTCTTCCGCGCCCCGCGACCGGGACGGACATCTCGATCTCGTAGTCCGACGCGCCCTCGAGGATCAGACTCCGCGCCTTCTTCGTGAGCTTCTTCCAGGGCTTGTCGAGATCGATCCGATGATCGGCCGCGATCGTCTCGAGCAGCCGCCGGTAGTAGCCGCGGGCCTCGCCGAGATCCCAGGCGGCGATCGCCCCGTCGGCGAGGGAGACGGATTCGTCGGGGACGATGCGCTTCGGATCGAACTCGGACACCTGTCCCAACCCGTTGCAGCCGTCGCAGGCGCCGAACGGGTTGTTGAAGGAGAAGAGCCGGGGCGAGATCTCCGGGAAGGAGTTCTCGCAGGTCGGGCAGGCGCCGCTCCGGGAGAGCCACCAGGGCTCGTCCCCGACGACGTCGATGATCGCGAGGTCGTCGGCCAGGCGGAGGGCCGTCGAGAGGGACTCGGAGAGACGCGCGCGGATCGACTCCTTGAGGACCAGCCGATCGACGACGATCTCGATGTCGTGGCGGGCGCCGCGGGCGAGCGGGATCTCCTCCGAGAGGTCGTGGATCTCGCCGTCGATCCGGGCGCGCACGAAGCCGTCCCGGCGGAACTGGTCGAGCTCCTTCTTGTACTGCCCCTTCCGCCCGCGCACGACCGGCGCGAGGACCTGGATCTTCGTGCCCGCCTCGAGGGACATCACGCGATCGACCATCTCCTCGAGACCCTGGCTCGTGATCGGGGTATCGCATTCCCAGCAGTAGGCGGTCCCGGCGCGGGCGTAGAGGAGCCGGAGGTGGTCGGCGATCTCGGTGATCGTGCCGACCGTCGAGCGCGGACTCCGGCCGACGCTCTTCTGTTCGATCGCGACGGCGGGAGAGAGCCCCTCGATCTCGTCGACGTCCGGACGCGAGAGCTGGTCGAGGAACTGGCGCGCATAGGTCGACAGGCTCTCGACGTAGCGACGCTGACCTTCGGCGTAGAGGGTGTCGAAGGCGAGACTCGACTTGCCGGAGCCCGAGGGGCCGGTCACGACCACGAAACGTCCGCGCGGGATCCGCAGGTCGACGTTCCGGAGATTGTGGGTTCGCGCCCCGAGGATCGCGATCTCCTGGGGGTCGCCCTTCTCCGCGAGCGCGGCGATCGTCGCGAAGTCCCCGGCGAGTCGATCCGGTCCCGTCGCCCAGCCTGCGGCAACGACACTCTCCGGTGTCGCGTCGCGAACCAGGCTCGCCGCGGCGTCGGCGTTCGTGCTTCCTTCGGCCATCGCGACGCGGACTAACGTCGGCCGCTAGCCACCGAACGCGCCCTTGCGGTCGATGTAGGTCTGGCTGCGGAGGACTTCCATCCACTCGATGTACTGCTCTTCGGTCTTCTGACCGAGCAGGAACTGCTGGAGCTGGGGAGCGGCCTGTTCGTAGGTGATGGGCGTGAAGGTCCGACGATCGACGAGATGGAGGAGGTTGCAGCCGAAGGGCATCGAGATCGGCTCGGAGAGCTGACCGGGCTGGAGCGAAGACAGCGGGCGGCCCATCCAGCCTGCGAGGTCCTTCGTGTGGAGCCAGCCGAGATCGCCACCGCGCTCGACGTTGGTGTCGGAGATCTCGCGTGCCGCGGTGGCGAAGTCGATCTCTCCGCGCTCGATTCGCGCGCGGGCGTCGCCGACGAGCGAGCAAGCCTCGTCGGCGCTCCGTGCTGCGCGACCGTCGGGCATCACGACGATGTGCCGTACGTAGACTTCTTCGCCGCCACTCGGCTGGTCCCCGAAGCGCTGGTCGAAGAGCGCGCGAACCTCTTCCTCTTCGAGAGAGACGCGCGAGCGGACCATCGCGTTCACGACCTTGCCCCGTTCGATTTCGCCCTTGATCTTGGCCCGATACTCCTCGACGGAGAGCCCGTGGCTCGTCACGCTCGAGAGCAGCTGCTCGAGGGAAAGGCCGTTCTCGCCGGCGATCGCTTCGATCGCGCCGTCGACCTCCTCGCGATCCGCGGTCAGCTCGAGGCGCTCGACGACCGAGGCCAGGAGCTTGTTGTCGATCAGCCGCTCGAGGGCATCGCGCCGCATTTTCAGGATCTCCGCCGGCGGCACCCCGGCGGCGCGCATGCGCTCCTCGACGCTACGCGAGATCTCGATCACCTCGGAGGCGAGGACGATCTCGTTGCCGACCTGAGCGGCGATGCCCTCGACGAGCTGCTCCTCGGCGACGGCCGGGGACGCGAGCACGAGCGCGAGTCCGGTGACCGCCCCGAGCGCACGGGAGTGGGTCAGGGACGAGAGCAGAAGCAGAGGACGAGAAAGGAAGCGCACGAAACCTCCGGGGCGCGGCCCCGGGGCCGCATCAGCGCGGGATGGTAGCGACGCTCCGCGGGGTCGTCTGGTTCGTACGCGGCTCCGAACCCGCGGTCGGCCAGCGGGAGGGATCCACGACGTCGGCTTCCAGGGTCGGCAGCCGGTCCACCAGCGCGGCCAGGCCACCCACATCGATCCGCTCGTCGGACCAATCGTCGAGCAGCTCGCTCAGCTGCGCGTCAGTCTCGCAGCCGACGATCGGATGCGCGCCCGGCAGGAATTCCCGGGCGAAGCCCAGGAAGAGCGCCCGCGGCGTCACGCTCAGCTGGGCGGCAGCGGCATGGATCGTCCGGAGCGCTTCGGCCGCGGGATCCAGGAATCGGGGAAGGGTCGTCGGATCGAGGTGGGCCACCCCCTGCAGGAAGACGCTGCGGACGTAGATCGTGCGTCCGAGCTCCCGGGCCCGAGGAAAGAACCCCTGACGGAGCAGGCGCAGGTCGAGCAGGCTCGATGCGACCTGCAGGACCTCGAGGTCGGGATCGTCGAGGGCGGACCACGCCTCCTCCGGGGTCGCAGCGGAGACGCCGAGCTGGCCGATCCGGCCCGCATCGCGTTCCGCGAGCAGGGTGCGCCAGAGCTTCCCGCCGCAGGCGTGGCGATGGGCGAAGCGGTGGAGGAGGACGACGGGGAGCGCGTCCTGGCCGAGAGCGATCCGGCTCTCGGAGAGGCTCTGCGAGACGCGTTCCAGGCATTCGGCGATGCCGACCCCGGTCTCGTGGACGTCGGGGGCGAGCTTCGTCACGACGCGCCAGCCCTCGTTCGAGGGCACGTCCCGGAGCGTCGTCCCGATCCGTGCCTCGCTCTCGCCGTAGGCGCGGGCGGTGTCGATCGCGCGGACACCCGCGTCTCGTGCGCGCGAGAGCATGGCGCGGAGTGCGTCGTCGTCGGGCGGTCCGGCGTGATTGGCGATGCCGTACGGCATGCCCCACTGGGCGCTACCGAGGGTCAGTCTTCGGGGGTCGCGAGCGCGCATCCCCTGCCAGGTCGTCAGGTCCATGGTCACCAAGAAGTCCATCCTCCGTCGACGACGAGGTCGTGTCCGGTCACGTAGCTGGCGAGGGGCGAGAGCAGGAAGGCGACGGGGCCGGCGATCTCGTGCGCGTCGCCGATCCGTCGGAGCGGCACGCGCGCTTCGAGCTGCGCGAGGAAGGCGGCGTCGCGCTGGACCGCTTCGCTCGGGAAGGGGCCCGGGCTCACGCTGTTCACGCGGATCCCGTCGCCGGCGTAGTGGCAGGCCGCATAACGTGTGAACTGGACGACACCGGCCTTCGCGGCGCCGTACGCGGGCGGGCTGTGGAAGCCCGGATGTGCGTCGTAGGTCGCGGGCTGCGGCGACACGAGTCCGTACATCGAGGATACGTTCACGATCGCACCGCCCTGCCCGGCTCCAGAGCGCCGCATTCGCTCGGCGGCGGCCTCGGTCGCCAGGATCACGTCGGAGAGGGTCGATTCGAGGGTGTTCTCGACGGCCTGGCGTTCGAGGCGATCGAGCGTGACCGGGCCGCCCTGACTGTGGGCGGCGACGCCACAGGCGTTGTTCACCCACCCATGCACGCAGCCGGCTTCCTTGTCGATCCGATCGAAGACGCGCGTGAGATCCTCGTCGAGATGTTGGTCGGCGATCTCGGCATGGACGTGGCCGGAGAGGTCGCGGGCGAGGGCGTGTGTCTCTTCGAGGGGTTCGGCTCGCCGGCCGAAGACGACGACCTCGGCGCCGGCCGCGGCCAGCGCGAGTGCGATCGCGCGACCGAGATGGGTCCCACCCCCGCTCACGCCGATTCCGAGACCGGTGAGCGCGTCGTTCGCGAGGGTGGAGTGGCTCGCTCGCGAGGTCATCCCTCCTCCAGCTTCTTCTGCTCGACGTGTCGATTCATCGCCGTGATCTCGGGATGGCGGTCGAGACGTTCGACCATCGTCGGGTAGTCGATCGTCGAAGCAGTCGGTCCGAAGAGCCGGAAGGCACTCCGTGCCATCGCGAGGTCCTCGTAGGTGTCGACGGTCCAGCGCCAGTCGGGTCGGTCCGGCCAATCGAAGGGCGTCGGGACCGCGTGGTGGTTCGCGTTCGCGCCGAGCCAGGACGTGACGTGGGTGCGGTGATAGGGCTCGCTCGCCGGGATCTCGCGGTCCGCGACGACCAGGGCATCGCGACGCACGAGCTCGACGCCATAGCCGACGGGCAACCGCGGCGTCGTCTCGACACCGCCTTCGCTCTCGAGCGGAAGGCCGCCGTGGAGCTTCAGGAGATCCGCCCGCTTGGCGCACTCGCTCGCGTCGCGGGCATCGACGAGGAGGTCGACGCAGCGGGCGTCGACGAAGGGGTTGTCGGCCGTCACGCGGACGAGCCATTCGGCGTCCGTCTCCTCGGCGATGGCGACGAAGCGGGAGAGGACCTCGGTGCGGTGGCCGCGGAACACCCGAAGCCCGAGCTCGAAGCCCCAGGCCTCGGTCACGTCGTCCGCGGGGCCTTCGCTCGTGGCGAGCCACCACTCGTCGACGCGGGCGGCGCGGAGGCGGTCCGCGACCAGTCCGAGGACCGGTCGCCCCTGGAGCGGCGCCAGGATCTTCCCGGGCAGGCGCTCCGAACCCATTCGCGCCTGGATGATGCCGATCGTCTTGCCCAAGTCCCGTTCCGCCCTCTTCCCGGCGCGAAGTCGCAGCCGAAGATTCCGCCACGGATTGATCGGCAGAACGCCGGCAGAAACTGTGCACTTTCGTGTCGGAGAGCGTGAGATCGAACTGAGCGGGTCGAGAAGTTAATGAGGAATCAATCGATATGGATCGAGCGCGCTTGGAGCGCCGGCCTTCGCACACTCGGAGGCGAAGTCAGTTTATGAGAGGTGAATCATATAGGAGCTCGGGCGCATCGATCCAAAGAACACCCGACCGAATCCGAGTCGATCGATAATGAGAGATCAATCGATTAGGATTCAGGCATGCCGAGACCCCGCATCGAAGACGCCGAAGACCGCCTGCTCGCCGCAGGGCTGAATCTCTTCGCCCGGCGTGGGACCGAGCGGGTCAATACGAACGCGATCGCAAAACGCGCCCAGCTGGCGGTCGGCACCTTCTACAACCACTTCCCTGACAAGCACGCCCTCCTCCGGGAGATCCAGAACCGGACGGTCGGCGCGCTGCGCGCCGCGCGGGTCGAGGCGACGCGCGGCGCCGGGACCGATCCGGAAGCCCAGGTGCGGGCATCGGCGGGGGCCGCCGTCGCCTTCGCCGAGTCGCATGCCCAGGCGTATCGCGTGACCTTCGGCCGCGAGCGTGCTGGAGCCACGGCCCATGGGCCGGTCGTGTCCGAGTCGACCCGGCCGACCGCAGACGGGCTCCGCCGCCTCCAGGCCGCAGGTCGCGTCGACCCGGCCCTCGATCCGGACCTCGCGGCGCGCGCCTATCTCGCGATGGAGGTCGGCACGATCCTCTGGTGGCTCGACGATCCGTCCCGCGCCGGGCGGGACGGTGTGGTCGACACCCTCGTTCGCCTCCACCCCGCGCTCGGAGCGCGCCTTCGATAGCGAACGGACCCCGCGAGATCTGAGGCACCGTCCGAATCCGCCGAGCGCCGCCTCGTCTCGGATTCGACGCCGATCCGCGCGTGCCCCGGTCTTTTTTCGCATGCGATTCCGCTTCCGCCATAGACTCGCGGTCGAGTCCAACCACGAGGAGCGGTGTGATGACGAATCCGAGAACTCTCCTGAGGCACGGAGCGATCGCCGTCGCGGCGATCGTCGGCTTGACCGCGTCCGTCGCGGTCGCCGGGACCGACGGCGACGGCGTGCCGGACGGAAGCGACAACTGCCCGCTCACGCCCAACGGCTCCGCCGAGCTGTCCGACCAGGTCGATACGGACCTCGACGGAATCGGGAACGCGTGCGATGCGGACTACAACCAGGACGGCAGCGTCACGACCGGCGACTACGGGCCGCTGTTGGCTCTGGTCATCGAGGGAGAGGGTCCGCTCGTCGGCTCCGCGCTGATCTACGACCACGACGGCGACGGACAGCTCACCCTCGGCGACCTCGCGATCTGGGAACAGCTCTTCACCGGCATCCGGACGCAGGGGCAGTGATGGGCATGCGAGCCGAAGGGAAGCGAGTGGCCGCGACGCTCCTTCTCACGACGGCGATGCTCTTCGCGGCAAGTGCGCAGGCGATCGAGGTGTCGATCGAGGATCTGAGCGTGTCGGGCGGTTCCGTCCAGGGCGACCTCGTGCTTCTGCCGGTCGGCGAGACGGTCACGGTCGACATCCGCCTCGGCGATCCGACGGCCAGCGTGTGGAGCGGTTTCGGAATCTCCTACTACGGCTACGACGGGGCGCGCCTCGGCTTCGTCGGGGGTCAGGCGGTCTCGCAGATCTTCTCGAATTTCTGCTTCTTCGCCGGGCCACCGCCGACGTGCGCGGACGACCTCCCGAACTACGCGGGCTCTGCCCTGCCGGGTCCGAACCGGACGCTGGTGGAAGACACCGTCTTCCCCGGCGTACCGCTCGTCGGCGAGCCGCGGGTGCGCGCGTTCTTCGTCTGGCAACACGTCAGCACGGTCGTCGGGACCGACGGCGGGCCGGACGACTTCGGCCTCGACGGCGTGCTCGGAGGTGGTGACGCCCATGCGAGCGTGACCTTCGAAGGCCTCTCCGACGGGATCACCGAGATCACGATCGGGACCGGAGACGACCTGGGCGGGGTCATCCTCGGTCAGTTCGGGGTGCCGGTCTCGGAAGGCGCGACGAACGCGCGCATTCGACTCGCGGTTCCCGAACCCGGAGTGGCGAGTGCACTGACGGTGGGCGTTCTCGCTTCGCTCGCGGGCCTACGCCGTCGACAGCTGCCCGAGTAGCTGACGGGTCGCGTCGAAG
Source organism: bacterium (assembly GCA_024742285.1). Classification (NCBI taxonomy): domain Bacteria; species bacterium. The sequence goes on along the minus strand of JANSYR010000004.1, from coordinate 178,422 downwards.
AGCGCCGGCGGTCCGCCTTCGGGCCCCGGCGCCTTCGCGACGATCTTCTGGTCCGGCGTGACGCGCAATCCCGATCGCGCATGGGTCAGGAGCTGGATCAATCGGTCCGGATCGATCCGACTCTGCGCCGCGGCCTGCAGGACGAGCTCGCCGCGCTGGGTCTCGATCCGCAGGATGCCCAGCCTTCGCGCGAGAATCTTGAGCCGGATGACTTCGAGCAGATTCTCCGCTTCGGAGGGCATCCGGCCGTAGCGATCGAGCAGCTCGTCCCGGATCAGCGCCACCTCGTTCTCGTCCCGCGCCGACGACAAGCGCTTGTAGAAGACCAGGCGCTGCGACACGTCGGCCACGTAGTCGTCGGGGAGGCGACCGACGACCGGCAGCTTGATCTCGGGATCGAGCCACTCTTCGTGGGCCGTGCCGCGGAGCTCGTCGATGGTCTCTTCGAGCATCTCCATGTAGGTCTCGTAGCCGACGCTGCGCAGGTTCCCGGACTGCTCGGAGCCGAGCAGGTCACCGGCGCCCCGGATCTCGAGGTCGAGGTTCGCGAGCCGGAACCCGGCGCCGAGCTCGCTCAGGTCCTGGATCGCCTCGAGGCGCTTCTGCGCATCGCCCGAGAGCGAGCCGACCTGGGTGGGGACGAGCAGATAGGCGTAGGCGCGTCGGGTGCTCCGGCCGACGCGTCCGCGGATCTGGTAGAGCTGCGCGAGGCCGAGCGCGTCCGCGCGATTCACGAGGATCGTGTTCACGTTCGGCATGTCGATGCCGCTCTCGATGATCGTCGTGCAGAGGAGGACGTCGGCTTCCTTGCGCATGAACGCGTGGATCTTGTCCTCGAGCTGGCGCTCCTTCATCTGCCCGTGGGCGATCATGATCGAGACTTCCGGGACGATGCGTTCGAGAGTTTCCCGCATCGCCTCGATCGTCTGCACCCGGTTGTGCAGGAAGAAGACCTGCCCGCCGCGGCGGATCTCGCGGAGGATCGCCTCGCGGATCAGCCCCTCGTCGAACTTGCAGACCTGGGTCCGGATCGCGAGGCGATCGACCGGCGGCGTCTCGATCACGGAGAGGTCGCGGATCCCGGTGAACGCCATCTGGAGCGTGCGCGGGATCGGCGTCGCGGTCAGGGTCAGGACGTCGACGGTCTTCTTGAGCTTCTTGATCCGTTCCTTGTGCGACACGCCGAAGCGCTGCTCCTCGTCGACGACCAGGAGGCCGAGGTCCTTCCACTGGACGTTCTTCGCGAGGATGCGGTGGGTCGCGACGACGATGTCGACCTGGCCGGTCGCGAGGCCTTCGAGGGTGTTCTTCGCTTCCTTCGTCGTGCAGAAGCGAGAGAGCATGTCGACGCGGATCGGGTGATCTTCGAAGCGCTTCTGGAAATTCTCGAAGTGCTGCTGGCAGAGGACGGTCGTCGGCGTCAACACGACGACCTGCTTGCCGTCCTGCGCGGCGCGGAAGGCCGCCCGGATCGCGACCTCGGTCTTGCCGTAGCCGACGTCGCCGCACACGAGCCGATCCATCGGCTTCGCCTGCTGCATGTCGCCGATCACCTCGTCGATCGCGGCCATCTGGTCCGGGGTCTCGTCGAAGGCGAAGCCCGCTTCGAACTCTTCGAGGGCGGTGTCGCGTCCGGCGAAGGCGAAGCCCGGTGCGAGCTCGCGGGCCGCGTGGAGCGAGAGCAGCTCCCCCGCCATGTTGCGGAGGCTCGCCTTGACCTTGCCGCGGACCTTCTCCCAGGTCTCGCCGCCGAGCTTGTCGATCCGCGGCTTCACGCCGTCCGCGGCGCCGTAGCGCTGGACGCGGGAGAGACGATCGACCGGCAGGAAGAGCTTGTCGCCGCCGAGGTACTCGATCGCGAGGAGCTCGTTGCTGCGTCCGCCGGCGGACAGCTCGTGAAGGCCCTTGTAGATCCCGATGCCGTGGTCGTGGTGGACGAGGAAGTCGCCCGGGGCGAGCTGGGCGATCCCGTCGAGGCTCTGGCCTTCCCGCCATCCGGTCCGGTTCCGCTTCTTCTGCCGGACGCCGAAGATCTCTTCGTCGGTCACGATCGCGAGCGCCTGGTCCGGCCACACGAAGCCTTCGGAGATCGGGGCGACCCGGAACTCGAGACGTCCCGGCAGCGACCAGTGCCAGATCGGGCGCGGGTCCGTCGCGACCTGTCCCTCGAGTTCGTATTCGAAGAGAAGCGTCTTCAGGCGATCGGCGGACGAGAGCGACGAGCACGCGATCACGACGCGCCACTTGTCCGCGAGCCACGCGTTCACCTGGTCGACCAGGGGGGCGAGCGCGCGGTCGTGGCTCCGTGTCGTCGCGAGGGCGCGACGGAGATCGTCCTGGGTCCGGGTGTCGACGAGGTGGCGGCCGGCCTCGCCCTGCTCGTCGAGGACGTCGAGTCGTTCGAAGCTCGTCGGCCCGCGTGCCTCGAGGGCCTCGCACACGGCCTCCGGCCCGAGCAGCAGATCTTCGAGCGGAACGGTCAGGCGTTCGCCGACCGCCGCGGCGTGGTTCGCTTCGATCTCGCCGAAGACCTGCTCGAAGCGGGCTGCGCCCTCCTCCGGCTCCTCGACCAGCACGAGCGTGTTCTCCGGCAGATAGTCGAAGAAACGCTCGCGCTCGGGCTGGAGGAGCGGCGCCAGGGACTCGGCGCCCGGGGGCACGTGTCCGCGGAGCATCGCGTCGACCAGCTCGTCGACCTCCGTCTCCGGGATGGACTGCGCCGCGGCCTCCGCGCGGAGCGCGTCGGACCGCTCGATGACGGCGTCCCGGTCGAAGATCAGCTCGCGCGGCGGGGGCAGCAGCGCGGTCGAGGCCTTCGTCTGGGAGCGTTGGCTCGCGGGGTCGAAGCTCCGGATCGAATCGACCTCCTCGCCCCAGAGCTCGATCCGGACCGGGGTGACGAGCTGCGGCGGGAAGACGTCGACGATGTCACCGCGGACCGCGACCTCGCCGGGCTCTTCGACGAGGGCCATGCGCTGGTAGCCGAGGGCGACGAGCTGGATGAGCAGCTCGTCGCGGTCGATCTCCTGACCGACGGAGACGCGGACGGTCGAACGGCGCAGGAGCGCACGGGAAGGCACGCGAAGGGACAGGGCCGAGCGCGGAGCGACGACGATCGGCGGCGGCTCGGTCGCGTCTGCGCTCCCGGCCTCTTCGAGACGGTGCAGCACCTCCATCCGCTGGCTGACGAGGAAGGGCTGGGGCGAGAAGCGGTCGAAGGGGAGGGTGTCGTGGCGCGGGAAGGCGCGGATCCGACTCTCGTCCTCGCGCTCGCCGAGGAGGCTGCGAAGCGCCAGGATCGCGGCGTCCGCCGCGCGGGAATGGGGCGTCACGTAGAGGACCGGGCCCTCGCCAGCGGCACGGATCAGGTGGCTGGCCGCCACGCGGCCGGCGGCGCCACGCAGGCCGGTCAGGCGGCGGAGCGCGTCGGTCCCGGTCTCGCGGACGAACCGGTCGAAGGGCGTGTCGCCGCGTTTGGGCGAACGCCGGCGCTTGACCTTCGCGGGCCCCGCCGTCTCGTCGGCTTCTGTCTTCGCGTCCGCACTCATTCCCGGCGAGTCGTCCTCGGTCGTCCTGCTGCTGATCGTGATGGCGATCGCCCGGACCCGGATCCCGGGCGGTGCGAAACGCCGAAAGCCCGGTTCCCCTCGAATGGGGGGACCGGGCGCGCCGCAGTGTAGGGATCCCGCCGGGATTGGCACGGGTGTGCCGGCGGAATCCGGATGTTCCGGCCGGATCGGCCATTCGACGGATCGACCGTCCGGGCCCCGGAATCGACCCTTGTGTGAAGCCCTTCACGGAGCGGCGCCCCGATCGCGGCGATCCTGTCTCCATCGGGCGGAAGGGACGCACCGCCCGGTCAGAGAGGGGACGCGATCATGGCCACCACGTCTACGACGAGCATCGATGCCGACGAAGCCCGAAACGCCTCGGCGGGACTCCCGCCGGAGCTGATCGTCTTCGGTCTCGCACTGATCTCGGTGGTGGCGCTCGTGGTCGCGCCGCACCGGATCGGGCTCGGCCTCTGAACCTCGCCCCCCAGCGAGGGCCCTGGCGGTCGACCTGCTGTTTCTCTCTTCCAGCGGGTCGGGTCAGGGTCGCCGAGCCGCGATCCGGACCTCTTCGATCAGGCCCAGGGTCTGATCCGCCGTGACCGCCGGGAGGTGCGCGGCCTCGTAGCGAGCGCGGGCATTGACCCCCATTTCGCGTGCCTGCTCCGGGTCGTCCGCGAGCCGGGCGATCGCCTCCGCGAGTCCGTCGACCGGACGCGCCCGGTCCGCGACGCGGACGTTCCGACCGTCCTCGAGGCCCCATTCGCGGTCGTGGAAGGTGATGGCCGGTGTGCCGTTCGCGAGGCTGTTGGCCAGCTTGATCGGGAACCCGCCGACCGCGCGCCGAGGCACGAGCGTCGCGCGAGCGGCGGCCGTCAGCGCCTGCATCTCGGCCTCGCTCGTCACGTGGCGGGGCTCGATCCCGGGCGCCCAGGATCGTCCCGGTGCGTCGACGCTCGAGTCGAAGCTCGCGACGACGATCCGGGGAACGGGTCCTCCACGACTCGCGAGACGGCGTGCGGCGCCCTCGAGCAGTGGGAGCTCCTGGTACGGATCGAGGTTGCCGGAGTACAGGAAGAAAGGCCCGCTGGGCGACGAAGGCGCCGGATCGTGGTCGAAGAAGCGATGTCGGGGGTCCGGCAGGGGCGGCGCGATGATCGCGCCTGGGCGGTCGCTGTACTGTCGCATGACGCGTGACGCGGATTGCGTCAATGCGATCCATCCGTCAGCCCGCCTGGCCAGAAAGCGATCGAGGCTCGAGCCGACGCCGTCGACGAGGTTCTTGACGCTTCGCGTCCAATTCATGACGCGGGTCTCGGAGCCGCTCAAGTCCCTGTTTTTAATGAGCTTGATGTACGCGGACAGCTCGTGACGCAGGAGGGTGTGAACGCAGTAGAGGATCGGAGGCGGCGGTTGCGAACGCATGACGCGCGCCGACAGGGAAATGACGCAGGCTTCGACATTGTGCGTCAACAACGCATCGAATGACGCGTCGGATTCGATTCTTGACGCAATCGCGTCATGCAGGGCGCGGCGCAGGGCCTGGTCGGCGCGAGGCTTCGCGAACGAAGGCCCCGAAGCCGAAGACCGAGGGCGGGCGCTCCGGGGAATCGTGTGGTGGACGAAGCCGTCGAGCGCGCGCCAGCGTTCCGGGTCTTCCGGGGGCGCGTCGTCGCGTCGCCCGTAGGTCAGCAGCTCGACCTCCGCCCCCGCGGCGCGGAGCGCGATCGCCTGCTCCTGGAAGTAGACCTGGGAGCCCTGGTGATGCGGGTAGGGGAAGGCGCCGACGAGAAGCAGCCGCATCGTGGGCGCCCGGGTCAGGGGCGATGCGGCGAGCGGGTCGCCTTGCCGAGGGCACCGTAGAGCTGGACCAGCTCCGCGAGCGCACGGAAGATGACGCGGGGATGGGCGCCGGTCTGGCGTCCGGACTGGCGCGGCAGGTGGGTGACCGGGACCTGGCGAATCCGGAATCCGGCGGCCCGGGCCCGGACCAGGATCTCGGTGTTCACGAAGGCGCCGATCGATTCGATCGGGATCGCATCGAGGACCTCCCGCCGGAAGATCTTGAAGGCGCAATCGATGTCGCGGACCGGGAGATCGAAGAGGGCGCGGACGAGGTCGCCCCAGACCCGGGCGATCACCCGGCGGAGCCACGGATCCCGGCGCGGGGCGCGGTAGCCGGCGACGATCTCGACGTCGTGGGCGTGGACCAGGAGGTCGGCGATCTCGCGCAGGTCGAATTGGAGATCGGCATCGCTGAAGAAGACCAGGTCGCCCCGCGCCTCGCGGAGTCCGGCCCGGAGTGCCGCGCCGTAGCCGAGATTGGTTCCGTGATGAACGCCCCGGATGCGCGGATCGCGGCCCATCCAACGGTCGAGCACCGTCGCGCTCTCGTCCTCGGATCCGTCGTCGACGATCACGATCTCGAAGACCACGCCGAGCTGGTCCCCGATCTTCGTCGCGCTCTCGAGCAGCGTCGGCAGGTTCTCCGCCTCGTTGAAGGCGGGGAAGACGAGAGAGAGCTGGGGCGTGTCGGCGCCAAGCGCGAGCGGCGCGCTCATTCGAGGTACCCCAGCGCGCGAAGGCGCTCCGCGACCATGTCTTCCTCGTCCGGCTCGTAGGCCTGGCGGGGACCCGTCGCGACCGCGTCATCCCCCGCCGCGGCACCCTCCCAGGCTAGGCCCATCGCCCTCGCCAGCCAAGGGGCGACCGCCGAGAGCCGGGTCGGCGGCGCGGGCGGCGTGACGCCCTCGCGCGTCTCGCTGATCCAGATCCCGTTCCCGCGATGGGTGCCGTTCATGCCGCGCCCGCGGCCGCCGCCGTGGTCGTCGGCCTCGAGGACCCGGACGCTCGGAATGCCCTCGCCGTGTCGCTCGCCCTCGGACCACGGGGTCGGGACGAGGGAGAGGCCATGGCCGTTCTCGAGGGCGAGCTCGACGACGATGTCCGGCGCGCGGGTCGCGAAGGGACCGCGGTGGACTTCTTCCCGCTTGAGCGCGCGGCGCACGACCGGCGCGCCGGAGGGCAGCTTCCAGTCGAGAAGGGCTTCGATCACCGAATTGCGAACGTGTTCGTATTCCTCTGGCGGGACGCATCCCCGGGCCTCTCGGCCCGCCAGGTTGATCCAGACGCCCGGATTCGTGTTCGCTTCCTCGGAGAACGCGACCGTGCGGCGCCAGTCGATCCCGCCGAAGCGGGCCCGACTCTCGAGCTCCGCGGCGGCGGCGCGCGCCCGGCGGAAGAGGGCCTGGGCGATCACCGCGGGCAGCCAGGCGAGGGCGGTGTCCCGAGCGCGCCGCGCGAGCCGGTCGACGAAGCGGCCGACCCCCTCGCGCCGGAAGAGGAGACCGCGTTCGGCGAGGTGGCGGTTCAGGTGGACGACCTTGTCCGTCGCCGTGCCCATCCCGTGGTCGGAGACGACGACGCAGAGCGCCTCCGGCGCCGCCGCGCGGAGCTCGCCGCAGGCGTCGTCGAGCCGCCGGTAGACGTCGCGAAGCGCCTCGCGTCTCGCGGGTCCGGCGTCGGGGTCGTGCCGTGGCGACCTCGGATCGTGATCCCGGAAGTAGTGGTGGCCGGCGGTGTCGCTCTCGGAGAAGACGACCATCGTGAGCGTCGGCAGCGCGCCGCCCTTCCGCTGCCGCATCTGCGCGATCGCCTCGAGGGCGAAGTCGCACTTGCGATCGATCCGCGAGAGGAGGGTGCCGACCGCGCGCTCGTGGAAGTCGTCGGCCTTCGCGGTCTCGTCGAGCTCCGGCCGCATCCAGGGCCCGACCTCGTCGGCGATCGCGCGGTAGAGCTCGGGGTCCGAGGCGCTTCGCTCGTCCGTTCCCGTCGAGACCGGCGCATCGAATCCGCAGACGAGCAGTCCGGCGAGCGGCTCCGGCGGATGGGTCGCGGGCATGCCGAGGACGAGGACATCGCCCCCCGCGTCGGACACCCGCGCGAAGATCGAGGGAGCGGCGCGGTCCGTCGCGTTCACGAACTGGAGGCGGTACTGGCCCTCGCGCTTCTGGGTGAAGTCGAAGATCCCGTGCTCCGCGGGCTCGAGACCGGTCATGAAAGAAGACCAGGCGGGGAAGGTGACCGGCGGAATCGTCGAGGGAAGGGAGGCGTACCCGCCCTCCTTCATCCACGCGGCCAGGTTCGGGAGCTCGCCGTCGGCGACCATCGGCTCGATCACGTCGAAGGTCGCGCCGTCGAGGGCGAGGACGAGGACCGGCCGGAGGGGCCGATCGGCGATCTCGGATCGAGGAGGCGAGGGCGCTGCGGGCTGGGACACGGGGGTTCTCGGCCGAGCGGTTCTCGGCGGGGAAGCGGCGGGAAGGGCCCGCCACGCGTTGCTTGATCCTAGCCGATCGACCCCGTCGATCGGGTGAGGGATCCACTCGGAGCCTCGGCGGGTTTCGAGAGCGAGGGTGTGATCGACGCCCGGGTGTTATTCAGTGTGTTCGGATCTGACGCCCCGTCGACTCGAGGAGAATCGAAGATGAATGATGCCGGAATGCTTGCTCCGGTCCTCGCCCTGGTGGGCTGGACCTTCGTGCTCTGGGTGTGGATGTACGTCACGCGCGTGCCCGCCATGCAGCGCGCCGACATCGACGTGGAAGAGTTGTCGCGAACCGGCGCGCCGCTCGTGCTCCCGCCCGAGGTCGCTCGCGTCGCGGACAACTACAACCATCTGCACGAGCAGCCCACGCTCTTCTACGCGGTCGCGCTGTGCGGGCAGCTCGCGGGCGCGACCGATGGGCTGTCGGTCGGACTGGCCTGGGCGTACGTCGGGCTGCGGGTCGTGCACTCGCTGATCCAGGCGACGAAGAACCCGATCATGGTCCGCTTCAGCGTCTTCGCGCTCGCGTCGGCAACGCTCTTCGCGCTGCTGGTCCGCGTCGCGCTCTCGCTCTAGGGAGGCACACACCTCGCTGGCGACGCAATGCGACGCAAATTGGCTTTCTTGTCGTATTCGGAGCGAAGTCGCCCCACCCGATCCCCTGTGGTAAGTTGCCGCGCTCTCGCGACCCGACGGGCTCTCCGGCGTGGTCCCCGAGCGCTGAAAACCGAAGATGCGGCGCGGCCTTCGGCCCGCCTTCCCTCCCGCCAGAGGATCCCCGCGACGAGCGCTGGGTGAGTCGACCAGGGAAGCATCGCCCGCGACGAACGCAGCAACGAACGCGCGTTCCAATCCGGACGAGGAGAACCATCCCATGGCCATCGAACTGCTGTGCAAGAAGCTCGGCATGACCCAGGTCTTCGTCGACTCCGGCGAAGCCGTCCCCGTGACCGTCCTCGAGGCGGGACCCAACGTCGTCGTCCAGAAGAAGACGGCCGACAAGGACGGCTACACCGCCGTCCAGCTCGCCTTCGGCGAGCGCCGCGAGAGCCTCTTCTCCAAGGCCGAGAAGACGCACTTCGAGAAGCACGGCGTCGACGCCCCGAAGCGTCATCTCTCCGAGTGCCGCCTGACCGAGGAAGAAGCGGAAGCCCTCGAAGAAGGGATGGAGATCACCGTCGACATCTTCGGCCCCGGCCAGCGCGTCGACGCCATCGGCACCTCGAAGGGCCGCGGTATGACGGGCGTCGTCAAGCGTCACGGCTTCGCGATCAAGAAGCGCAGCCACGGTACCCACGAGTTCTTCCGACACGGCGGCTCGATCGGCGCCGGCGCGGACCCGGGCAAGGTCATCAAGGGTCTCAAGATGGCCGGTCAGCACGGCAACGCCCGCGTGACCACGCAGAACCTCGAGGTGATTCGCGTGGACAGCGACCGCAACCTCCTGCTCGTGCGCGGCGCCGTCCCCGGACACAAGAACGGCCTCGTCAAGATCCGCACCGCCATCAAGAAGGGCGACCAGGGTCTCGGCACCCCGCCCGGCCAGAAGGTGGGCGGCGACGACGCCGAAGCCCCCGCGGAGGAGGCCGCCGAATAACGTCGGCGCCCCGTTTCACGCGAGTGGATACTGGAGAAGGCCACCGGGGCGACCCGGTGGCCTTTCTTCGTTCAGCGGCCCGCGCGCAGCTCTTCGAAGGTCGCCCCGAACGGCTCGTTCTCGAGGGCGAGTCCGTTACAGAGGAAGCTGACCGTGTGGTAGAAGCCGACGGTGTAGATGAGCTCCTGGAGCTGGAGCTCGTCGTACTCGTCGCGGAGCGCCCGCCAGGTCCCATCGGAGACCGTCGCGTCGTCGTGCAGCTCGTCGACCATCCGCACGAGCAGTGCCTGGCGCGGGTCGAAGGCGGGATCGTCGGCGTCTCCGTCGACCGTCGCGCGCAAGACCTCGTCGCCCAGCTCGAGGGGCCGGCCGAACCCGTTCACGTGCACGCCCCACTCGTACTCCGCGCCGCAGCGCGCGGTCGTCCGGTGGATCACGATCTCGCGATCCCGGATCGGGACCGGGCCGCGGTCGAGCACGCCCGAGCGCATGAAGCGCGGGAGCAGGCGCTCGTTCCGGGCGAGCACCCGGAAGAGGGCCAGGGGCGCCATCCCTTCCGGCATCGCGAGGTCGAAGAGTGCCTGGGTCTCGGGGGAGTAGGGCGGGGCAAGCGGTTCGATTCGAGCCATGGTCGCGGTCTCCGTGGGATGTCGATCGGGCGCGCTACGAAATCAGTAGCGTTTTCGTCGGCGATCATACGCTACGTTTTTCGAAGCGCAAGGACGGGGAGTCGGGATGGCAGCGAGAGCCCGGGCGAAGACGGCGAAGAGCACCGGTAGGGCGGCGAAGAAGACGAAGGCGGTCCGCGGAAGCCGGACCGGGCGACCGATCATGGTCCTCTTCGACCTGCTCGGTCGCCGCTGGACGCTTCGCCTTCTCTGGGAGCTGCGGGCCGGGCCGATGACCTTCCGGCAGCTGCGGGATGCGATGGAGGACGTCTCGCCGAGCGTGCTGAACGAGCGGCTGCGTGCCCTTCGCGACGCGAACCTCGTCGATCGGAGCGAAGGCGAGGGCTACGTCCTGACCGAGCAGGCCCACGCGCTCTCGGAGCACCTGCTGCCCCTCGACGGCTGGGCGCGAAGCTGGGCCCGGGGTCTCCGCTAGCGCTCGGTGTCTACGAGATCGCGAGGTGGAGCAGCGCGGCGATCAGCGCGAGCACGAGCGCGACCCAGACTCGCGGACCCATGAATCCGATCGGGCTCGGCTGGGTCGGGAACGAGAGCGTCTTCGGGATCGCGGCGAACTTGTAGCCGTGACCGCCCTGGAAGCGCGGGTCCACGGCCAGCTTCATCAGGTCGCGCCGGCTCCGGTAACGCATGTAGCCGACGATCGTCCAGTCGGGGTCGGGCTCGACGTTCCAGGAATCCACGTAGGGTCCGACCTTGCGCGCCTGCATGAGCGGGAGTCCGCCGGTCCTGAGGAGCGTCGGCAGGAAGTCAGCCATGTATTCCTGGAGAATCGCGCGCGCCTTCGTCGGGACGCCGGTGTCGGGGTGGGGGACCGGCTCCGGGTGGAGCTTCACCAGGTTGAGCATCACGAACTCCTTCCCGTCGTCCGCTTCGAGGAAGTCGCGCATCTCCTCGAGCGAGCTTGCCTCGCTGATGCTCGAGCGCTCCGCCTGCTTCATGAGCGAATCGATCTCCGCCGCAGTGAGCGGGCGCCTTCGCAGCCCTTCGTACCAGGCCCGGAAGCCGAGATAGAGGAGGAGCGCGCCGCCCCAGATCACGAAGCCGTTCATGTCCGCGGGTCTCCTGTTGCGTCGTCGGGTCGAGCGCTCGGCATGGCTCGACCTAACGAAGCGGCGAGTAGGGCATGACGTGGAGCCGCATCATCTTCTCACGCGGCGCCACCTGTCGGAGGGGTCCGAAGAAGGACTCCTGCTGATCGTCGTTGGGCGCGTATCCGGGCTTGCCGGTATCCGTCGCCCAGAGATCGGTCACGCGGTAGGGGTTGCCGGAGACGTCGCGCAGGGCGGCGATGATCGGGAGATTGCTCGCGGCGGCGCTGAGCATCGCGGTGAAGGGCTCGATCTTCGACGGCGTGACGTCGAGGATCGCGAAGGTGTAGACGCCGACCGGCTTCTCGAGCGAATCCGCGATCGCCTGCCGGAGCTCGTCGGGGGCGACCGGACCGAGGGGCTCGAGGATCTCGACCCGTTGTTCGGGGGCCAGATTCGTCATCTGCGCCACGCCCTCGTTGGCGTCTCCGTCGGTCGCGGCGGACGTTCGGTAGGCCTGGTAGGCGGCGAAGTCGTCGAACTCCGTCAGGTGGATCACCTGGCTGTACCACTCTTCGTGGGCGAAGAAGGCGCCGACGAGCCGCGCGCCGTACCGCTCGTTCGCGGGGACGACGTACTTCTCGACGACGTCGACCACGCGATCGCGAGTCGAGGGGGCAGCGGGGTCGATGTTGTAGCTCTGCTTGACGTAGATCATGGGTCGTCGTGTCCGTTCGGGTCGAGAGGAGAATGCTAGGCGAAGGTCGTCGTCAGCCAATCGACGACGGCCTTCGTATACGCCTCGGGGATGTCTTCCTGGAGGAAGTGGCCACCGCCTTCGAGGATCTGGTGGGGCTGGTCCTTCGCGCCGGGGATCCGCGCGACGAGCGGCTTCCAGCCGTCGGGTGCGATCTGGTCCTGGTCGCTGAAGATCGTGACGAAGGGTCGGTCGAAGGTCTCGACGACCTTCCACGCCTCGAAATTGTCCGGGAGCATCGGATTGTCCGGTCGCGTGGGCAGCAGCGCCGGATAGGCCTGGCTGCCGCGCGCGGGCGACTCGGCGTAGGGCGCGCGATAGCCGGCGACGACGTCCTCCGAGAGCGGCGTGACCGTGACCATCGGGAGCAGCTTCCAGGGCTCCCAGACCGGCGCGGCGGCCGCCATCGCCTGGAAGGCGACGAAGGGGCCGGAGGCTTCGATGTCGTCGGGGAGCGGAATGGAGGGGTCGCGCTCCGGGAAGCCGGTATTCGTGCAGCAGACGCCGGCGACGCGATCGGGCGCGAGGGCGAGCAGACGGCAGCCGAGGATTCCGCCCCAATCCTGGAGGACGAAGACGAAGTCGCGCAGGTCGAGCACGTCGAAGAGGGCGGCGCGCAGCCACTCGACGTGACGCGTGACGGTGTAGTCGTCGAGTTCGGTCGGGCGGTCCGACAGGCCCATGCCGACGTGGTCGACGGCGATCGCGCGGAAGCCCGCGGCCGCGGCGGCCTTCACGGGTTCGCGCCAGATGTAGGTCCAGCCCGGGTTGCCGTGGAGGAAGACGACCGGGCGCCCGTCCCGCGGCCCCTCGTCGACGTAGTGGACCCGGAGCGTCTCGGCGGAGCCGGGCTCGCGCGGAACCGCCGCGTAGTGGCTCTCGAACGGATAGTCCGGGAGCGCGCGGACGGCGGCGTCGGGGGCTTCCTGGATGTCCAAGGGTCGTCAGTCCAGTCCGAAGTGGGCGAGGGCGGCCTTCGCGATCGGGCCGCCGTACTCCTGGATGAAGTGGCCGGCCTCGGGCACGTCGAGGGCCTCCGGGCAGCCCTTGATCATGCTGCGCAGCTCCTCCATCACGTCCTTGCCGAGGACGCCGTCGCGCAGGCCGATCGCCATGAAGCTCTCGCCGGTCCACTCGGTCGACCAGAAGGCGCGGGCGCGCACGTACAGTTCGATGCCGGCCATGCCCGGTTCGACGGGCACGAGCTCAGGGAAGCGGCGAACGCCGGCCTTGTAGGTGTCGTCGGGGTAGGGCGCGTCGTAGGCGATGGCGTCGAGGGGCGAGAAGTCGCCCTTCACGTCGCTCGCGATCAGTCCGGCGACAGGGATGTCCGGCACCGTCGCCGCGAGGGTCCGCCAGTTCAGGAATCCCTGGGAGACGAACTCGCCGATCGGCATCGCGGTGTTCATGACGAGCAGGCGCGTGAACCGATCGCCGCAATCCATCGGGAGGGTCAGGCCGAGCAGCCCGCCCCAGTCCTGGCAGACGAGGGTGACGTTGGTGAGGTCGAGACGCTCGATCAGGGCGAGCAGGCTCCCGCGGTGGAAGTCGATCGAGTAGTCGGCGTCGTTCACCGGCTTGTCGGAGCGGCCGAAGCCGAAGAGGTCCGGGGCGACGACCCGGTGTCCGGCGTCGACGAACTCCTTCAGCATGTGGCGGTAGAGGTAGGACCAGCTCGGCTCGCCGTGCAGACAGAGGAAGGTCGTCTCGGCGTCCGCAGGGCCCTCGTCGTACCAGGCCATGCGCAGGCCTTCGTAGCCCGGCAGGTCTTCGACGTAGTTCGGCGCGTACGGAAAGGCGGGCAGGAACGCGAAGCGCTCGTCCGGCGTGCGCAGGGCTTCGATGGCCATCGGGGGTCCTCCGTCGGGGGCGCAGGTATTGGCACCAATCGTGCCAGATTCTGGGACCGCTGCCACGAAACCCGGGGTCTGCGATCGTTTCGCGGGCCGCGGCGGGTCTCGCGGCGAGGAGGGAAACGGATGCGGCGCTACGGAGCATGGATCGGACTCGTCGGGGTGCTCGTCGCCCTCGGCTGTGCAGGACTGGGCGCGGGGAGCGGCGGCGATCGGTTCACGATCGCGATGATCCCCGACACCCAGAACTACACCGACTACACCCACCAGACGGCCGAGGGCTTCGCGATCGACGCCTCGACGCTCTTTCTGGAACAGATGTCCTGGGTCGCGGACAACGCGCGCACGCGGGGCGGCGACATCGTCTTCGTTGCCAGCGTCGGCGACACCTGGCAGCACCCGACCGAGTCGATCGACGAAGAGCACGCCGCGATGGGCTACTCGCGGGTCCCGAACCCCTACTTCGACGCCCACTTCACGCCGAGCGAGAAGGTCGCGAAGGTCGAGATCCCGACGGCGATCGCGGGCTACCAGCAGGTCGCCGACGCCGGACTGCCCTTCGGCGTGCCGCCGGGCAACCACGACTACGACGCGATGTACAACGTGAACACCCACCCGCCGAACCTGTCGAAGCCGCCGGAGGAGATCACGTTCACGGTCGAGGACCTGGGGCTCCTGCACGTGGGTGGTCTCGGCGGCTTCGTCGGCGCCTTCGGAGCGACCTCTCCCTTCTTCAGAGATGCGCCCTGGTACGTCGCTGCATTCGAAGGCGGGACGAGCAGCGCGCAGATCTTCGAGGCCGGCGGCTATCGCTTCCTCCACCTGGCGCTCGAGATGCAGGCCGGCGACGACGTGCTGGCCTGGGCGCGGCGCGTGATCGCCGACTACCCGGGTATTCCGACCATCGTATCGACCCACGACTACCTGAGTCCGAAAGCCACCCGGATCTCCGGCGGCTTCCTCGACTTCACGCTCGTGGACGCGGAGAACCACAACACGCCGCAGCAGATGTTCGAGAAGCTGATCGCGCTCGAGTCGCAGATCTTCCTCGTGCTCTGCGGCCACTACCACGGGCAGGCGTATCTCCGCGAGGCCAACGTCGCGGGATTCGACGTGCACACGGTCCTGGCCGACTACCAGGATCGGGGGCAGGTCGGCCTCGACGCGGGTCAGCCGCGGGATCCGCAGCGGGGTGGGCCGGTCGGTCTCGGGGACGGCTGGCTGCGACTCCTCGAGTTCGACACGACGGTCGATCCGCCGACGATCGCGATGCGGACGTATTCGACCCATTACGGGAAGCACGCGAGCGAGATGCCCGACTACGTGGCGTGGTACCGCGATCACGAGCAGAAGGGCATGAGCGACGAGGACTTCATGGCGGCGGAGGAGTACGAGATCGTGCTCACCGATTTTCGCGAGCGCTTCGGGGCGCCGGCGCCTTGAGCCGGCCGCGACGCGTCCTCGTCGTCGGGGCCAGCGGAATCGTCGGGCGCGCCGCGTTTGAACACTTCGCGACGGCGGGATGGGAGGCGTACGGCGTATCGCGCCGCGCACCGGATCTCTCGGTCGGCCGCCACGTCCCGCTCGATCTTCTGGACGAAGCGGCCTGTCGCGAAGGCCTGGCCGCGCTTCCGCCGATCACCCACGTCGTCTTCGCGGCGCTCCAGGAGAAGGAGGGATTGGTCGGAGGTTGGTTCGATCCGGACCAGATGGAGATCAACCGACGAATGCTCGAGAACCTGCTCGCCGGGGTCGAAGCCGGCGGGGGCCTCGAGCACGTTTCGCTCCTGCAGGGCACGAAGGCGTATGGCGCGCACGTGGGAGGCATGCGCGTGCCCGGTCGCGAGCGCGAGCCGCGACACGAGCACGCCAATTTCTACTGGCTGCAGGAGGACCTGTTGCGGGAGCGGGCGGCCGCTGCGGGGTATGCATGGACGGTCTGGCGCCCGCCGGTCATCTACGGCCACGCGTTCGGTGCCCCCATGAATCCGATTGCACCGCTCGCGACCTTCGCCGCGATCGCGAAGCACGAAGGGCGCGGGCTGTGCTGGCCGGGGGGACGGACTGGACCCGTCGATGCGATGGATGCGCGGCTCCTCGCGCGGGCGCTCGAGTGGGGCGCTTCGAACGAAGCGGCGCGAAACGAAGTGTTCAACGTCTCGAACGGCGACGTGTTCGTCTGGGAGAACGTGTGGGCGCGACTCGCGGAGGCCTTCGGCATGGAGGTCGGCGAGCCGTCGCCGGAGAAGCTCGCGGAGACGATGCCCGCGAAGGCGGACGTGTGGGACGCGATCGTCGCGAAGCACGGGCTGCGCGCGCCGGGACTCATGGAGTTCGTCGGCGACTCGTTCGTCTATGCCGACCTCCACTTCGGCTTCGGTCGCGAACACCCGGCGCCACCCAACATGCTCTCGACCATCAAGCTGCGTCAGGCCGGCTTCGACGAGTGTCTCGACTCCGAAGACATGCTCGTCGGGTGGATCGAGTGGATGCAGCGGAAGAAGCTGATTCCGCGGGCTTGATCCGATAGCCTCCCGCCGCCCATGGCCCGCTACCAACGCAAAGACCACCTCCACCAGAAGGCCAAGAAGGAGGGACTGCGCTCGCGCGCCGCCTACAAGCTCGAGGAGATCCAGAAGCAGTTCCGGATCCTCGAGAAGGGCCATCGCGTGCTGGATCTCGGCTGCTGGCCGGGCGGATGGATGGAGGTCGCGGTCCGGCTCGTCGGCGGGAACGGCGTCGTCGTGGGCATCGACCTCGCGGAGGTCGACCCTCCGCTCCCGCAGCCGAACGCCAAGGCGCTCGTCGGCGACCTCGAAGCCGAGGACACGCCGGCGCGCCTGCTCGAAGCGATCGGCGGCGAGCCCGCCGACGTCGTGCTCTCGGACGCGGCGCCGAAGCTCACGGGCGTGCGCGAGACGGATCGGGCGAACGAGGAGCGCCTGCTCGAGGCGATCGAGTCGCTGCTTCCGAAGGTCCTCGCCCCGGGCGGGTCCTTCGTCGTCAAGGTGCTCGAAGGGCCCGAGGCCCAGACGATCGTGAAGCGCGTCCAGGACTCGTTCGCGAAGGCGAAGACCGTGAAGCTCCAGTCGACGCGCAAGGGGAGTACGGAGAAGTACCTCGTGGCGCGCGGCTTCCGGGGCTGACGCGAAGCGGCGACCGATGCACCCCGGCATTCCCGAGGGCGCAGCTGCGGTGCAGAATCGCCCGACCGGCTCGTCGTCGACCCGCTTCGCGACGGCGGCGAGCTCGCGTCCGCGCTGCTCGATCCCGTCTGCTCGGGCGCGGGCGCGACGGGGCCACCCACGGTGCCGTGCACGCCGACGCGCGGACGCAATATCGCGATCGGGACGCTGTCGATTCCGGAGCCCACGGGAGCGACGCCGATCGCCCTGTCCGTCGGGCTGCTCTTCGCGTTCAGGCGATCGACGGACGGACACGGCTGCTAGATTGGCTGCGTGAAGACCTTCGCCCGATCCCTCTTCATCGCGTGTCTGCTGTCCCCGGCCGTGGTCGGGTCGTCGCAAGCGGAGCCACGAAGCGCCGGGCAGCTCGCGCAGGAAATCGGGCTCTCGACGGCGGCGATCGAACGCGTGATCGCCGGCGAGATCGTCGCCGAGGAGCTGGCGGCATCCAGCGAGAAAGACCTGGCGTTGGCGCTGGTCGCTCGGCTCGACGCGCCCGTCGGTGCGGTCACCGAGTTCCTCGACGCGAAGCGCATGGCCGAGGTCCAGACCTTCACGCTGTCGAGCGGAACGATCGATCCCGCGCGTCCTTCGCTCGCGAACCTGGAGCTTCCCGACGAAAGCCTCGCGAAGCTGGTTCGACGGCCTGCAGATACGTTCCATCTCTCGGAGGCGGAGGCGCGCCGGATCGAGGCGGCCGCCGAACGAGGGGCGGAGGCGGCGCTCGACGCCTATCGAAGTGCCCTCGCGGAGCGGGCCGCCGCCTACTGGAAGCGAGGACTCTCGGGAATCGAATCCTATGCGGGCAGCGATCGCTCTCCGAAGCTCGACCTCGCGCACGCGAACGCGGCGATCCGCGAGCTGACCCGCGATCCCGTCTTCGACGCCGAGCTCGAAACGATTCCGTCGAAGAGTCCTGGCAAGGCTCGTCACGTGCTGTCCTGGGCCGTCTCGAAGGGACGCGACTTCGCTGCGCCGGTCCTGATCCACCGGATCTTCTATCTGGAGGCGGGGGCGGGCGAGATCGTCGTCGAGCGGCGCTTTTACTCCGGCCATGACTACGACGCCCTTCAGATCGTGGTGGGTGTCCTCCCGACGCCGGAGACGTGGTCCGCGATCTTCTATACGAATCACACCTACACGGCCCAGGTGACCGGCATCGGGGGTGGGGCCAAGCGGTCGATCGGCCGCAAGCTCCTCCGCCAGGAGCTCGTCGCCGAGCTCGAACGAGCGCGCGAGGCGATCGCCGGTCGCTGAGAAGGCGGCGGGTCAGCCGGGAGAATCATGCTGAGAATCGTCATCGCCCTCGCCTGCTCGTTTCTGCTCGGACTCGCCTGCGTACCGTCTCCCGAAGGCCTTCCCGAGCCCGCCCAGCTCGCGCGTCCGGTCACTTTTCTCGACGACGTGAAGCCGGTGCTCGACACCCGCTGCGTCGTCTGCCACTCCTGCTACAACGCGGCCTGCCAGCTCAAGCTGAGCTCCTTCGAGGGAGCGGAGCGCGGGGGAACCAAGGAAAAGGTCTACTCGAGCTCGCGCCTCGGGCGGGCGGAACCGACGCGACTGTTCACGGACGCCCCGACCACGGACGCCTGGCGCGCGAGAGGCTTCCACAGCGTGCTCCAGAATCGCGCTCAGGGTCCGCGAAACGACGCGCTCCTCTTCATGTTCCTCGAGGCGAAGCGCCGCGATCCCGTTCCCCGCGGCGAGTACCGGCCCGAGGCCTCGGATCTCTCGTGCCCGTCGAGTCCGCGGGAGGCGGGGGTCTTCCTGGCGCTCCACCCCGACCGCGGGATGCCCTTCGGCTTCCCCGCGCTGTCGGACGAAGAGTACGGCGTGCTCGCGTCCTGGGTGGCGCAGGGGACGCCGGGTCCGACGCCGCAGGAGCAGGTCGCGCTCGTGACGCCGGGCGCCGCGGACGCGCGCGCGATCACGGAGTGGGAGTCGTTCCTCAATCGGCCCGACGCCAAGCACGTGATGACGGCTCGCTATCTCTACGAGCACCTCTTCCTGGCGCACCTTCGCTTCGCCGACTCGGACTCCGAGGACTTCTACGAGATCGTTCGCTCGACGTCCGGTCCGGGCGAGCCGATCGCCGTCATCGCGAGCGTACGACCCTACGACGATCCGGGCGTCGACCGCGTCTTCTACCGCTTCCGGAAGATCCATTCGACCCTCGTCCACAAGACGCACATGGTCGTGGAGCTCGACGAAGCGCGGCTGGCTCGATACCGCGAGCTGTTCATCGAGCCGGAATGGCTCGCGCCGCCGCGTGTGTTGCCGCACTCGGAAGTCGTCGACGCGAATCCCTTCGTCGTCTATGCGCAGATCCCGCCGCGTTCCCGCTACGCCTTCCTGCTGGACCACGCGCAGTACTTCATCCAGAGCTTCATGCAGGGGCCGGTCTGCAAGGGACAGGTCGCGCTGAACGTCATCCACGACCACTTCTGGGTCTTCTTCATGGACCCGGACGCCGACCTCGTCGTCCAGAACCCGGCGTTCCTGGCCGAGCAGGCGGGCAATCTACGACTGCCGAACGAGTTCGGCAGCGAGGGCCGGATCGTCGAGACCTTCAGCGACGACTACCGCGAGCGCTATCGCGCGTTCTACGACGCCAAGATGCGGCTCTACGACGAGCAGCGCCCGGAGGGTCTGGCGATCGATTCGGTGTGGCGCGGACGTGTGCCCGAGGACAGTCCGCTGCTCACGGTCTACCGGCACTTCGACAGCGCTTCGCTCCATCGCGGGCCGCTCGGCGATCTGCCCCGCACGCTCTGGGTGATCGACTTCACCCAGCTCGAGCGGATCTACTACGCGCTGGTCGCCGGGTTCGACGTCTACGGAAACGTCGCGCACCAGGTGAACGTCCGCCGCTACATGGACTTCCTCCGCGTCGAAGGGGAGCTCAACTTCGTGCAGCTGCTCCCGCAGCCGGTCCGCGAGCCGATGATCCGATCCTGGTACGTCGGCGACGACGATCTGGAGGAGACCCGAGCGCAGGAGATCCTGAACGCGCGGCGACCCACGCGCGTCGGCTACGAAACGGACGAACCCAAGCGTGAGCTCGTCGAACGCCTGGTCGACGATCATCTCCTCGACTCGCTGGGGATCGAATTCGACCCGCTCAACTACCGGCGGCACGGAGGGACGGTCCCGATGCCGACCGCCTTCGAGACCCACGAGGACGTCCTCGACGGCTTCCGGGCGTTGACCGCGCCCGGCACGGGCTTCATTCGCGAGGTGAACGAGTCGGAAGCGAACGTGCTGTGGGTGCGGGTTCGCGACTACCGCGGATCGGACCGGTTCATCTCGATCGTGATCAACCGCTGGCACGACAACGTGAGCTCGCTCTTCCTCGAGAACTTCTTCCTCGACGCTTCGAAGGACACGATGGACTTCCACGCGGGACCGATCGGGTCCTACCCGAACTACTTCCTCGACGTGTCCGCCGAGCACCTGCCCGACTTCTTCGACGTGCTCGCGAACTTCGACGGTTCCGAGGCGTACCGAAAGAAGTTCGATCGCTTCGGGGTGAGCCGCGCGGATCCGCGCTTCTGGTCCCTCTACGACTGGTTCCAGGCGCGCGCCGACGAGGCCAACGGGATCCACGCCGGGATCTACGATCTGAATCGCTACTACCCGGAGGCGCAGCGGTAGCGTTCCGCAGCGGCGGTCTCCTTCGGGCGCCGAGGATCAGAAGATCGGCTTCCTCGACCACTCCGGCGACGGGAATACGGGAATGATGAGGAAGCGCACCTGCCATCGCGGCCCGAAGTCGTCGTCGGTCACGGCGTAGTAGTAGGTCTCGACGCCGAGCTTGACCGGCAGAGGCCCGATCATGAACAGCGAGTCGCCGCCGATTCCGATCGGCAGGCTCAGTTGCTCGGTCTTCCAGTTGTACCGCCAGTTGGGCGCCATCCCGATGTTCGTCTTGGGGGAGAGTCGATACCGGATGACCGGCTGTACGTCGGTCAGGTTGACGCCGGGCCGATCGATGCTGACCGATCCAAGCGGTGTGTCGATGTCGAGGTTGCTCTCGCCCGAGAAGGACCACCAGTGCTGGCCGATCACGAGGAAGAGCAGCCCGACGGGATTTCCCTCGAGGAAAGCGCGCACGGTTTCCATGCAGCGAAAGCTAGCAGCGCATCTGCTGGCATCTCCCGATCGGTTCCACCTCGCAGCGGCTAGACTTTGCGGTCCCATGTCTCGCCTACTGCTTCGCCACGCATGGATTCTGCCCCTCTCGTTCGCGCTGCTCCTCGGCGGCTCGGGCTACCTGATCTTTCGCGGCCTCTGGACCACCGAGATGGAGGAGCTCGAATCCAAGCTCGTCGCGAGCCGCGATACCACGGCGTACGCCCTCGAGATCTGGGCAGAAGAGAAGAAGATCTACGTCGAGCTGCTCGTGGACCAGCCCGTCGTACGAGAAGCGGCGGTCGAGCTCCTGCGGATCGGACGAACGGGGCCGGATGCTCGTCGGGCGTTGCTGTCGTCGCCGGCGCAGGCCGTCCTGGCCGCCGAGCTGCGTTCTTCCAACCCGCGTCGGGATCACCCCGGCTACGCCGTCGTCGGTCTCGACGGCCGTTTCGTCGCCCACGACGAGACGGACTGGGTCGGCTCGTTCGATCCGGGACTGCCCCCGATCGTCGCCCCGATCTTCCAGGGACGGACGATCCTGACCCGCCCCGTGCTGATCGAGGTCGACGCGCCTCTTCCTCCGAGTGACGAAACCGACGACGACGAGTTGTTGCCGAAGCGGCTGGGACGCTCGATGCTCGCAGGCGCGCCGATTCGCGACGACGCGGGGAACGTCGTCGGCGCGATCGGATACCGGATCGATCCTGGCGCCGAGTTCGATCAACTCTTTCGGACGGCACGCCTGGCGGGATCGGGCGAGACCTACGTCTTCGACCGCGACGGGCAGCTCCTGACGCCCAGCCGCTTCGAGGAAGCGCTCTACGGGCTGGGGCTGCTCGAACAAGGTCGGCCCTCGGTCATGAACGTGCAGGTCCGCGATCCCGGCGGCGACCTGACGGATGGGTTCGTTCCCGAACGGTCCGTCGCCGCGCGGCCCTTCACGAAGTCCGCCGCAGGCGCGATCGCTGGCGAGAGCGGCGTGGACACGGACGGATATCGCGACTACCGCGGCGTCGAAGTCGTGGGCGCCTGGACGTGGCTCCCGAGTCTCGGCTTCGGCCTCGCGAGCGAGGTCGACTGGAACGAGGCGTACGCCTCGGTGCTCGCGGTCCGTCGATCCTTCGTCGCAGTGATGGGGCTCCTGCTCCTCTCTTCGACGGCGCTCTTCTTCTACGCGATGTGGGGTCGCCGTCTGGGTCGCGAGGCCGATGCAGTCCGTCGTCTGGGACGCTTCGAGATCGAGTCCCGGATCGGGAAGGGTGGAATGGGCACGGTGTACCTCGCCCGCCACTCCCTGCTCCGACGTCCGACCGCCATCAAGGTGTTGAATACGGAGCGGGCGGGAAAGGACGGAATAGAGCGCTTCAAACGCGAAGTGCGCACCTCGGCGGCCCTGATGCATCCGAACACGATCGAGATCTACGACTACGGTCACGCGTCGGACGGCACCTTCTACTACGCGATGGAGTACGTCGAAGGATGCACCCTCGCCGAGATCTCGAAGCAGGAGGGTCCCCTTCCCGAGAGGCGCGTCCTGCACGTAATGGAGCAGATCTGCGGTTCGATTGCCGAGGCACACGCCGCGGGCCTGATCCATCGGGACATCAAACCATCGAACGTGATGCTCTGCGTTCGGGGTGGACTCCACGACTTCGCGAAGGTGCTCGACTTCGGGCTCGTTCGTCCGATCGAGCAGCCGAAGGATGCGGCGCTGACCGATGCGACCGCGCTCACGGGTACGCCCCTCTTCATGCCGCCCGAGGCCGTACGATCTTCCGAGGCATTCGATACACGTTCGGACGTCTATCAGCTGGGACTCGTCGCGTACACGCTGCTCACGGGTACGCCGCCTTTATCCGCGGAGTCGCCGATGGAGGTGATGATCAAGCACGTCCACGAGACGCCTCGCCCGCCCTCGGAGGCGCTCGGTCGAACCGTGTCGTCCTCGCTCGAGAAGCTGATCCTCGATTGCCTCGCGAAGGAGCCGGAGCGTCGTCCGTCGGACGCGGGAGTTCTCCTTGCTCGCTTCAAGGAGTGTGTCGTCCTCGAAGACTGGACCTCAGAGGACGCTCGCCTCTGGTGGCAGGTCTGGAAGGAGCGGGAAGCGGCCAAGCGGATCGAACGCGAGACGGGGACGAGCACGGGAACGTTGCCTACCGGGATCGAGCTCGCGGAGCGGACCCCCGCCTCGTGAGATCGAGCGGGCCGGGGTAGGCTCGTGCCATGCCGACATCACGGGGAGAGAGCGGCGCCATTCTCGCGGCGGCAGGAGCCCTCGTTCTGGTGGCCGTGCACGTCGCGGGCAAGGCCGTACGCGACACGCTCTTCCTTTCGAGCTTCGAAGTCACCGACCTGCCGAAGATGATGATCGCGGGCTCGGCGGCTTCGCTCCTCGCGGCGATCGCCGTTTCCCGTTTCCTCTCCCGTTTCAGCCCCGCGCGAACGGTCCCCCTCACGGTCTCGCTTTCGGCGGGATTGCTCTTCGGCGAGTGGCTGCTCGTGCGCGCGTCGCCGGGGCTCGGCGCGATCGCCGTCTACCTCCATCTGACGTCGCTCTCCCTCGTTCTCTTCAGCGGCTTCTGGTCCCTCGTGAATGAGCGCTTCGACCCCTACACGGCGAAGGCGATCGTGCCTCGGATCAGCGGTTTCGGTGCCCTGGGAGGCGTACTCGGAGGCACGGTCGCGGCCGAGATCGCGCCCCGGGTGGGCATCGAGCAGATGCTCACTGGCTTCGCGGTGTTCCACCTGCTGGCCGCCTTCGTGATCTTCCGTCTGGGGCGGCCGATGCTCGGGGCCCCCGCTCCCTCGGCCGAGACGGACGATCGCGACGAGGACTCGCGCGGATGGCGGTCCAACGCGCTGATTCTGCGGATGGCGATGCTCGTCGCTGCGATCGAGGGGACGGAGAAGCTGATCGACTACGCGTTCAAGGCCGCGGCGGCCGATGCCTATGCGAGCGAGACGGACCTCGTCCGCTTCTTCGCAGTCTTCTACACGGTCGCGAACGTGACGGCCTTCGTCCTTCAGACGAGCGTCGGTCCGAAGCTGCTCCGCAAGCTCGGCGTCGGGGGAACCCTCGCACTGGCTCCTGCACTGGTCGCCGCGACGAGCGCGGGCGCTGCGGCGTTCCATCAACTCGCGACCGCGACCCTCGCACGGGCTTCGACCAGCGTGCTGGGAACGTCCCTCTTCAAGGCGAGCTTCGAACTTCTCTGGACGCCGGTGCCGGCACAGGACAAGCGCCGAGCGAAGATCTACGTCGACGTCGGCGCCAGCGGTCTGGGGGAGCTGATCGGCAGCGGTCTCGTGCTCTTCCTGGTCGCCTGGATCAGCGATGCGCCGACGTCGGTGATGCTGTCCCTCGCTGCCGCGCTCTCGCTGGTTTCGTTGTTGCTCGTCCTGCGGTTGCACGCTGGCTACGTGTCGCAGCTCGCCACGAATCTCCGCGAAGGCGGGCGGGTCGGCGACGAGTTCGGAGCGCCGTTGCCGAGAGAGCCGGATACGCTCGTCGACAGTCGCGTGACGATCGATCGAGCCGAGCTGATCGCGCGTCTGCACGAGCTCGATCTGGCCAAGGAGGCGGCTCGCGACGGGGTCGACGGTGCGTCGGAGTCGGAGACGCGGAGGGGGGACCCGGTCGCGCCCCTGGTCAGCGAGCTCGAGTCCGCGGATCCGGAACGGATTCGGGCGGCGCTCTCCGAGGCGGAAGCGCGCGTCGAGCTGGTGCCGCTCGTCATCCCCATGCTGGGTCGGCCCACGGTCGCCGAGGAGGCCCTGTCGTTTCTTCGTGGCTTCGGCGATCGGATCACGGGCCAGCTCGTCGATGCGTTGCTCGACGCCGAGCAGGAGGCGCTGGTTCGTCGCCGGATTCCGGGCGTTCTGGAGGCGTCGCCTGGGGAGCGTGTGCTTCTGGGCCTTTCGCTCGGCTTCGGCGATCCGGACTTCGACGTCGAGCTCGAGTGCGTCCGTTCGGCCCTTCGCGTGGTCGAAGCCACCGAACAGACGCCGGACCGTGAGGACGTCTTCGAGGTGGTCGAGCGGACCCTCGCCGTCGATCCCTGGAAATGGGACCAGCGAGGGCGGCGCCGTGGACAGACCCGCGACGAGTCGGTGCTGCTCGAAGCGAAGGAGCTCGTCCACATCGACCGAAACCTGGAGCTCGTCTTCACCGCCCTGGCGGCGCTCTTCGGCCACGAACTGATGGCGTCGACGCTCCGCGCGATCTACTTCGGCGACCCGAATGCGCGCGGAACCGCCCTGGAATACCTGCAGTCGACGCTGCCCGAACGGATCAGGAAGCCACTCTTCGCTCGAATCCCGGGCGGCGACACGGCGAAGGTCGTTCGTGGTCGCTCGACGGAGCTGGCGGAGACGCTTGGAGGCTCGTCTTCGACGACGCCCCGGTTCGATCGGAGCGTCGACGAGCTCGACGAACAGGACGAGTCGTTCGAGGAGTGAGCGCGGCTCACCCGGTGCGCACGCGGAAGAAGATCGCGTAGAGCACGGGCACGACGCCGAGGGTCAGGACCGTCGAGAAGGCGAGTCCGAAGATGATCGCGATCGCCATCGGCTCCCACATCGGACCGCCGCCGAGATAGAGCGGGACGAGACCGAGAATCGTCGTAGCGGTCGTGAGCAGGATCGGCCGCAGCCGCGCTTCGGCCGCAAGGGGGATCGCTTCCGCCGGCGTGCGCCCGTTCTCGTCGATCTCGATCTGGATGCGGTCGAGCAGGACGATGGCGTTGTTGATCACGATGCCGAAGAGCGAGATCACACCCAGGAAGGTCATGAAGCCGAAATACGACCGTGCTACGAGGAGCCCGAGCACGACGCCGATCAGTCCGAGCGGAACCGTGAGCAGCACGATGAGCGGTTTGCGGAACGAGTTGAACTGCGTGACGAGCAGCAGCAGGATGATGCCGGCACCGAGGGGCAACTTGGCGCCGATCGAAGCGTTCGCCTTGGACGAGGCTTCGTCCTCGCCGCCCAGCTCCCAGGTCGTGCCGAGGGGCCAGCGCTTCGAGGTCTCCTCGAGCCACGGCACGATCTCCGCCGTGACCCCCGAGGCGAGGGTGCCCGGCGCGACGTCCGACAGGACGGAGACGGAGCGCGACCCGTTCCGGCGGAGGATCTTCGAGGGCTCCCACACGATCTCGGCGGTCGCGATCTCGCTGAGCGCGACGGTCTGGCCCGTGCCCTGGACGTAGATGTTCGCGGCGGACAGGGCGTCCAGGCTGAGGCGACCCTCCTCGTTCGAGCGCATCGTCACCGGGATCACCTTCTCCGCCTCGCGGTACTGCGTGACCTCGAGCCCGGTGAAGAGGGTCTGGAGCGACAGGGCGACGTCCTGGCTCGTCGCCCCGACGTTGCGGGCGCGCACCTGGTCGACGGTGATGAGGATCTTCTTCGTGCGCAGGCCCCAGTCGTCGCCGACGTTGCGCGCGGTGGGGAGGGTCCGCAGATGCGCCTTCACCTCTTCGACGGTCTCGAAGAGCGTCGTCGCGCCGTAGCCTCCCTCGGTGATCCGGATCTGGATCGGGTGGCTCACCGGGGGACCGAGGCGTCGGGGGTGGACGTTGGCCAGGACTTCCGGGTGTCGCGTCCAGAAGTAGTCGCGGATGTCGGCGATCGCGGCGTCGCGCGCCTCGTGGGACGTCGTGCTCACCAGCATGATCGCGTAGGCGGGGTTCTGGGGCTCGGGCCCGTAGCTCAGGTAGTACCGCGGTCCGCCGCGCCCGATGAAGCTGCCCCAGTCGAGAATGCCCTCGTCTCGATCTTCGCCGACGAGCTGATGCTCGACGAGATGGGCCTCGAGGCCTTCGACGACGTGTCGTGTGTACTCGATGTCGGTGCCAGGCGGCAGCTCGATCTCGACCTCCAGACTCGGTCGATCCGAGGGAGGAAAGAAGAGCGCCGGCACGAAGCGCGCTCCCCAGACCGAGGCGACGAACGCGAGCACGACGACCGCGATCGTGAGCGCTCGATGCCGCAGGAGGTTCGTCAGGACCGTGCGGTAGGCCCGATAGAAGGCCCCCGACCGTTTCGGTCCGGTCTCGTCCGCGGGTGCGCGGAGCAGGGTCGCGCAGAGCATCGGCGTCATCGTGAGCGCCAGGATCCAGGAAGCGAGGAGCGCGATCGTGACGACGGTGAAGAGCGAGGCGGTGTACTCCCCGGTGGCGGATTCCGCGAGGTAGATCGGCAGGAACGCGGCGCTGGTCGTGAGCGACGCGGTCAACAAGGGGACGCGGAGCTCCTTCGCGGATCGGATCGCCGCGTCCTTTCCGTTCTCGCCGCTCTGCATGCCGACGACGATCGACTCCGCCACGACGACGCCGTTGTCGACGAGCATGCCCAGCGCGATGATCAGCGCCGCCAGGGAGATCTGGTCGAGGCCGATCCCCGTGAGCTGCATGACGAGGAGCGTCGTCATCATGGCCATCGGGATCAGCGCCGATATCACGAGGCCAGTGCGCAGCCCGAGGAAGACGAGCATCGCGGCCATCACCACGACGACCGCCTGCACCAGATTGGACACGAAGCTGTCGATCACCTGTCGGACGTCGTCGGGCTGGAAGATGATCGGATCGAGCTGGAGTCCGATCGGGTAGATCTCGTTGAAGAAGCGGATCAGGTCCTCGACCTGGTCGCCCAGCGCCGTGAGCCGTCCCCCCTCGCGCATCGAGACCGCGATGACGAGCGCCGCGGTCTTGGGGTCGTCGACGGGGAACGTGGGCTCCAGCGCGTGGTAGAGTACGGCGCCTCGTCCGGTATGCACGCGTTCCACGGGCGGGTCGATGTAGTCGCGTCGGATCTCGACGATGTCCTCGAGATAGAGGACCTCGTCGCTGTCGCGAAGCTGGAGAATCGCTCGGCGTACGTCCTCGAGGGATTCGAAGCTGCCCGAGGGCTCGATCACGATGCGCTCGGGCCCGAGTCGGATGCTGCCGCCCGGCGTCACGATGTTTTGCGCCTCGAGGATGTCGGACAGCTCGGTCGGGGCGAGACCGAGCTCCGCGAGTCGAGCGTTCTCGTACTCGATGAAGATCCGCTCCTCCTGCACGCCGAGGATCTCGACTTTCGCGACGTCGGGAAGCTGGAGAAAACGGTCGCGGGTCGCGTCCGCGACCTCCTTGAGCTCGGCGTAGCTGAAGCCGTCGCCGGTCAGCGCCATCACGATGCCGAAGACGTCGCCGAACTCGTCGTTCACGATCGGATCGAGCGCGCCCCTGGGCAGCTGCGGTGCCTCGCGCTCGATCTTCCGTCGGAGCGAGTCCCAGATGGGACGCATCTCCTTGTACTTCTCCTGGATGTTGACCGTGATGATCGAGACGCCGGTCTTCGAGGTGCTCTCGACGCTCTCGAGCTCGGGGATCTCCCGGATCGCACGCTCCAGGTTGTGGGTGACCAGGTCTTCGACGCGCTCCGGACTTGCGCCGGGGAATCGGGTGATCACCTGCGCGGTGCGGATCACGAAGCCCGGGTCCTCGGCGCGGGGCAGGCCATTGAACGCGATCAGTCCGCCGAGGAGTGCGACCGCGAGCAGGGCGATCGTGACGCGGTTCTTCTCGATGGCGAGTCGTGTGAGGTCCACGCGGTCTCGCTCCGCTATTCGCGGTACATGATGCGGACGGTCAGTCCGGGCTCGACGAAGCGGAGCCCGGCGATCACGACCTGGTCTCCTGCCTCGAGACCCTTCTCGATCTCGAGTCCCTCGGTGGTGAGCTCGCCGATCTCGACCTCGCGACGCTCCGTACGGGCGAGCTCGCCCTCGGTCGGCTCGGCGACGTAGACGAACCGGCCCGCTGCGTCCTCGGCGACCGCGAAGCTCGGCACCATCAGCTTGGGGGGACCTTCGCCGCGTTCACGCGAGAATCGCATGGTCACTTCGGCCACCATGCCCGAGCGGATGCGCTCGTCTCCGTTCAGAAGGCGCGCGGTCACGGGAAAGGCAACACGCCCCGAGCTGACGCCGATCTCGACGATCTCGGCGGGGAAGACCGTGTCCGGGAGGGTCGTGAAGCGGACCGTGGCGGGCATCCCGCGCTCCACGGAGCCGACCACGCTCTCGGGTACGGTGAATGCGAGCTCGGGACGTCCTCCGGCGTTGAGGATGACGATCGGCGTGCCGATGTTCACGTTCTCGTTGCGCTCGACCGGCGCCGAAGCGATCAAGCCGTCCGTCGGCGCGTGCAGCTCGGCGTAGCCCAACCTCGAGCGGGCGAGCGCGACGGCCTGGGCCTGGGCCTGCAGGTGGGCTCGGGCCGACACGGCCTCGGTTTCCGCGGCCTCCAGCTGGTTGTCCGAGGTCGCGTCTCGATCATGGAGCACCTTCGTCCGTTCGTACTCCGCCTGCGCGTTGCGGTCGCGGGCGCTGGCCTCGGCGTAGCCGGCCTCCGCCTGGCGCAGCTCCAGCTTGAGATCGCTGTCGTCGAGCGCTGCGATGACTTGACCCTGGCGCACGGTCTCGCCCACGGAGACGAAGAGCTCGCGGATCTGTCCCGCCACTTTGAAGCTCAACTCGGATTCGCTGCCAGCCCGTGCGCGGGCGGGGAAGCGCCGTTCCGTCACGTCGGATCCGGGCGCGACCGGATGGACGAGGACGGGCCGGACGACGGGGTCGGCAATGACGTCGGTCTCCGAGCAACCGGCGAGCGTGGTCGCCAGACCGCCGACGAGGAGAAGGACGGCGCGTCGCGTGGCGTTCGGGCCGCGGACGGCGGCTCGGGCGGGGAGCAGGTCGGACGAAGGAGGGATAATCGCCATCTCGCGAGCAGCATAGCTCCGCGACCCTGGAGGTCGTGGGACCGTGGTCCCCCCGCCTTGCTTTGGTGGCAGCTGGGCCCTCGACGATCGGATGGGACGCCATGCTGTCCGAGGGGTCCGGTGGACACAGGCGTTGCCGTCGAGGTCTGGTTCGCGAGAGTTCCCGTCGGCCACCGGGAGGTCGAGGTCATCTCGACTCCCTGCGGTCCGGGGATCGGAGAACCCAGCGTTGGCTTCCTCGTATCGGGCGTCGCTTCGGGGCGCAGAAAGACTCTCATGGGATCCGTCGAGGAGAACGTCATCGAGCTGCGCCTCGCGCGACCGCGGGTCTTTCGTATCGAGGGAGACCGGATCTACGCCGGGACGGGCGAGCTGCGGGACGGCACCGTTCGGGTCGTCACGCCTCAGGACGGGCCGCTCGAATTCTCGGCGGACGAGCTTCGCAGCATCGACTACACCTCGGAGGAGGAGCGGAGAGACTGGCGTATACAGGTCGGGCCAATCCCGCTGCTCGCTCGGGCAAAACGGACCAGGCAGCCTCGACGGCCAGCGCGAAGCTGGACCGGCGCACCGCCTTCACGCGGTGGACGACGAGGTCCAACGGAGCCTTCAGCAAGACGGAGGGAGACGGCACCGCGAACAACCACCGAGCATGGACCCGGTTCGACTTCCCCCAGGACATCCACCTGGCTG
This sequence comes from bacterium, assembly GCA_024742285.1. Classification (NCBI taxonomy): domain Bacteria; species bacterium. Next base: position 147,845 of record JANSYR010000004.1, on the reverse strand, counting down.
TCGGCGGATATCCGGATCGAGTCGAGGAGCCCGAGCGCGACGAAGACGGGCAGCGCCCGAATCGAAATGACTTCCGGTTGACGGTGGGTCTCAGCCTGGTCTTCTGAACGCGATATAGAGAAGAGAGAGGACGAGTCGGTCGAGGCCGACCCTACGGAGGAATCCGATCATGCCCGAGAGAGAATTCGAATCCCATCGGCTCTTCGAGATCGTGATCCGACTCGGCGTGCTCGGCGTCCTGCTCTACATGACGATCCGTGCGATCGCGCCGTTCCTCGAGATCCTCGTCTGGGGCATCATCCTGGCGGTCGCGCTCGGTCCCGCCCATCTCTGGTTGAAGCAGCGCCTGGGCGACGCGGCCGGGCGAGCCGCCGCGGTGCTCACCCTCGGTGCGCTGCTCTTCATCGTGGTGCCCAGCTTCCTGCTCGGTGACGCGCTCGGCACGACGGCGTACGAAGTGGCCCAGGAGGTCGCCGACGGCGAGATCGAGATCCCGCCGCCGCCCGCTTCGGTGAAGGAATGGCCCGTGGTCGGCGAGCGCGTCTTCGATACGTGGAGTCAGGCCTCGACCAACGTCGATGCGGTACTGAAACGCTCATCGAATCGCCTGGTCGAGCTGGGCGCCAGTCTGGTGCGCGCGGCCGGCGCGGCCGTGCTGGCGCTCCTCGAGTTCGCGGGCTCCCTGATCCTGGCCGGCTTCCTGCTCGCCCAGCGGGAGCGGACGACCGGGTTCGCGAGGGCTCTCTTCGATCGGCTGGCGCCCCAATCGGGCGAACGCCTGCTCCTGCTCAGCGAGCAGACGGTCCGCGGCGTCGCCGCCGGCGTGGTCGGCGTCGCGATCATCCAGTCCGTCCTGGTGGGGCTCGGGCTGCTCGTCGCGGACGTCCCCTTCGCCGGCGTCTGGGCTCTCGTCTGCCTGATCCTGGGCATCATCCAGCTGCCCATGGGCATCGTGGTCATCCCGATCGTGATCTACCAGTTCTCCGCCATGCCCGTGCTCGAGGCCGGCCTGCTCGCGGCGTACATGGTGCCGGTCATGCTGGCCGACAACGTGCTCAAGCCTCTGTTGATGGGTCGTGGCGTCGAAGCCCCGATGCTCGTGATCTTCATCGGAGCCCTCGGCGGCTTCGCGGCGAGTGGGTTTCTCGGCCTCTTCACCGGTGCAATCGTCGTGGTGCTCGTGAACGACCTGCTTCTCGCCTGGCTGCGCGCGGACGGTGAATCCGAGAGCGCGGTTTCGTGACGTTTGGCGCCTCGCACGTCACATGGCCTGGTCGAAACCGGGCGCCGTCGTGCACGTCGCGAGGAACGGGTAGCCGTTCCCGATCGAAGCCTTCGTCGCGACCAGGATCGTGACGGCGAAGGGCAGGCGCCCGTTCGCGACGGCGAAGAAGCGCTTCCCCTCGGCGACCGGGCGAGGGTGCGCGATCCCGTAGATCAGCAACGGGACGAAGAGGAGGCACTCGGTCACGCCGATCGTCAGGGGAGGATGTCCCGAACGCGTGCGCCAACCGAGAGCGCGGGTCGCCTCCGTCTCGTGGTGGGTTCGATCGCGAAGGGTAGAATCTACCCGTCGGAGATCGGGCGGTCAGTGCTTCGCGGTCATCCGACACCCGGCGCGACTCTGGACAGCGAGGCCTCATGCGTTCCCGATCCATCTCCGTCCCGGCCGTTCGGTTCGCAGCCCTGCTCCTCGTCGTGGCGCTCTTCGCTTCCGCCTGCGCCTCGCCGATCGGCGTCAAGCGCGTGGATTCGCGCGTCGTCCAGCGCGAGCTCACGCAGAGCATCCTGAATTCGAGGGATCTCAGCGACCCGACCCGGAACGTGCTGCGTCTCGCCAACCTCGAGTCGGATTTCTCGAAGCGGCCCGCGGACGTGATCGAGCTCGTGCACCGACTGCTTCTGGAAGACGCCCAACGGGGCGAAGTCGTCTCGGCGCGCACCCTGATCTCCCTCGCGGAGCTGAGCTTTTCTCACGCGGAGAAGACCAGGGACCGCCGCTATTTCCTTGCCGCCGCGTTCTACGCCTGGCTCTTCCTCTTTCCGAATAACGCTGCCGTGGCTCCCGATCCTTTCGATCCGCGATTGCGCCTCGCCGCTGATCTCTACAACCGGAGCGTGACGCTCGCTTTCGTAGATCAGATCTCGGACAAGGTACGCCTCGAGGCGGAGACGATCCCGCTTCCGGTCGGGGAGCTCGAGATCTCGCTGGACGAGTCGAGTCTCGTCTGGGGTGATCGCAAGCTGGTCGACTTCGTTCCCGTGTCCGAGCTCGAAGTCCGCGGGCTTCGCAATCGCTATCGCTGGCGCGGCCTCGGCGCGCCTTTCGCTGCCGTGCTCGAGCCGGTCGCGCCCGATGATCGTCGCGATGCCTACCTGAGCCCGCGTCTGCGCCTGCCCGTCGCTGCGCTGCTTCGTTTCGAGCGCAACGAGGAGATGATCGAGACTGGCGTGGTCCGCGCACGACTCGAGATCCACGCGGCACCGGACGGCGAGACGGTCGAGATCGAAGGGCGTACCGTTCCGCTGGAGATGGAGCCCACGTCGTCCATCGCGTCGATGATGACGGATCGCAATCCGCTCTGGAGGGACCTGAAGCGTTTCTTCGCCGGCGATCTCGCCCAGGCACGGGACGGACTCGTCTCGCTCGATCCCTATCGACCGGGCCGGATTCCGGTCGTCCTGGTGCACGGCACGTTCTCGAGCGCCTACACCTGGGCGGAGGTCGTGAACGACCTGACGAACGATCCGGAGATCCGCAGTCGGTTCCAGTTCTGGGTCTTCGACTACAACACGGGCAATCCGGTCGCCTACTCGGCCTGGCTGCTTCGCCGCGCGATCGACGACCTGGTCACGAGCCTCGATCCCGATGGCCTCGATCCGGCACTCCAACGCACGATCGTCGTCGGTCACAGCCAGGGTGGCCTGTTGACCAAGCTGATGGCGGTGGATGCGGGCCTCTCGCTCTGGCAACTCCTCAGCGACAAGCCGCCCGCGGAGGCCGAGCTGGACCCGGAGAGTCGCGAGATCCTCGAAGGCTCGCTCCTGGTCGATCCGCTGCCCATGGTCGAGCGCGTCGTCTTCATCGCGACGCCCCATCGCGGGAGCTACATGGCGAATCGCAGCATCGCGAAATGGATCGGTCGTTTCGCGCGGAGTCCGATCGCCGTCGCCGACGCGGTCGTCGAACTCGCGACGGACGACGCCGAGGCACAGTCGCGCCGCGAGCTCGCGCGCACCTCGGGCTCGATCGACAACATGTCGCCGGGGAACGACTTCCTCGCCGCGCTGGTCGAGCAGCCGGTCGTTCCGCAGATCACGAGCCATTCGATCATCGCGGTACGGGGCGATCCAGACCTCGAGGACGCGGGCGATCGAAGGAAGGCCTCCGACGGCGTCGTGATGTACGAGAGCGCGCGGATCGACGGCGTGTCGTCTCAGCTCGTCGTGCCGAGCGGTCATTCCTGCCTGAATCATCCGTGGACGATCGGTGAGCTGCGGCGGATCCTGCTGTCGCACGTGGGTCTCGAACGGCGCGGACCGGAAGAGCTCAACCTCCCGTGAGGAACTTCCTCGCGCTTTTGCTCGCTCCGGGAATGCTCCTCGTTCATCTCTGGAGCGTGGCAGCGATCTGGATCGACGGGCCTACGAATCGAGCGGCAGCCGTCCTGTCGATCGTGGTCTACGGCGTCGCCGCTGCGGGTGCGGCGAGACTCGGCCGGGGACCGGTTCGACGGGTCCTGCTGAGCGGAGTGCCCTTCGTCGTGGTGGTGGCGTGGTGGCTCTCTCTCGCGCCCAGCAACGACCGGGAATGGCTGCGGGACGTGGCAAAGCTGCCGCGTGCCGAGATCGACGGTGACCGGCTCGTCGTCCACAACGTACGCAACTTCGAGTACCGCTCCGAGGAGGACTACACGGAGCGCTGGGAGACCCGGGAGTACGACCTCTCGAAGCTCCAGGGCGTCGACCTGTTCCTGTCCTATTGGGGCTCGCCGCACATCGCGCATACGATCGCGAGCTGGGACTTCGGAGACGGGCGCCCCCTCGCGATCTCGATCGAGACGCGAAAGGAAGTGGGGGAAGCCTACTCGGCGGTGCTCGGCTTCTTCCGCCAGTTCGAGGTCTACTACGTGGTGGCGGACGAGCGGGACCTGGTCGGCCTGAGGACCAACCATCGGGGAGAGACGGTCTATCTCTACCGCCTGACGGTTCGCGCCGACGTCGCGCGTGCGATCCTGCTCGACTACTTCGAGGAGATCAACGCGCTCGGCACGGAGCCGGTCTGGTACAACGCGGCCTCGCACAACTGCACGACGACGATCCGGCACCACGTCCAGCACGTCGCCCGGGGCAATCCCCTCGACTGGCGTCTGCTGGTGAACGGCTACATCGACGAGATGGGGTACGAGCGCGGGAATCTCGACACCCGTCTGCCCTTCGAAGAGCTGCGGGCGCGCAGTGAGATCGGGGAGCGGGCCCGCGCGGCGGGGGACGCACTCGATTTCTCCCGCCGAATCCGCGAGGGTCTGCCGGGCGCGCGTGGTCCGGAGTGATGGCTCCGATCCCGACCGACAAAGTGGACCCCGCGCATGACTGCCGCTCGCGTGGTCCCCTCTACGACGCTATGGCCGTCCCGATCGCGGGCCGTCTCGCCTTCGCTACGGTGCTCACGCTGGGCCTGGTCCCCGTCCTCCGAACGATCCAGGTTCGGGTGTCCTCGCCCTCCTGAGGTCGTCGCACCGTCCATTCACTATTCGTCCGCGAAACACCCGGAGAAAGCTCGACCATGAACCCGAACTCCCGATCGCCGTTGCGACGGATCGCACGACTGCCCGTCGTGCTCCTCGCCCTTCTCCTCGTCGTGCTCGGCTGCAATGGGGCGGGTTCGATCCTCGGGACCGACGCCGCGAACCGCGAGGCCCTGCACGACATCATCGATCGAGGCACGCTTCGCGTCGGCACGTCGGGAACCCAGCCCCCGCTCACGATGAAGAACCAACGGGGGGATCTGATCGGGCTCGACATCGAGCTCGCCCAGGCCCTCGCCGACGCGATGCAGGTCGACCTCGAGCTGGTGGAGACGCCCTTCGCCGAGCTGCTCCCGAACCTCGAAGCAGGTCGGATCGACCTCGTGATCTCGAGCCTGACGATCACGCCGGCCCGCAACGCCCGCGTCGCGTTCGCGGGGCCGTACATGATCTCGGGCTCTTCGCTCCTCTCTCGCGCCGACCTCGTCGACTCCCTGGCAGATGCTTCGGCGATGAACGCCGCGGAGAGAAGCTGGGCGGCGCTCCGAGGCTCGACCGGCGAGGCGCTGATCCTCGATCTCTTTCCCCTCGCCACCTACATACCGCTCGAGGACGCGGGGGCGGCGGTCGCGCAGATCAGCTCGGGAGAGATCGACGGTCTCTTCGCCGACGTCCCCTTCGTGCAGTTCCAGCTCGCCCGACATCCGGGGCTCGGACTGGCGTCCCTGCCGGCCCCGTTCACGACCGAGCCACTCGGGGTGGCGCTCCCTCCGAATTCGCCGCTCTTCGCGAACCTCGTCCAGAACTACCTCAACACGCTCGAGTACACGGGCGAGCTGATGCAGCTGAAGATGCACTGGATGAGCGCGGGCGACTGGCTCTCGGAGATGCCGTGAGGTCTTCTCGCAGGTCGACTCGCCTCGTCGGTGTCGTGCTCGTCGCGCTTCTGCTGGCGTGCTTCGGTTGCGCGTCGTCGGGCTCGCGGAACAAGGAAGCCGCCGACGAGCGCGCCAAGGAACGTCGGCGGACGGTGATCATGACGACCCAGGACAACGTCCGGGTCGGCCGCGAAGGGGCGGAGCAGGTCGCCGCGCAGATCGGCACGCTCGACGACCCGGAGCTCGTCGCCTACGTCGAGCGGATCGGCAAGAAGCTCCTGCGTGGCCTGCCGTACCGAGACTTCGCCTACAAGTTCGCGATCGTGGACCAGATGGAGCCGAACGCCTTCGCGCTCCCCGGCGGCTACGTCTTCGTCTCGCGTGGTCTCCTCGCTCTCGCGAACACCGAGGACGAGCTCGCCAACGTCATCGGGCACGAGATCATCCACGCGGCGCGCCGGCATTCGCAACAGCAGCAGGCCGTGGCCAGGAGCCTGCCGAAACTCTCGATGCCCTGGACGCGGGCGAAAACGCTCGCGGCCTACGGGCGCGACATGGAGCGGGAGGCGGACGAGCTGGGTCAGCGCCTCGCCGCGGCGGCGGGCTACGACCCGATGGGCATGTCCACGTTCATGCGCCGCCTCGACCAGCGGGAGCGGCTGCTGATCGGGGCACCGCGCAACCCCACCTTCTACGACACCCATCCCGGTTCCCGCGAGCGTGCCTCGATGAACGCGATGCGTTCCCGGGAGCTTCGTTGGTCACCGGACCCGTCCCTCGGCGACACCCGCAAACGGCTGCTCGACCGGATCGACGGAATGGTGATCGGGGAGCGCCCGGAGACCGGCGTCTTCATCGGCGACTACTTCCTGCACCCGGGGCTCGACTTCCAGATGCGCTTCCCGCCCGGATGGTCGACCCAGAACACGGCCCAGGCCGTCGGTGCGCAGTCTCCACGCCGCGACGCGGTCGTGTTTCTCACCTCGGACCTGCCCAAGGGCGACCTGGTCGAGATCGCGGACGACTTCGTGGAAGAGCTCTCCCAGGATGTCTCCATCGAGGTGCGGCAGAAGAACAAGGTCCGCCTCGGGGAGATCGAGGGCATCCGCTACTCGATCCACGCGGGTCCCGTCGGCGGCAAGGTCGAAGCGCTCGTGACGTTCTTCCCCTTCGCGGAGTCGACGTGGCGGATCGTCGGCGCGAGCCCGGTCGCGGCGGGCAATCGCTATGCGCCGCCGATCCTGCTGTCTACGCGCAGCTTCGGGCCTCTCGATCCCGCCCGACGGGCCGAGATCCGCACGAACCGCCTCCGGATCGAGCTCGCGCGGAGCGGCGAAGACGTCACGACCTTCGGCGCGCGGACCGGGACGCTCTGGTCTCCCGCCGAGACGGCGCTGATCAACGGGCTCCTCGGTCACGAGATCTACGAGGGTGGCGAGCGGATGAAGATCCTTCGGCGCGAAGTGGACGGCACGCAGTAGCCTCCTGGTTCCGACGTCGGTCGCATTGGCGTCTTCCGCGAGCCCGTGTCGGTCGCGCCGGGATTGGTCCAGCCCGGCCATGCGAACGACCCATGTCGGTCATCGGACTTCCCGTCGTATCTCGTACGCTTCCCACGTGATGGGAACCCCGACGAACGATCGGTCTGCGGACGAGATCCGCCCTTGCCGGCCGGTGGCCTCCCCGATGCGAGGTCTCGTGTTCGGGGTGATCTTCGGATCGGGCGTCTGGCTGGTGCTCGTCGCCCTCGCCGCGCTCCTTCGTTGGCTCGTCTGACGCCTCGTCCTCGCCGTGTCTCGATCAGTCGACGACCTCGATCCGCACCACGCGGGCGTGGCCGGACGCGACCATCCATCGCACGTGTCGAACCAGTAGCTCCCAGGCGTCACCGTTCCCGTCGTCGTACGGGGGCAGGTCGAACCGCTTTGCGATCTCGCCGAGCGGTCGCCCCTCGGCAGACTGGTCCTCGAGCCAGGCGTGGAACCACTCGCTCCAGGTTCCGCTCGTCGCGTGCGCGGGCTTGGCGAGAACGTCCAGGAAGAGTCGTTCCTGCTCGCTGCGCGAGAGGCGGTCGAAGTCGCGGTGTCGGTCCGGCTGATGCATGGCGAGGTCTCCTCGTCGTCCCTCTCGTGCGGTCCACGGGAACGGCGGGCGGGAGCTTCGCACTCCGTTCATTTCCCACGATGACCGCGATGGTCCAATCGATTGGCCATCGCGGGACGATCGATCGGTCTAGGAGCCTTTCTGGAGCGCGCGGATGCGATCGATCAGCGACGCCTGGTCCGCGACCTCGAATTTCCGATACATCGACTTCAGGTGGTTGCGGACGGTATGGGGGCTGATGAAGAGCTTCCTCGCGATCGCGGGAACGCGTGATCCCGAGAGGAGTTCGGTCAGGATCTCACGCTCTCGCGGCGTCAGAAGCGCCAGATCGGGATGGTCGTGAGGAACGTCGCCCACGGCCGCGCCGCCGGCGAAGAGGCTGATCGTATGGAGCTCGTCCGCGATCCGGCGCAGGCTCGCCACGAGCCCGGTCGGACGGGCGGTGTCGACGTGTCGAGCCGTCTGCACCTCGCCGAGGTCCATCACCACGGTCACGACGCCGAGGATCTCGTCGTCGTTCCGGAGAACGTGTGGGCAGGAAACGATGGGCAGCGTCCGACCGTCCTTGCGTTGCATGATGGTCACGCGGAGTCGCTCGTCTCCGGAATGGATGTCCTGGAGCTCGGCCTCGAGGGGTTCCCTGAGCTCGGGAGGGACGAGAATGCGGAAGTCCTGGCCGTCGAGCTCCGCGGCGGCGTAGCCGAGCCAGTGGAGCATCCGATCGTTCGCGAAGAGGATCCGACCTGCGACGGTGCGGACCAGCACGCCGGCATTGAGCGTGTCCAGGACGGCTCGGATCTGCCCGTAGGTCGGATGGATGGACCAGGCGCCCTCGTCATTCTCCAATGGCACGTTCCCTCCCGAATCCCGACCTGCGTACCGGGATCGATTCGTTGGACTGTCCGCTACCAGTCGATCGCGACGTCCTCGCGCACCAATCGGCGCGAAGTCGCTCCCTCGACGAACCTGCGGGTCCCGAGCGCGAAGGCGGCCGCGTGCGTGTCGGCCGAGCGCCACTGCGTGATCCGACACTCTCGAAGTCCCGTCCGGACTCTAACATCGTCCTCTCGGCAGGGGACCAGACCCCGGGGAGCCACTGATCGACGGTACGCGGGGACGCGAACCCGGGAAGAGGGCGAGCGGAGGAAGCGCCCGCCGAACGACCGGAGCGACCCACGCCCGGATCGCCTCACCTAACGCCCGTCCCGGATCTCCCCGGTCATCGGCACGAAGCGCACCGCCGTATCCGCCTTCTTCTCGAAGCCGTCTTCGGTCCGGAGGTGGATCTCGAGCATCTGCCAGGGCTCGCCGACGGGAACGACGAGGCGCCCGCCGATCCGCAGCTGTTCGAGGAGCGGCTCGGGTACCCGGGGCGCGGCGGCGGTCACGAGGATCGCATCGAAAGGCGCCTCCTCCGGCCAGCCGCGATAGCCATCGCCCGCGCGGACGTGCACGCGATCACCGTACCCCTCGGCCCGGAGGGTCGCGCGCGCCCGTTCCGCGAGAGCCTCGATGATTTCGATCGACCAGACTTCGCAGCCCATCTCGGCGAGCACGGCGGCCTGGTAGCCGGATCCGGTGCCGACCTCGAGCACGCGGCAGGGCGGCTCGATCCCGGCGAGGTCGCTCATCAGCGCCACGATGTAGGGCTGGCTGATGGTCTGCCCGAGGCCGATGGGGTGCGGGGTGTCCGCGTAGGCACGACGCGGATCGGTGTCCCCTGCGTAGCGATGGCGTCGCACGGTCTGCAGCGCCGCCAGCACGCGCTCGTCCCGGAGTCCGCGTGCGGCGACCTGCTCCTCGACCATTCGTGCGCGCAGCGCCGCGAGGGGCTCGTCTTCGGACTTCGCGTCTCCGCCGTGGTCCCCGGGTCCGATTCCGCAGGCCGCGAGCAGGCCGAGCGCGAGGCCCGCCGCGCCGGCCCGCATGCGCCGCCAGCCGCCAGGCAGGCCGGCGCGTGCGGGCGGAGCGTCGTCGCGGGCGGGTCGCGTCATGGCCGACTCCTTCCCGCCAGAGTAGCGAGCCGTGTGCGTGAGCCCCCGTGGCGGATCCGTTAGACTCGGCGCCCCTCGAGCGGCGTCCGTCTCGTCGCGTCCCCAGTCAGGAGACCCCCCATGTCCGATTCCCGCCCCTTCAACGTCCTCGGCGTCCAGCAGGTCGCCATCGGTGGCCTCGACAAGAACAAGCTCAAGAAGTTCTGGGTCGACATCATGGGACTGACCTACGGGCACTCCTACAAGAGCGAGAGCGAGAACGTCGACGAGGACATCTGCGAGACGGGCGCGGGCGCATTCAAGGTCGAGGTCGACCTGATGCAGCCGATCGATCCCGAGAAGCGCCCGAAGGTTCACGACCCGGCGCTGAATCACATCGGGCTCTGGATCGACGATCTGCGGACCGCCGTCGAATGGCTCGAAGGACAGGGCGTGCGGTTCACGCCGGGGGGCATCCGCAAGGGCGCCGCGGGCTACGACGTCTGCTTCATCCATCCGAAGGGCAACGACGATTTCCCGATCGGCTCCGAGGGCGTCCTCGTCGAGCTGGTCCAGGCCCCCGACGAGGTCATCCAGGCCTTCGCAACGATCGCCGCGGCGAGCTAGCGACTCGTTCGTCGCCGGCGGATGCTCGGCTCCGAGGGCGACGGGCGGGCTCGCGAGCGGAGCGTGGAGCTTCGTGGGCTCGCCTCCTCGGGACGCGGACGAGAGATGAGGGATCGCGTCTAGCCCCGGTGCGCGTTCTCCTCGCTGATCTGGTCGTTGAGCGTCCAGAAGTCGTAGACGACGCCGAGGAAGAGCAGGCCACCGGTCAGGAGGTAGAGCAGGCCGGTCACCCACTTGCCGAGATAGAAGCGGTGGATCCCGAAGACGCCGACGAACGTGAGGAGCACCCAACCGATCGTGTAGTCGAGCGGCCCTTCGTTGAAGCGCAGCTCCGCCGAACGTTCGAGCCGCGGCATCAGGAAGAGGTCGATGATCCAGCCGATCAGGAAGATCCCGGCGGTCAGCAGGTAGATCGTGCCGGAGATCGGCTTCCCGAAGTAGAAGCGATGGGCGCCGGTGAATCCGAAGATCCAGAGGACGTAGCCGACCGCGAGGGAGTGGGTGTCTTCTCGGCCGCTCATGCGGAGGCCTCCGTTTCCTTTGCTTTCTCCTGGGCGAGAGAGCGCTTCTTCTTCGCGGCGATCCCGAAGGCCGGCACGGGGAAAGCGGGTCCGAGAAGCACGGCGACCCATTGGGTCTGCGGTTGGCTGTCGAGCGTGATCCGGAGGATGACCGTCAGCGGGACCGCAAGAACCATCCCGACCGGTCCGAGGACCCAGCCCCAGAAGATCAGGGACGTGACGACGATCAGCGGCGAGAGCCCCATCCCTTCACCGAGTGCGCGCGGCTCGAGGAAGTTGCCGATCGAGATGTTGACCGTCAGGTAGATTGCCGTCACCACCGCGGCGGTCTGGAGACTGTTGTCGACCATGGCGAGGGCGACGGCGGGGATTGCCGCCATCACCGAGCCGATCGCCGGAACGAAGTTCAGCAGGAACGCGACCAGCCCCCAGAGTGGCGCGAACTTGACCTCGAGCAGGAACAGCGACCAGTAGATGAGCACCCCGGTGAGCATGCTGGTGAGCGTCTTGATGCCGAGATAGCGGCGGATCGACGTGCCGATCTCGTTCATCCGCGTCTCCATCTCCGGGGAGTCGCCGAAGGCGTCGCGGACCTTGCGCGGGATGCTCGCGGCTTCGAGCAGGATGAAGCAGACGATCAAGAAGAGCAGGAACGCGTTGTTGAGGAGCGAACCCAGGTTGCCCGCGAGCCCGCCGACCATGCCGAGGGCCGCCTGAGGGTCGAAGGGGTTGGCCGCCTCGGGATTCGAGCCGAAGTCGATCCCGTATTGCTTGAGCGTGGCGGTCAGCGACACGACGAGGGAGCCGAAGCGCTCCTGATAGGACGGCAGCAGCCGGGTGAACTCGTTGATCGACGTGCTCATCAGTCCGCCGAAGACGGCCCCGATTCCGAAGAGCCCCAGCAGGACGATGATCAGCGCGATCGGATTGGGGACACCTCGGTCGCGCAGCCAGAAAAGGAGGGGCGCGCAGAGGAGTCCGATGAAGCCCGCCAACAAGAAGGGCACGAGGAGGGAGCTTGCGGCCTTGAGGCCGGCGACGATGACCACGATCGAGGCCATCGCGAGCAGGACGTTCGAGGTCGGGTGGCTGCGATCAGGCGACACGAGCAGAGGATGCCTCGGCTTCGCGCGGGGGGCCATGTGTCCCGGAACCGGGCGCGTACGGGCTGCACAGGAGCTGCGCGGTGCGACGGGGATCGCCGAGAGCTAGCTTTTCCGCCGTGAGCCCCTCGGTCGGAATCCGGTCGCGGTGGCGGAGATCGCGAATGAGCGAAGAAGCGGCGTGGAAAGCATTCGATCTGGCGAAGGTCGTCTCGATGGCGGAGCAGCAGGACGCGCCCTACCTCGAGTTCCTGCGCGTACCGACCCTGTCGGCGGGAATCTACACCCTCAAAGCCGGCGCGACGGATACGCAGACCACCCACGACGAGGACGAGGTCTACTTCGTCCTCAAGGGCCGCGGCCGCATCACCCTGAGCGGTCAGCCCCAGGAGATCGGGCAGGGCTCGATCCTCTATGTCCCCGCGGATACCGAGCACGAGTTCAGCGAGATCACCGAGGATCTCTCGCTCCTGGTCTTCTTCGGCACGGGCGGTCCATCGGGCGCGGACCTCTGAGCCGCGCGTAGCGGAACGGTCCACCCGCCTTGGCCCAGCTTTCTGCCGACCTCGAGCGTGCCGCCGAGCGCAGCTGCGGACCCTGCTCGGCATGCTGTCACGTGCTGCGGGTCGACGAGCTCGCGAAGCCGGCGGGCCTCGACTGCGAGCACCAGCGAACGGGCGGCGGCTGCGGCATCCACGAGACGCGCCCGTCGATCTGCCGCCGCTACCACTGTCTCTGGCTGCAGGGCGGACTCGAGGACGACGAGCGTCCGGACCGCACCGGCGGAATCGTCGACCTCGAAGCGGTGGGTGCTGCGGTCCAGCTCTCCATTCGCGAAGTCCGCCCCGGCGCGTTCGACACCTCGCCCGCGCTCCAGGCGATCGCCGAGCGCTACCGCAGTCAGATGCCGGTTCGGATCACCGACACCGCCGATCTCGAGAATCCCGATCGCCCCTTCCGGGTCCTGCTCGCCGACGGGATCGAGCAACGGGTCGAAGGGGAACGGATCGAGGTTCACGCAAAGGGTGTGTTGCGAGAGACTCGCCGGTTGCCCTGGCTCGAGCGGATGGCGAGGCGATTGTCGGTGTGGCGGCGACGGCGCGCACTCGAACGCCTCGCCCGCGGGAGATGAGCACCTCGGGTGCAAGTGTGTCGCAATCGTGCCATGTGACACGAAGCCCAGAGCGACCGGCAGTCGCGTCGATCTCAGGTACTTCGAACCATTCGGCCGATGAAGAGAAGCGGGGGCCCGTGTAATCTCGGGTGGCTCGAGGACGAGAGGCACGTATGGAAAACGAGACTCGGTGCGGTCGGCGGATCGCGGCCTTCGTTCGACACGGCGACTTCAATCGACCGGAGAACACGGCGAGCGCCCATTCGCCGCGCGCCCTCTCGCAGCTGGGCCACGCGCAGGCGCGGGCGGCTGCGGCCAGGATCGCTGGACTCTGTCGCGATCACGGGCTCACGATCGACGAGCGGATCGAGGCCTCGCAGCTGCTCCGCGCATGGCAGACGGCGATGGTGCTCGCCTCCGAGCTGGCGCCGGAGACCGGCCGAAGTCATCACGTGATCCAACGCGACGAGCTGATCGAGCGCGGTCTCGGCAGCGCGGCCAACCTGACCTTCGCCGAGATCGCAGAGCTTCTCGGAACGGATCCTCGCCTCGGACCGCTGCCCGAGGGCTGGCGTCGAATGCCCGAGTTCCGACTACCGCTGCCCGGGGCGGAGTCGCTCATGCAGGCGGGCGCCCGGGTCGCGTCGCGCGTGGCGGCGAGCATCGATTCCATTCCGGACGACGATCCCCGGGACGTCGCACGCCTCTTCGTCGCGCACAGCGGATGTCTACGGCACGCCGCGGTCGTCCTCGGGGCGATCGACGTACGGCACGTCGCCGGCCTCTCGATGGACTATCTCGGCTGCGTGCTCCTCGAGAAGAAGCCGAACGGCGATTGGGTCCACCTCGCCGGCGAGTTCTCGAAGCACGTTCCTGGACGTTAGGCGGAAGCTCCGCGTCCCCCCTCGGCGAGCTTGCCGACGTGCCGCTCCTCGAGGTGGCCCGCTTCGTAGAGCCAGCGGACCGTGTCGGTATACGTCTCGCGCGCGCTCCGGAACGTCACGTCGAACTCGCGCGCCGCTTCGTCGCCGCTGGCCCCCGGCCACTGCGTCGCGTACTCCATCGCGTCCCGGGTGAGCGGAAATCGGAAGTCGTAGACGAAGCGCTTGAGCACGTCACCGACACTGCCGAGGAAGCGCAGGGGTCCCCCCGGAAAGGGGAATCGCCAGAGACGGGTCCCCGTCACTTCGTCGAGGATCCGGTACGTCGACGCCCAGTCGAGCATCGGTCCCGCCGCGAGGGCGCGGGCCGCGCCGCCCTCGCGCTCGAGCAGTCGGAGGTGGACGTTCGCGAGGTCGCGCACGTCGACGATCTGGAAGCCGCTCGACGTCGTCACGCCGGTCTGTTTGAAGAAGATGTACACCGCTTCGTTCGCGTCGGAGAGGCCCGGATCGTCGGGGCCGACGATGCCGGTGGGGTAGGACACGCGAATCGGCGCGCCCGTGTCCTGCAGCGTACGGATCACCTGCTCGGCCTGGGCCTTGCTCTTCGCGTAGGCGGTCGTGCCGGGTTGGATCGCCATGTCGAGATGGATCGGGCCCGAGCCGGGCAGGAAGAAGATGCTCGCGCTCGAGACGTAGACGATCCGCGGGAGGCCACGCTTGACCGCGTGGCCGACGACGTTCGCGACGCCGCGCGCGTTCGTCTCGAGGACGCGGTCCGCCATCTTGCGTCGCATGTCGACGAGGGCGGCGCCGTGGTAGACGGCGTCGCAGCCCTCCATGGCGCGCTCTACGGAGGGGAGATCGGCGATGTCGCCCTCGATCACGTCCGCTTCGGGAATGGTGATTCCCTGCGGATCGAAGACCTTTCGGACCTTCTCGCGATCGCGAACGAGGAGCCGGACGTCATGCCCGGCCTCGACGTATCGGCGGACCGTGTGGGAGCCCGCGAAGCCCGTCCCTCCCGTCATCATGACCCGCATCCCGCTCTCCGGACTCCTCTTAGCTCTTCCGAGCTCCCCGCGCGTTCGTCGATTCGCTCGTCGGCGCGAATCCTACCCCGCGGCGTGGGCATGCGGGAACCGAACGCGGCACCATCGGCACACCCGAGCGGCTCCCGCGTCCAAAGCGGGCCCCGGCCGGGCGTCGGACACCGCGCCCCGGGATCGGCGAAGAGAGGGTGGCATGGACGAAGCGAAGACGTGGCGAGACCGACTGCGAGAGCGACTGCAAGGCCGACTCGGTCGTCGCGGCCGGCAGGGCCTGGCGGGGGCGGCGGTGCTCTGGGTCGTGAAATGGGCGGTCGTCATCGCCTTCGTGTTCGCGGGCTGCGGTCCGATCGGCCCGATTCCGGGGGGCGCCCTGGACGGCGAAGTCGGCCCCGCGGTCGTCGCCGACTGGTCCTTCGCGGACGCGGTCGAGAACGCCCAGCTCGAGACGCGCCCGGGCGACCCCCACTCGGTCAACACCTGGTGGGGCGCGGTCGGCGGGAAGCTCTACGTGCCGACGTCGATGATCCTGGGTCCGAAGGATCCGACCGGCCGGAGCTGGGTCGCCCACGTGAGCGACGACGACCGGGTGCGGATCCGTCTCGGCGACCAGGTCTTCGAACGCCGCGCGCTTCGGCTCCCCTACGGCGGGGCGGAATACGAGACCGCGCGCCGGGCGATCGAAGCCCGCTACGACATCGCGGTCGCGGACCGCGATCCCGAGCGGACGGTCTGGGTCTATCGGCTGGATCCACGTTAGGCGCGCGGATCGCGGGGGCCCTATGCTGAGCGCGTGCCCCCTCGCCTCCTGCAGATCTTCGCGAACGCGGTCCTCCTGGCGTACACCGTCGACGGGGCCGTCTCCCTCGTCCATGAGCTGACCCGCTGGACGGCCCTGGAGACCCCTCGCTTCCATCTCGCGAACCTCGCGCTCGGGCTCAGCGTCCTCGCGATCCCGCTCGTCAGCCTCGACCGGAGGCTGCCGCTCCGCATCTTTCTACCGATCATCGTCTCCGCGACGGGCTTCGTCCTCGTCGCCTCGTTCGCCGACGTGTTCGGCACGACCGCGGCCATCGGCATCCCGGCCGCTTGCGTCCAGATGGGAATCGCCGTCTACGCGCACTCGGTGGTCTGGGCCGTGCGCGGCGGCGGGCGCTTGCTCTTCGATCGCGGGTGGTTCGAGAAGCCGGGGGTTTCGATTCCGCGTTTCTTCCTGGTCGGAACGAGCATGATCGCCTACGCGCTCCTGGCGTTCATCGCGTTCTCGCTGACCATCGTCGTCTCATCGCTCACCCGTCTCACCGACGACTTCGTCCGCTTCGACGGGCGAGGCGTACTCATCGGGAACCGCGTCTATCACGCAGGGGATCGAAGGGTCCACCTGATCGGCATGATGCATATCGGGGAGCGCGAGGGTTACGACGCGATCTTCGAAGGCCTCACCCGCTCCGATCACTCCGTGGTCGTCCTGACCGAAGGCGTGACCGACGAGCAGGGACTGCTCGAAGGCGAGCTCGACTACGAGGGGGTCGCGGCCGTTCTCGGGCTCGAGCAGCAACAGCCGATCGAGCGCTACGTGTGGGAGTCGGTGGAGCGAAACGAGGAGCCGGGGTCTCTGCCGGAGTTCCTTCATGCCGATGTCGACGTATCCGACTTCGGCGAAGTGACGGTTGACTGGATCGGCGGGGTCGGTCGTCTCTACGAAACCGACTCGTCCCTGAGCGTGCTGCTCTCCCTCTACCAGCAGCACCTGTCGTCGCCCCAGCTGATGCAGGTCGTGATGTCCGACATCGTCCAGTACCGCAACGAGCATCTGCTCCGCACGATCGGTCGCGAGCTCGAGACGCATCGCGTGGTCGTCGTACCCTGGGGCGCGATGCACATGCCCGGCGTCGCGGGGGTCCTCGAAGAGAAGGGCTTCGAGCCCGGCCCGATGCGCTACGTCCGGCTCATTTCGTGGCGCAACCTGTGGGGCGCGCTCACGGTCGCGGAGCCGGCGAGCTCCTGACGAATCGCCCGGTGGGCTCCGGGCGGGTCTAGCCCTTCGCGGCGCTGCTGCGGGCGAGGGCGTGCTCGAGGAACGAGGTCTTCGGGCGGATGAAGATGCCCTTCGCCTCGGCGCACAGCCGCTCCGTCCCGTCCGGGTCCGTCGTGTGCATCGTGCCCTTGATGAAGGTCTTCACGCCTTCCTCCCCGTCGATCCAGCTGCGCATGCGCACGGGCTGGTGGAGCGGGGTGAGCGAGCGGTAGACGACCTCGAGCGTGCCGGTGAAGCCGCCGACCTCGAGGATCGCGCCGAGGGCGCCGAGCAGCTCGTCGAAGACGAGGGCCACGACGCCGCCGTGGACGGCGGTCGGCGGACCGTTGTACTGGGGCTCGAAGACGTGGGTCGCGTGGTACTCGCGGCCGACGAGCTCGAACTCGATCTTCGGGGCGATCGGATTGAGGGGGCCGACGACCGGGCTGTAGGGGAAGTACTCGGCGGCGTCCTTCGTCTCCGGCGGGGTCTTGCCGTCTTCGTCGTCCCGGAGGATCAGCTTCCGCTGCTGAAACGGTCCGGCGTGGTCGAAGGGCGCCAGCTCGTCGGCGAAGCCGTTCGCCTCCTTCTCGATCCGGCGCAGCACGTCGGGATCGGCCGTCGTCTTGCGGAGATGGGTGATCAGGCGGCGCACGGCGCCGACGGCGCCTTCGAGGGCGTCGTAGTCGGGTTCGGTTCGGTCCATGGATTCTCGGGGCGGATCGCGTAGGGCGGGGGCGTGAAGAAAGACGGAGCGACTCGTCTACTGGTCGAGCTTCAGCACCTTCGCGGCGTTCTCTCGGAGGAACTTCGGCCACACGTGATCGCGGAAGGGCACGCTCGGCATGTCCGTCATGATCCGCTCGAGGGAGAGGCCCATCGGGAAGTAGCCGGCGTAGATGATCTTGTCCGCGCCGCGGGTGTTCGCGTAGTTCACGATCTCGTCCGGGTAGTGCTTGGGCGCGAACGCGGACGTCGAGTAGTAGAGGTTCGGCCACTTGAGCATCAGCTTCATGGCGAGCTTCTCCCACGGCTCGCAGCCGTGGCGCGTCACGAAGACGAGCTCGGGGAAGTCGTACATGACGCGGTCGATCTTTTCGACGTGCTGGCAGTCCATCGGGAAGCGCGGTCCGGGCACGCCGGCGCAGACGAAGATCGGGACGCCGAGCTCCACGCACTTCGCGTAGATCGGATAGAACTGCGGCGCATCGATCGCGACCTGCGGGTTGCAGCCGGCGGGGAAGGCGCCGAACGCGCGGACCCCGAATTCCTCGTACTGCTGGACCATCTTGCGGATGCCGTCCATGCCCTCGTTCGGGTCGACGGAGCCGCTCGCGATGAAGCGATCCGGGTGGTCCTTCAAGGCCTTAGCCGAGACGTCGCCGCCCACGCCGATCAGCCCCCTCTCGACGCCGAAGCGGTCCATCTCGTGGAGCGTCACGTCGATCGGGTTCTCGGTCCCGTAGAGCTCCTTGGGCACGTTCTTGAACATGTACTCGACGGGAAAGTCGAACGAGTCCCGCGACTGCGAATCCTTCAGCTGCTTGCGGATGAACTCGTACTGGGAGAAATCGTTGGCGGGAAAGCCGATCATGCAGTCGATGATCGGGATGTCGCTGGGCATGGGCATGGTCTGGATTCCTGGGGTTTCATTGGCGCGCGGAGCTGCGTCGCCGGTCGACGGTGCGCGCCCATCATAGAGAAAGGAATCGACTCATGACGCGGGTCCTCGAAGGGCTTCGAATCGTGGTGACGGGCTCGAGCGAAGGCATTGGAAGGGCGATCGCCCTGTGCCTGGCGAGCGAGGGCGCACGGGTCGTCGTGAACGCGTCCGGAGGGGGCGAAGGCGGCCGTGCGGCGGCCGAGGCGCGACTCGCCGGGCTCGTCGACGAGCTCGTCGCGGCGGGAGGCCAGGGCGCCGCCTGCGTGGGGTCCGTCGCGGAGCCCTCGGCGGCGGAGGCGATCATGCGGACCGCGGTCGACACCTGGGGCGGCCTCGACGGACTGGTGAACTGCGCCGGAATCCCCGGGAAGCCGGCGAACGGGATCCAGGAGATCGAGATCGACGATTGGTCCCGAGTCGTCTCCGTCCACCTCGACGGCACCTTCCTCTGCTCCCGCGCCGCGATTCCGCATCTGCGGGAGGCAGGCGGCGGCGTGATCGTGAACACGAGCAGCCACGGCTTCCTCGGCATGTACGGCGGAAGCGCCTACCCCGCGGCCAAGGGCGGCATCAACTCGCTCACCTGGTGCATGGCGACGGATCTCGCCGAGGTCGGGATCCGCTGCAACGCGGTCTGCCCCGGCGCGAAGACCCGTCTGTCGACCGGGCCCGACTACGAGGAGATGATCCGCGGGCTCGAGGCGCGGGGGATCCTGTCGGACGGGCTCGCCGAGATCAGCCTGAATTCGCCGCCGCCCGAAGAGTGCGCGCCGATCTACGCGTACCTGCTGAGCGACGCGGCGAAGCACGTCAACGGCCGGATCTTCACTGCCTCCGGCCCCTACGTCGGCCTCTTCCCGATCGTGCAGGAGAAGCCGGTCGGGGCGAGAGCGCCGGAAGACGGCCCGTGGACGCAGGCCGACCTGGCGAAGGCGGTCGACGCGGCGCTCGCGGAGGAGAGTGCGTGATCGAGGTCGTGAAGAGCCAGCTCGACGTGGGCCTCGTGAGCGAGGATCCCGCCGTCGTGGACTTCTGGCGGGACGAGGCGGGGCTCGTCTTCGACCACTCGATCCCGGTCGTGAAGGATCAGGTCCAGTACCGCTTCGACGAACGCGGGACGGTCGTGAAGGTGAACGTCCGCAAAGCGCTCACGGGGGACCAGCGCTCGGGGATTCAGGCGCTGCTGATCGCGCGGGACGAGCTCGATGCCCCGCGCGAGATGGCGGATCCGGACGGCAATCGCGTCGTCTTCGTACCGACCGGGACCGAGGGGGTGACACAGATCGGTGTTCGCATCGCGGTCCGCGACCTCGCCCGGACGATGGCGTACTACCGGGACGTGCTGGGCTTCACGGAGGAGGCGCGCGATCGCGTGCGGTGCGGCGACTCGGTCCTGCTCTTCGAGGAGCGCGACGACGCGCCGAGCGGATTCGCGCAGGCCCAGCGCGGGTGGCTCTACCTGACGGTCCAGATCCGCGACTGCGACGCCGAGACGGCGCGGGTCGAGGAAGCCGGGGGTGAGGTCGTCGTCCGCCCGATGAATCTCGGCGAGGTGGCGCGGATGGCGATGGTCCGTGATCCGGACGGGAACCTGCTCGAGATCTCGCAACGGGCGCAGTGGACGGGGCCGCTGCCCGACGCGTGAAGAGGAGGTCGAGCGATCGGCGAGGCGTGAAGAGATTGCCGATCGCGAATTCGTGAGCGCGCCCGCGAACTTCCTCCCCACAATCGGCCCCTCGGGACCACTCCTCTCCAGCAGAGGAGAATCATGTCTCGAGGCCGCGCGTGGATCCGTTGCACGATGGTGGCGATCGCCATTCTGGCGTCCGGCCCGGCGTCGGCCTCGATCGTCGAGGTGCGGCGCGAGATCGAGGTCTTCGCGTCCTACACATACGAACCCTATTGGGGGTTCGTCACGGACTTCTCGCCCCATCAGGCTGAATCCGAGGACTTCGGAGTCTGGAATCCCACGCTCGAAGAACGGATGGCGGGAAGCGAGCGCGTGGCGGACGGCTACGGTCGAATCGCGCTCGAGTCGGAGGTGACGCCCACGCGGATCGCGTTCTCGACGCGCGTGACGGGCATCGGAGAGGATTCCTCGGTCGGCGTCGCTGATCCCGACCTCGTCGACTGGAACTACTTCACGATCGAGCGAACCGGCGGGAACGGACGCTCCTGGCTGCGCGCAGTCCTCCAGATCGACCAGCCGACGCCGTACATGATCGACGTGACGAGCGTGAATCGGCCGCCGCCGGGCCCCGGCGACGGCCGGATTGGTCTTCTTCGGAATCCCAACTTCCCGATCAATGACTTCGAATCGATCTTCGGCCTACGGGCGCCGGCCGGATATCAATCGATCCGCCGTGAGGGCGTACTCCAGCCCGGGCGGTATGACTTCACGATCCGGCAACCCTGGACCCGCGGTAACCCGCAGGGCCTCGACGTGCTCTTCGTCATCCCGGAGCCCTCGATAGCGCTCCTGCTCGGGCTGGGGCTGGTCGCGATGGGCGCCGCGCGCCCGCGTAGCGACTGAGTCGCGCGAGCCGTGGCTCGCCGGTCGCCGCGCTGGCGCCCCGGGCACGCTTCGCTGATCCTCCAGCTCTCGCTGGAGAAACGCCATGTACATCGGATACAACGAAGAGCAGGAGGCGCTGCGCCAGGAGCTGCGCGCCTACTACAGCCGCCTCTTGACGCCCGAGATCAAGGCCGAGCTCGCCAAGGAGCACGGCATCGGTCCGACGACGCGCGAGATCACGCGCCAGATGGGCAAGGACGGCTGGCTCGGGATCGGTTGGCCGAAGGAGTTCGGCGGCCAGGGGCGGAGCGAGATCGAGCAGTTCGTCTTCTTCGACGAGTCGATGCGGGCGCGGGCGCCGGTGCCGATGCTGACGGTGAACACCGTCGGGCCGACGCTGATGGTGAACGGAAACGAGGAGCAGAAGAAGCGCTTCCTGCCGAAGATCCTCGCGGGCGAGATCCACTTCTGCATCGGCTACTCCGAGCCGCAGGCGGGTACGGATCTCGCCGCGCTCCAGACCCGCGCCGATCTCGCCGACGACGGGAGTGGCGACTACATCATCAACGGGCAGAAGCTCTGGACGAGCCTCGCCTCCGACGCCGACTACTGCTGGCTCGCGGTTCGGACGGACCAGAAGGCCGACAAGCACGGCGGCCTGTCGATGTTCCTCGTCGACATGAAGACGCCGGGCATCCGCGTCGACACGCTCGACCTGCTCTCGAGCCACGACATCGCGGCAGTCTTCTACGACGACGTGCGCGTCCAGGCGGAGAACCTCGTCGGAGGCCTCAACCAGGGCTGGAAGCTGATCACCGGCCAGCTGAACCACGAACGCGTGACCCTCTGCGCGCCCGGGATGATCGAGGGCGCCTACGACGCCGTCGTCCAGTGGGCGAAGGACACGAAGCGGCCGGACGGTGGCCGGGTGATCGACGACGAGTGGGTCCAGGTCAATCTCGCCAAGGTGAAGGCGGGGCTGCACGCGCTTCGGCTGCTCAACTGGAAGGTGGCCTGGACGGCGGCCGAGGGGCGGAAGCTGAACCCGGCCGACGCGTCGACGATCAAGGTCTACGGGACCGAGTTCTTCCTCGAAGCCTTCCGGCTCATGATGGAGGTGATGGGCCAGCGCGCCTATCTGCGGCCCGACGGCAAGGCCGACGAGCTGGTCGCGGACGGCATGGTCGAGATGCTCTATCGCAGCCTCCTGATCCTGACCTTCGGTGGCGGCACCAACGAGATCCAGCGCGACCTGATCGGTCTCTTCGGCCTCGGTCTGCCGCGCATCCCGCGCATGTAGTAGAAGACGAGAATAGAGAGCGAGACGAACATGGACTTCAGCTACAGCGAAGAACAGCAGGCGATCTTCGACCTCGCGTCGCAGATCCTCTCCGAAGGCTCCCCGGCAGAGAAGCTCCTGGCCCTCGAGCGCGGCGACGGTCCGCGCTTCGACGCCGACCTCTGGGCGACCGTCGGCGAAGCCGGGCTCGTCGGCGTCGCCGTCCCGTCCGAGTACGACGGCGGCGGTCTCTCGTTCCTCGAGGTCTGCGGGGTCCTCGAACACGTGGGTCGGACCACGGCGGCCATCCCCTACTTCGAGACCGCCGTGCTGGGTGCGCTCCCGATCGCCGCGTTCGGGACCGAGGAGCAGAAGAAGTCGATCCTGCCGGAGGTCGCGGCGGGACGGAAGATCCTGACCGCCGCGCTCGTCGAGCCAGAGGGCGAGATCGAGCGACCCGGCGTCGAGGCGACGGCGACGGAGTCGGGCTTCCGGCTTCGCGGCGTGAAGTCCTACGTGCCGGCGGGCCAGATCGCGGACCTCGTCCTGGTCTCCGCTGCGACCGACGAGGGGCCCGCGGTCTTCCTCGTCGATCCGAAGGCGGACGGCGTGAGGATCGAGTCGCTCGAGACGACGAGCTATCGGCCCGAGGCGAAGCTGACCCTCGACGGTGTGGAAGTCGCCGGCGATGCGCTCCTCGGCGGCCTCACGCAGGGCCGCGAGATCATCGAGTGGATCGACCTGCGTGCGAACGCCGCCCTCTGCAACGAGCTGCTCGGTTGCCTCGAGGCCGCGCTCGAGATGACGGCCGAGTACTCGAAGACGCGGAAGCAGTTCGACCAGCCGATCGCGATGTTCCAATCGGTGTCCCATCGCGAGAGCGACGCGTACATCGACACGCAGACCGTGCGGCTCTCCGCGCTCGAGGTGGCCTGGCGGATCGCCGTCGGTCGCGAGGCCGACGAAGAGGTCGCGATTGCCAAACACCTCGCGAGCGAGGCGGGCTTCCGCGTGACCTTCGCCGCCCAGCACATCCACGGCGGGATCGGGGTCGACCGCGAGTACCCCGTCCACCGCTACTACGTCCACGCCCGCCACATCGAGCTGATCCTCGGAGGCTCGACGCATCATCTGCGACGGCTCGGCCGGATGATCGCCGCGGCCTGATCGACGGGACGCCCCGAGTCCGGCTCCGCGGCGCGCGATCGCGCGGAACCGATCGCGCGCCCGCGGCCCTCCCCATCGATCGCCGCCCCGCCGCCCCGCCGCCCTCGCGCATCCTTTGCGCGACGACTGCCCTATAGTCGTCGCACACCGCGTGTCCCACGCCCCCCGGGCCCGGTTGCTCGAGGAGAGCCTGCGCTTTGCCCATCCGAATCCGCACGAGAAGCGCCCGGGGCGCAATGCTCGGCGTGTGCCTGGTCGTCCTGTCGACCGCCGCCTGCGCCGTTCCGCCGCCCTATCGCGGGCCCGCGAACTACGGCGTGCGCTTCGCCGATCTCGACCGCATCACGCTGATCCCGCCGCTCGTCTCGGTCTACTCGATGTCCTCCGGTGACATCGAAGAAGAAGTGCAGGACTGGAGCGACGCGGCCAACGAGCACGCCCAGACGGCGGTGCGCGAGATCGTCGAGCGCGCGGGCAAGACCTTCGTCCCCTACGCGGGAACCCATCCGCCGCGACCGGATTTCCGGTTGGGCGTCGAGAACCCGAACGCGAAGCCTGCGGTCAGCGACGGCGAACAGGCGTGGCTCCTCTGGGAGTCCGCGAAGGAATCGATCCTTCGGCACACCTATGACATGACGCAGCTCTTCCCCGCGCAGATGGAGCGCTTCGACTACACGCTCGGGCCGAAGTCGAGCGTGCTCCTCGACGGAACGCGTGCGGACGCGTACGTGCTGATGATCGCGACGGACTACGTGCCGACCGGCGAGCGCCAGGCGCTGGTGGCGGTCGGAGCGGCGGCGACCCTCGTGACCGGAGCCTACGGCGGTCCGGGAGCCACGCCGGCGGAGCTCTTCGTCGCTCTCGTCGAAGCCCGGACCGGGGACATCCTCTTCTTCAACAAGGTCTCGATGCCGCTGGCGGACCTGCGGGATCCGGCGGGCAACAAGGCGCTGGTCGAGCTGGCGCTCAAGGGGATCGAACGATGAGGGCGCGACGGGGTCTTCTCTCTCTCGCCGTGCTCGTCCTGCTCGGCGCCGGCGGTTGCGCGACGCCGCCGCTCCCGCCGATGGGAGCCGACCGGACGACCATGCAGCTCGATCCCGACGAGCAGGCGCTCTGGAAGGAGTCACGGGCGATCCAGTACGAGATCGAATCCGCCGGCCTCCACTTCGAGAACGCCGCGGTCGACGCCTACCTGGCGCAGGTCCTCGAACGCTCGACCCCGGCCCGCATGAAGCAGGCGGGACTCGAGCCGCGGATCGAGGTGATCTCCGACATCAACATCGACGGCTACTCGTTCGCGAACGGCGTGATCTACATCCACACGGCGTTGCTCGCGCAGATGACCGACGAGACGATGCTCGCCACGATGCTGACCCGCGAGATGGCGCACATCGTGAACCGGAACGCGCTGCGGGCGAAGCGGGAGAAGCGACGCAACGCGGACACGATGGCGTGGATCGGGGTGGGCTCGTCGATGGTCGAGGGCGGCGGAAACGCGAAGCTTCTCGTGCAGGCCGCGCAGATGACGAGCGCCGTCAACTTCCACCACACGATCGAGACGATCGCGGACGAGCGCGGTCTCGAGTTTCTCGACGAGGCCGGCTACGCCGTCGGCGACACGCCGCGCCTCTACGAGACGACGATCGCCTATATCGGCGAGGTCCACGCGCAGGGCGTCTGGGGCTGGGTGCCCTTCGTGCCGCCGGCCCCGGTGGTCGCGCGCGTCCAGGGCATGAAGACGCTGATCCAGACGAAGTATCCGGACCAGCAGGCGACGCGTTCGCCGCTCCTCGATCCGTCCGCCTTCGAGCGGCGAATCCATCCCGTCACGATCCGCCAGGCGGAGCTCGAGCTGGCGGCCGGGCTCTTCCTCTCCGCCGAGAAGACGGCGCGTCGCGCGACCGAGAGCGACACGCGGGACCCGAAGCCCTGGATCCTGCTGGGGCGCGCACTCTCGGGGCAACGAACGAAGCCGATCCCGAACCGACCGACGCCCTCGATCACGCAGGTCCGCGAGGCCTTCGAGGAAGCGCTTCGCCGGGATCGAGAGAGCGCAGTGGCGGTTCGCGAGCTGGCGATGTCCTACTACAAGACGAACGGGACGAGTCGGAGCGACGAGGATTCGAAGCAGGCGCTCGACCGCTTCCGTCGCTACCTGCGGATGGATCCGAATGCCAAGGATCGGGGATACGTCGAGAGCTACATCCGGGAGCTCTCGGAAGGAGGCCGATGATGGGCCGGCTGATTTCGGGAACGATCGCGCGCGGGCTCGCCCTGGGGACGCTCCTCGTGGTGCTCCTCTCGCTCATGGCCTGTGCGCCGCCCTGGGTGCCGATCGACGAGACGACGCCGCGCCCCTTCGACATGACCCCCGTGCAGATCCGCATGAACATGCCGATGGGCTGGATGTCGTCCTACTATGCGCCGGTCGGCGGCTATTTCTTCTTCACGGTCCACGGCAGCGAGCTCGAGGAGTTCTGGGTCCGGCGCTTCCCGAAGAGCGCGATCGTGAAGGGGACGGGCCGGAACACGGCCGGGTCGCTCACCGTCCAGGAGATCTCCGAGATCTCCCTCGACAGTCGTCGCCTCGACGACGGGACCGGGAACTTCGAGGTCGTGTCGAATCGGCCGGCGACGATCGGCGGCCAGACCTGCTTCCGCCTCGACTACCGCCACCGCAATGCGATCGGCCTCGAGAAGCGGACCCTCGAATACGGCTGTCCGGTGGGTGACTGGCTCTACCGCTTCGAGTTCATGGCGCCCGAGGAGTACTACTTCGATCGCTTCGTCCGCGACTTCGAGGCCGCCGTCGGCTCGGTCCAGTTCACGATCCCGGGCGTCTGAGATGGGGGCGTCCGCGACGGTGGCGGTGAAGGTGACGGTAAAGAACGCTTCGACGGTCCTGCTGGTCGTCGCGGGTCTGCTCGTCCTGACGGGCTGTGCGGCCCAGCGCGAGACCCTGGGCGCGGCGATGGCCTATCGCGGGGCCGACTGGCCGAGCGAGCGGGTCCGGCTCGACCTCGCCTATCGCGATGGCGCGGACTTCGACGACGAGAAGCATCGTCTCGATCTCTTCCTCCCCGCCGAAGGCAGGACCGGCTGGCCGACGCTCGTCTTCGTGCACGGCGGCGGCTGGACCCACGGCGATCGTCGCCTCGGCGCGTTCGGGGTCGAACCGATCCGGAACCTGGGTCGCTTCTACGCCGCGCGCGGTTATGGCGTCGTCGTGCCGAGCTATCGCCTGCAACCCGGCGTCGACTGGTCCGCTCAGGTCGACGACGTCGCGGCGGCGGTCGCCTGGGCGCGCGAGAACGTCGCTCGCTACGGCGGAGACCCGGAGGCGATCGCCCTCGGCGGGCATTCGGCAGGCGCCTGGCTTGCCGCGCGCGTCGGCCTCGACGATGCGCCTCTCGCGCGTCACGGCACGGATCGCCGCGGGCTCTGCGGTCTCGTCCTCGTGAGCGGCGCGGGCTACGACCTGGCCGACGAAGCGACCTACGAGGCGGGAGCGAGCCGCGCCTACTTCGAGCAGCGTTTCGGGGGCGAAGGCGATTGGGAGGCCCGGGCCTCGGTCGTGACGAACGTCGACCCGCCGACGCCGCCGGCGCTCCTGCTGACGGCGGAGGGCGAGGGACCGACCTTCGAGCGACAGTCGAACCGGCTCTACGAGGTCGTCTCGCCGCTCGCGCCGGCCTCGAAGCGCCACGAGGTCGCGGGCCAGAACCACCAACGCATCCTCGTCTCGATGAGTCTGGAGGGCGATCCGGTCTCCGAGACGGCGCTCGCCTTCCTCGACGGGATCGACTGCACGGGGCGCGACCGTTAGGCGAAGCCGTTCGCCTCAGTCGATCCGCCCCTCGTCATCGATCGTCCGGAGCCGGCGTTCCGGCGCGACGGTCTCGAAGGCTCGCTCGATCGCATCGGCGTCGCCGACCAGCACGACGATCGGGGCTTCGTTCAGGTGTCGATGGGCGACGGCGCGGAGGGCCTCGGACGTGATCGACCCGATCGGGTGGGCGGGGAGCTCGACCCCCGCCGGACGTCTCCGGTGCGAGAGCCACGTGCGGAGCGCGGCATAGCGAGCGTCCGCGTCCGCACGTTCGAGCAGATCTTCACCGCGCATCCGCTGCGCGAGGGTCGCGACCTCGCAGTCGAGGAAGGGAACGTCGACGAGGGCGCGGAGATGGGCTTCGACACCGGCGACGACGGCGGGTACGCGCGGGGCGCGGGCGCGGGTCGTGACGAAGAAGAGACCGTCGGGATCCTGTGCGGCATCGATCGTGTAGACGAGTCCCTGGCGCTCGCGCAGATCGGCGAAGAGTCGGCCCCCGACGTTGCCGCCGACGGCGCTCGCGAGGACCTCGAGGAGCGGCGCATCGTCGCGCCCGCCCGGCGCGTTCGGAATCGCCAGGAGGATTTCGACCTGGGGCGCGCCTCTTCGGCCGACGACGAGGACGTCGGTCGGCGCGAGATCGAGGGCGCCTTCGCTCTCCCTCGCGACGCGCTCCGCCGGGTCGGCTCGGTCGGGAGCCGACCCGGCGCGAGCCCGGGTCCACTCACCGAGCGCCGCGACCCGGTCCTTCGCGAATCCCTGGAAGACGAGGGTGCGATCGAGCGCCTCGACGAATCGGGTGCGCAGGGTCGCTCGCAGCGCGGCCCGGTCGCGGGGCGGCTTCGCGGCGCCCTTGGCCGGATCGCTTCTCAGTCGATCGAGGCGATCACGCGCGACCGTCGCAGGAAGGGCGGCGGCCGCCAGGCGGGCGAGGCGCGCGCGTCGACGTGCATGGGCGAAGGTTTCCTCGTCCACGGAGGCGAACGCGACGACTTCGTCGAGGAGATCGGTCAGTACGGCCGCCTCCGTCGTGGGTGCCGAAGCCGCGAGCCAGAGACGATCCCCGGTCGTGTCGACGCGCACCTGCGCCCCGCGTCGGGCGGCGCGCGCCCGGAATCCTTCCGGATCTCGCGCGGTCCAGCCTTCCGAGAGCAGGAGTCCCGCGATCGCGGCGTCGTCCGCTTCGACGCGGGGCCAGGGGACGCCGATCGCGATCCGCGCGAAAGGCGACGCGGTGTCGGCGTCGACCCAGATCGCCGCGTCGCCCTCCGGCGATGGCATGTGCGCCGCGAGCTCGGTCGGCACGCGCTCGCCAAGGTCGCGCGAGAGGGTCGGGAGATCCGCGATCTCGAGGCAACGGGGTGCGAGGTCGATGTCGACGATCGGCGCCGTGGGCTCGACGGGCGTCGGAGGTCGCACACACGCAACGAGCAGCGAGACGACGCTCGACGCTGCCCGAGACCGCCCCCGTCCGCGGATCAAAGGAGCGTCCCCTCGAGCGAGGCGCCGACGCCATCGGGCAGCCACTCGAGCAGGCGCTTCACGAAGCGCATGAGGCCGACGGGCTCCACTTCGAGCGTGTGCATCGGTCCTTCGAAGACCCGTTCGGCCACGCGCGCGAGCTGGTCCGGCTCGACCCGTGCGATCGCGGACAGCTCCTGCTCGAAGGCGCGTGGATCGCCCTGGAAGAGCGCGGCGCGGGCGAGCGCGGCCCCGACGCCTTCCGCATCCGCGACGAGGGCGAGGCGCGCGCGGAGCACCCGCTGCACCGAGTGGCAGGTCTCCTCCGAGTCCGGCGGTCGATCGAGCAGTCGTCGGGTCTCTTCTTGGATGCGCGCACGCAGCGTCGCCGTCGAAACGAAGGTCCGGGGGACGAAGGCCCAGGCCAACAGGCCGAGGTCGCGGAACGCGAGCGGAAGCGAGAACGCTTCGAGGGCGTTGTCCCGGGTGAGCGTGCGGACGAGGCGGGCGTCCGGATGGCCGAGCAGGACGTCGTCGAGGACGGCGATGGCCGGAAGGTCGGGATCGTCCGCGGCGACGCCGTTCCAGACGGTCGCCAGAATGGGGAAGGGGGCGAGGGGGTCCTCCGCGACGACGTTGCGCGGCGTTCCCTCGAGCGTCGAACGCTCGCGTTCGGGCGGCGCCGGACGCGCGGGGACGGCACCGAGGGTCCGTTCGAGGATCGCGCGCGCCTCCTCGGTCTCGAAGCCGCCGACGAGGACGACGACGGCGTTCGAGGGGGCGTACCACTGCCGTTGGAACGCCTCGGCCTCCGGGGCGCTCATCGAGGCGAGGGATTCCGGCGTGCCCAGCGGACTGTGGGCGTAGGGCGTGCCCTCGAAGAGCGAGAGCCCGAAGGCGAGGGCCGCGTTCACATAGGGCTGGTTTTCGAGCCCCAGGCCTTCTTCGCGGATCGCCGCGCGCTGGTTCGCGAGGTTCGCTTCGCTCAGCCGGAGCCCGCGCATTCGTTCGGCTTCGAGGAAGAGCGTTCGTTCGAGGGCGGCGCGCGGGACGTTCTGCCAGTACTGGGTCGTGTCGTAGTCGGTGATCGCGTTCGTGTAGCCGCCGACGTCGCGAATCACGCGGAAATGACCGCCGTCGGGGACACGTCCGCCGCCCTTGAACATCATGTGCTCGAAGAGGTGGGCGACGCCCTCGCGTCCAATCGCCTCGTCGCGCGCGCCCACGTCATAGGCGACGCGAATCGACAGCGCCGGATCGTGCGCCCGGGGAACGAGGACGAAGCGGAGGCCGTTGTCGAGCCGACCCGAGACGATTTCGGGAATCGCGCGGGCGAGCGCCGCCTCGAAGCCGGGCGGAGGGGGGCAGGTCGCGGCGGCGGTGGCGAGGGGGACGAGCAGGGTCGCCGCGAGCGTGAGCGTGGCGAGCGCCCGACGGATCATTCGACGAGGGCCCGGATCGCGCCGATCACCCGCTCCGGCGCGTCGCGTTGGACGTAGTGGCCGCAGTCTTCGCAGATCTCCTGCGTGCCCAGCGGCGAGAGCCGCACGAGATCCGCCTGGGACTCGGCCCAGGCGCGCCGCAGGTTCGGCATCTCGGGTGGCTGCCCTCGGCCGGTCAGTACGCGAACCGGAATCGGCGGAAAGGGGCCCGCGTCGCGAATCGCCCGGGTCGTCGCATCGGCGGCATCGAGCTCGGCCCGCGGTCCGCTCGGCATGAGCAGCCGCGCGTACCAGGGAACGGCGCACCGCTCCGCCTGCGCCTCGAGACACCGGGTTCCGAACTCCGCGTGCCGCGCGTCGACGAAGACGACGGCCGCGACCTCCTCGGGATGGGTCCGCGCGTAGAGCTCGACGAACTGGCCGCCCAGGGAGTGGCCCACGAGGACGTAGGGCGGCTCGAGCTCGAGGGACTGGAGCAGCGCGCGGAGCTCGCGCACGATCGTCGCGCCGTCCCGGGTCGCCGTCTCGGAGCGGCTTCCGCCGACGCCGGCCCGGTCGTAGGCGAAGGCGCGCGCGAAGCCCGAGACCGGCTCGAAGACCGGGGTCCAGACGCGCATCGAGTTGCCGAGGCCGTTCTCAAAGACCACGACGGGCCCTTCGTCGCCGGCCAGGGCGTAGCGGTGGCGCGTGTCCGCTCCGCGGGACTCGGAACGGCCGGGGAGGGTCGAACAGGCGACGCCGGTGAAGGCGAGGGCGAGGAACGCGAGGCTGAGGAGGATCGCAGGGCGCAGGCTCACCCGTGGCGCTCCACTGCGACGGGGATCGCGCTCATGCGCGGGATGCCCGTATGTGGATCGAACACGTCCTCGTTGTCGACGAGCCGGCTCGTGTTCGCGCCGAGCGCGCGGGCCGCATCGTCGACCGCCTCCTCTTCCGTCGGGGTCTCTCCGAAGCAATGCGCCATCGAGACCACCCCGGGCCGGACGTCCCGGGCCGGCTCGACGATCCCGATGATCGAAGCGCGCGGGGAGCGGATCTCGACGAGATCGCCCTTCGCGAGGCCGAGACGCGCGACGTCGTCCGGGTGGAGGAACGCGGGGTTCCACGGCTTCCGCCCGTTCAGACGATCGATGTCCCGGCCGCTCGAGTTGTAGACGTTCGGGAGTCGCCGCGAGATCAGCCGGAAGGGATAGGCGGCCTCGCCGGCGGGATTCTCGTCTCGAACGTCGGCGAGCTCGCTCATCATGTCCACGTTCCCGACGTCGAGGCGGTCCTCGCAATCCGGATCGGCGGGGGCCACCCGGATCTCGACGTCGTCGAAGATCGCGCCGTGGGGCTCGGCGCGGACACGGTCGAGCGGGATGCGCGAGCCGTTCATCAGTCCGTCGAGGACCTCGTCGGTCGTGGGCTTCTGCTCCATGTCGAAGGCGAAGGCTTCACGCCGACCGCGCAGGGCACCGGTTTCGGCGCGGATCGGATAGGCGACGAGGTCGATGCCCATGCGCTTCGAGAGGCCGTAGAAGAACTCCCACTCCTCGATCACGTCGGCGCCTTCGGGCGGGTCGACGATCGCAGGGGTGTACTGGGCGTAGGGCTCGGGATAGCCATGGGCGACGTAGGTCTGCTCGATGGCTTCGCTCGAGACCGAGATGCCCGGGACTTCGAGGGAGAGCTTCGGGGCGATCACGTAGTCGGCGAAGCGGGAGGTGGCGGACATCTTCATGTCGAGGGTCACGAGCAGGTCGAGCGACTCCATCGCCTCGATCGTCTTGAGCTGATCGGGCCAGGCCGAGACGGGGTTGCTGCCGATACAGAAGAGGGCGCGGATCCGGCCTTCGCCCCGGTAGAGGATCTCGTCGGCCAGCGCGCCGGTCGGGAGTCCGGCGGCGGAGTTCGACAGGTCCCGCGAGAGCAGGTGCTCGCCCTTGCCCCAGCCGGCGCGGGGCGGAAGCGCCTGCGCTTTCGCCTGCGCTTCGGGGAGGAGTGCGCCGGGATTCGGGACGACCTCGCCCTCCTTGCGCCAGCGTCCGCAGACCGTGTTCAGCGCGAGCAGCAGGTACTCGGTCAGGTTGCCGTGAGGCGCCATGTTGGGCCCCGTCCCCGCGACGCCGCAGCCGCGAGGCGTCTCGCCCTCGCGAGGGGCCCCGGCGAACATCCGGGCGGCAGCGACGATCTCGTCGACGGTGAGCCCCGCGCGCTCGGCGGCGTATTCGGGGTCGAAGTCCGCGACGCGTTCGGCGAGGGCGTCGAGTCCGGCGACGTGCGCTTCGCAGAAGGCCTCGTCGTAGCGGTGCTCGCGCAGGATCAGGTGGAGCATCGCCGAGAGGACCGTCGGATCCTCCCCGGCCTTCGGCTGGAGGTGGAGGTCGGCGAAGCGGGCGACCTCGGTCTTGCGCGGATCGATCACGATCAGCTTCATCCCGCGCGCTTTCGCCTCGCGCAGGCGGCGGCCGGGGTTCGACGGTGGGATCCCGCCGGACATCGAGATCAGCGGGTTGTTCCCGACGAGGAGCCAGACGTCGGATTCGTCGAAGACATGGGAGCCGCCGAGCCAGCGACCGTGGATCGCGTTCGCCACGTGCTTGCCCGGTTGATCGATCGCGGCGGAGGTGAAGACCATCCGCGAGCCGAGGCCGATCATCCAGCCGACACCGGACGGGATCGACGCCGGGTGCGGCCCCGAGTACGTGCCGGGGTAGAGGGCCACCGACCGCGGTCCGTGCTGATCGACGATCTCACGGACGCGGCGCGCGATCTCGTCCATCGCTCGATCGCTCGAGATCGACGAGTAGGTCCCGTCGACGCCGCGCTTCTGGGACGCGAGCAGACGGTCCGGATGCGCGTGCTGATCCGGGAGGGACCGGCCCTTCGCACAGGTGAAGCCGTGATAGGCCGGGTTCGCGCGGTCCCCGGTCACCCGAACCGGCCGCCCCTCCTCGACGTCGACGAGAATCCCGCAGTTCGCATGGCAGAAGCGACAGATCGAAGGGCGCGTCTCGACCATCGACTACTTCGGCGGATTCACGCCGTTCCGCTCGAGGAAGTCGTGGATCAGCCATTGGCTGATGCTCACGCGACCCGGGAAGAAGTTCGGCATGTCCTTCGCCCTGAACCATTCCGCCGCGACGACCTCGACGCCATCGACTTCGATCTCGCCCGCTTCGTACTCGGCGCGGAAGCCGAGCATCAGCGAGTTGGGGAAGGGCCAGGCCTGACTCGAGTAGTACTGCACGTTCTTCACGAGGATCTTCGTCTCCTCGTAGACCTCGCGCTTGACGGCGTCCTCGGCGCTCTCGCCGGGCTCGACGAAGCCGGCGAGCACGCTCATGATGCCTTCCGGAAAATGCGGCGAGCGCCCGAGGAGGATCTCGTCACCGCGCTCGACCGCCACGATCATCGCCGGCGAGAGCCGCGGGTACATCGGGATCTGGCAGGACGGACAGGAGCGCGAGCGATCCATCTCGGACACGACGGTCGGTTCCGCGCACGCGCCGCAGAACTGGTGGGTCTTGTCCCATTCGACGATCTGGACGGCGCGGCCCGCGACCGCGTGGGTCGCCTCGTCGAGGGAGCCGTAGAGCATGTGCAGGTTCGAGAAGCGCAGGCCGCCCGCCGGCTGCGCGTCGTCGGCGAGCTCGGCGGAGAAGCAGTGCCGACCCTCGAGGGAGCCCAGGTATTGGCGCCGGACGGCCTCGTAGCCCGCGGCGTCGATCTTGCCGAGATCCGGGAGGGTGCCGTCCTCGGTGACCAGCAGGTCTCGGCCCTTGAAGGCGAAGACGATGGGGTCATCTCCGGGATCGTCCGGGGAGATGTGATGAGGCAGGAATCGGAAATGGTCGTGACTCATGCCGCGAATCTAACGGAATCGGGGCGGCTCGTCCGCGGCGCTTCGAGGGCACCCGCCGGGGATCTCCCTTCGGCGGGGATCCCGATCTGCCGATGGGTCGAGGATGCGGGACCGGACGAAAGTGCAGCAACTGATGCCGCTCATGCGGGAATTCGGCAGCCTGGAGCGCAAGCGTCTCGGCGCGGGCGTGACGCCGCTGGAATACCAGCGCTGGCTCGACCTGAAGGGCCAGATCGGGAACTCCTTCGCGAAGTCCCGGCAGGCCGGCCTCCGGGCGATGGGCGGTGGGGACTCGAGGGAGCGCCCCACCCGCCTCGTCGTCGAGTACCGGAACCGGGAGCATCTGCTCGACTCCGTCGTCTCGAACATCCAGCCCGCCGGGTTTTTCGTGCCGACCCCCTTTGCGGCGGAGGTCGGCGCCCGGTTCCTGATGCGGGTCTCCCTGGAGGAAGAGGGGGAGGTGGCGGACCTGCCGGTGGTCGTGGTCACTTCGATCAGCCAGGGCGCGCACACGCTCTCGACCATGAGCATGGGGATGAGCGTCAAGATCGGGAAGCCGACGCGCGCGCAGGGGGCAGGGATCTCGAAGCTCTTCGCGTCGACCCTCGACGGGAAGCTGGGTCTCGCGGGCTAGCCGCCTTCGTCTCGAGGGGCGTGCGCTCCGTCGGTTCGGGACCGGCGTTTCGCGCCCGGCGGAGCGCCTCTGATACCCTCGCCGCATGCAGACGGCTTTCTCTCTTCGCTCGGTGCCTGCGTTCTTCCTTCTATTCCTGATCGCCACCCCCCTCGCGTGTTCGCTGGGCGGCGGAACGGCGGTGGAGGTCGAGGACGGCACCACGCTCTTGATCGAGATCGGCGGGGAGTACGTCGATACCCCCGGCCCCAATCCGCTCGCGCGTCTGGCCGGGGACTCGACCCAGCCGCTCCTGAGCCTGCTCGGGCTCTTCACCCGAGCGGAACGGGATTCGCGGATCGAGACCGTGGTGCTCCGGATCGAGTCCCTCGCGATCGGGTGGGGCAAGGCGGACGAGATCCGCGCGGCGGCCATCCGCGTGCGGGAGAGCGGCAAGCGGGTCGTGGCCCATCTCGAGATCCAGGGCTTCCTGGCGAACAAGGAGCTCTATGTGGCGAGCGCGGCGGACGAGATCTTCGTGGCGCCGGGCTCGGCGATTCCCCTGGTCGGTCTCGCCGCCGAGTACATCTATCTCGGCGGGCTCTGGGAGAAGCTCGGCATCGATTTCGACGTGGCGCGGGCCGGCCGGTACAAGAGCGCGGTCGAGGTCTACGCCGAGCGGACGATGTCCGACGACGCTCGAGAGATGGCGAACTCGCTCCTCGACGATGCCTGGGCGCGCTTCGTGTCGGCCCTCGCGGAAGGGCGGAATCTTCCGGTCGCCGCCGTCGAAGCGGCGATCGACCGGGGCCCGGTCCGGAGCCAGGAGCTCGAGGCGCTCGGACTGATCGACGGCGAGGTCCATCTCGACGAGCTGCTCGAACGGGAGGGCGGAGCACTGCTCGACGACGTCGACTACGCGCGAGTCGATCCGGCGACGATCGGTTTCGAGCCCGAGGCGAGCGTCGCCCTCATCTTCGGCGTCGGCACCGTCCTCCAGGGCGAGGCCAACGATTCCCCCCTCTCGACCGACACGGTCTTCGCGTCGGAGACCGTGTCCCGCGCGATCCTCGACGCGGCCGAGGACCCCGAGATCGACGCCATCCTGCTGCGGATCGACAGTCCCGGCGGCTCCGCCCTCGCCAGCGAGATCATCTGGCGGGCGATCATCCGGGCGCGGGAGCTCGGGACGCCGGTCGTCGTGTCGATGTCCGACGTCGCCGCTTCGGGCGGCTACTACGTGGCGAGCGCCGCCGACGCGATCATCGCGGATCCCGGCACGCTCACGGGCTCGATCGGTGTCTTCGCGATCCGGCCGGTGGTCGGCGGCCTCTTCGAGAAGCTCGAGGTCGGCGTCGAGTCGCTCACCCGCGGCAGGCACGCGGACTTCCTCCTCTCGAGCGAGAAGCTCTCGCCGGCGGCCCTGGCGCGGCTGCAGACCTCGGTCTCCGACACCTACCAGCTCTTCCTGACCCGGGTCGCGGACGGCCGCGGGCTCTCGATCGACGCGGTCGGCAAGGTCGCGCAGGGGCGGGTCTGGAGCGGACGGCAGGCCTTCGATGCCGGGCTCGTCGACGAGGTCGGCGGTCTCTACACCGCGGCGCGGCGTGCGAAGGTCGAGATCGGCCTCGATCCCGACGACGACGTCCTGCTGATCCCGTACCCGAAGCCGCCGACGCTCTCCGAGCAGCTGATGCGCGCGTTCTCCTCTGCGTCGATCCGCGCCGTCGCGCCGACCTTCGAGTGGCCGGCGCCCCTGGCCCAGCTGGCGGAGGCGGTCGAAGGGCTGCCGACCGGGAGCCCGGTGCTCGTGCCGCCGATGATGATCGAGATTCGTTAGGCGCGTCGAAGCCAGGCGCCCGGATTCACTCCAGACGAAGAGGAACGACCTTGTCCTTCGTGACGACTGCCGAGGGCAACACCCTCTACTACGAACACCATCGGCCCGAGGGCGAGTCGAAGACGACGGTGATCATCTCGTGCGCCTTCTGCACGACGCACGAGAACTGGCGTGGACAGGTCGGCGCCCTCGTCGCGGCCGGCCATCCCGTCGTCCTCTGGGACCAGCGCGGCCACGGCGATTCGCCCGCCCCCCAGAACGATCCGACGTGGTCCCTCGAAAACGTGATGACCGACCTCGCGGCCATCGCCGACGCGACGACCCCGGATGCACCCTTCGTGGCGACGGGACACAGCTTCGGCGGACTCGCGAGTCTCCACTTCGCGGCGCGCTTCCCGGATCGCGTGGCCGCCCTCGTGCTCGTCGGCTCCGGCCCGGGCTTCAAGAACCCCGAGGCCGCCGAGGGCTGGGCTGCGCAGGTCGAGCGGACCGCGAGCTTCCTGGAGACCCGGGGCTTCGAGGACTTCGTGAACGGCCGCGCGGGCATCACCTGTATCGGAAGCAAGCCCGAGCTCCCCGCCGCGCAGGCCGCGGCGAAGGCGATCATCGCCCAGTCCGTTCCGGGGATCGCCCGGTTCGGCCGCGAGATCTCGGCCACGATTCCGCCCGTCATCGACGAGCTCGCCGACATCGCGGTGCCTGCGCTGGTCCTCGTCGGCGAGGACGACAAGCCCTATCGCCGGGCGGGCGAGGTCATGAGCGCGAAGCTCCAGAACGCGCGCCACGTCGTCGTTCCGGACGCGGGGCACATCGTGAACATCGAGCAGCCCGACGTCTTCGAGCGCGAGGTGCTCGGCTTCCTGGCGGAGCTCGAGGGCGCCTGAAGGGCGTCCGATCTCGCCTCCCGGCGCAACCTTCCCGTTCGTCGACGGTTTCATCCCCCGTGCGGAGGTGGAATGCAGACCCTTGATCCGGACGCCCGGCTGATGATCGCGTTCCGGAACGGGGACGAGGAAGCCCTCTCCGCCCTGTACCGGAGGTGGGCGGGGCCCGTTCTCCGTTTCCTGGAGCGGATGGTGCGCGAACGAGCGACGGCGGAAGAACTGATGCAGGAGACCTTCGTCCGGGTGCACGGCGCGCGCGATCGCTACGAGGCGGACGCCCGCTTCTCGACCTGGCTCTTCCGCATCGCCCGGAATCTCGCGCTCAACGAGCTCGATCGGGCCCGCAACAAGGCGACCCACGTGAGTACGGACGCGCCGGCGCGCGAAGACGACGAGCGTCCCGCCCTCACCCTGGTCTCCGGCGGGAACGCCGTGGACGATCTCGCCCACGCCCGCCGCGAACGGAGCCGCATCGAGGCGGAGCTCGCGGTGCTCCCCGAGCGCCAGCGGACCGCGCTCTGGCTCGCGGCGGTGGAAGGCCACTCGTACGCGGAGATCGCCGAGGTGCTGGAGGCATCGCCCCAGTCGGTGAAGGCGTTGATCCACCGCGCCCGTGCGACCCTCGCGGATCGCATGGCCGCTTCGAGCCCGGCGACCGAAGCGCCCGACACGCCCATGACGGAGGGGTCGCGATGAGCGATTCGAACTCGACCGAAGAACGCCTGGATGCGCTCCTGTCCGCGGAGCGGGACGATGCGCTCGAGCCCCGGGAGAGGACGGAGCTCGACGCCCTGCTCGCGAGCGATCCCGCCGCGGTGGAGCGCCGGACGGCCTTCGCGACGATCGACGACGCCCTCGCGGATCTCGGGCGTGTTCCGCTCGGGGAGGCCGCGATCGCCGACGGTCTCGAACGCCTGAGGGAGAGGACGGGAAGCGAGGCTTCCGGCGTCGTCCAGCTCGACGGCTGGCGCGCGCCGTGGCGGCATCCGGCCGTTCCGCTGCTCGCGGGTACGGCCGCCGCGGCGCTGATGCTCTACTTCGCGATCATGCCGAGCGAGTCCGCCGACACGGCCTCGGCACCTTCGGAGATCGTGCAGCGCCCCCAATCGCCTGTCCGGGAGGGGGTCGTCGTCGCGACGCCCGAGGCGGTCGATCCCTTCGGCCTGGAAGACGGAGATCCGGATTTCGACCCCGAGCTCGCGATCGCCCTCGGCTACGGCGAGGGTCCGGACTTCGTGCCGGGGGTCGACAACGCGGACCTGCCCGTGATTTCGGAGCTCGACCTGCTCGACTTCATGGCGAGCCGCGAAGAGGGGGAGCGAGGATGAGCGCGACGGAGCGAAGGCGCCTCGTACGCGCGTGGGCGGTCACCTTCCTGCTGGCCGGGTTCTTCGCGCTCACGGTCGCCGCCGCGGCGGGGTCCGAGGAAACGGCGCCGACGGCGCGACCCGACCGCGCGAACATGATCGAGCGCTGGCAGAAGGCGACGCCGGTGGAGCGGCGCGCGATGCGCGCGGAGGTCCGGAAGCGCTTGGAGGATGCGTCCCCGCGCGAACGACGCCGCGCGGGGCGGCGGATGCGCGCCCTCGAGCGGGCGCTGCCCGAGTTCTCGCCGATCGAGCGCCTGGCGCTGCTGCGCGCCGCCGCGACGCTCCCGGCGGAGGAACGGAAGGCGCTCCGGCAGCGGCTTCGTGGGATCGACGACCTCGAACCGGCGGAACGGAAGGCCTTCGTCGACGAGCTCGAGGCGATGATCCAGGGCCGATCGGGGGAGATCGAGCGCTTCGAACGCAATCGCCGACGCTGGCGCGATATGTCCGAGGCCGAACGCCAGGAGGCGCGCGAGCAGATGAAGCGCCTGCGCGAGATGAGCGTCGAGGAGCGCCGCGAGCTGCTGCGGGAGATGGAGGCCGCGAAGCGGCGCTGATCCCGAGGTATTCTCGACGTTCCGGGGCCCGATCCCGTGGAGGAATCCCCTTGCCGCGCAAGATCGTCGATCTCGAGATCGACCGCAGTCGCTGCGTGCTCTGCGGTGGACCGAACGCCTGCGTGATGGAGCGGCGGGCGCAGGGGGAGGACGTCGACGAGCCCTGCTGGTGCGTCTCGCGGGTCTTCCCGGATTCGATCACGAAGCGCGCGACCGAACGGGACGGCGGGGCGAGCTGTGTCTGCGAGGCGTGTCTCGATTCCGCGGCCGAAGCCGAGGCCGCGGAACGCTAGGTCGTTCGCGCCTCGGCCATGCGGCGCACTTCGCGGAGCCCGCCCGAGACGTGGCTCGCCTTCAGCCCCTGGCGTCGCATGAGATCGGCGAGGTGCGCGCTCTTCAGCCCGAATTCGCAGTAGAGCACGTAGCTCTGGGCGGGGTCGAACGATGCGTAGGCGCGGAGCGCGTTCGGAAAGTCGAGGAAGAGCGCGTCGGGGTAGTGCCAGGTCGCATACGCCGCCTTCGGCCGGAGGTCGATCACCGTGTCCGCCGGGCCGATCTCACGGGCCGACAGCGCCTCCGCGTCCCACGCCGCCAGGTCGACCTCGGTGAGCCCGTAGTGGGTGCGCGAGGCGAGGGCCTCTTCGAGCACGCCCGGATCGAGCTTGGCCTCTTCCTCGAGGATGTCCTCGAGACGCGCATGGGTCGCCGGCCTGGACGGGACGATCGCGCAGTACTCCCCGACCTTGGCCGACAGGTCGTGGGTCCCCACGCGTCGGGCTTCCGCGATGATCTCTTCCTTGTTGTTGCCGACGAGCGGTCGAAGGATCGGAAGCTGCGCGCCGGCTTCGATCACGGAGAGATTCTGCAGCGTCTGGGAGGAGACCTGTCCGATCGCCTCGCCGGTCACGATCGCGGAGGCTTCCCAGCGCGCCGCGACGGCCTCCGCGGCGCGCAACATCAGCCGCTTGAGGATGATCTGCCAGTAGCGGGTCGTGACCTTCTCCTGGATCTCGCGGCTGACCGGGTCGAAGTCGACCGAGTGGAAGCGCGGGCGCGTCCCCGCCTGCCAGCGGTCGGCGAGGCACTTCGCGATCTGCAGCGTCTCGAGCTCGTGCTGTCGGCCACCGAGGTTGCAGAACACGTAGTCGAGGGCGACGCCGCGGCGGAGCAGCCGCCAGGAGGCGACGGGGGAGTCGAAGCCCCCGGAGAGGAGGCTGACGGCGCGGCCCTCCGTTCCGAGGGGGAGGCCGCCGACGCCCGGCTCCTTCGCGGAGAAGTAGTAGGCCTGATCGGGATCGATCTCGACGAAGACGACGGCTTCGGGGTTTCCCAGATCGACGCGGGTCGCGAGCGGCAGGAGTGCTGCGCCGAGCGCGCGCTCGACGGCGGTCGTGCTGATCGGGATGCTGCTCTTCTCGCCGACCCGACGCGCGCGGATCGCGAAGCTCCGATTCCGGACATAGGGCGCGCCGAAGGCCTCACCCTCGCGCACCACTTCGTCCTGGTCGGACCACGGGATCGCGTGGGTGATCGAGACGGACTGGATTCCGAATACCCGGGAGAAGCGCGCGGCCATG
This sequence comes from bacterium, assembly GCA_024742285.1. NCBI lineage: Bacteria > bacterium. The sequence goes on along the minus strand of JANSYR010000004.1, from coordinate 106,781 downwards.
GCGTCGTCGTCCGGGAGCGTCGGATCGTGGGTCGTCTCCAGGGAGACGAAGAGGCGATTCCGCTCCTTCACGACCTTTCCTGCGCGGCCGCTGCTCTTGAGGCTGGTGCGCAGGTTCTCGACGAGGCGCGACGTCATCCGGCGTCGCGTGGCGTCGGCCTTCGTGGTCAGATCGCCGCTGAAGCGCAGCAGGAGCAGCGTCGTCTCGGGCTTCGTACCGTCGTTCGACGGCGGAGGCGCTTCGGTCTTGCTTTGATCGGGGTCGTTCACCACCAGACGGGAGTTCCTGTGCTCGTTGCGCGGTATCATACCGGGCGATGAATCGTGTGCGCCTCTACCGCGTGCTGATGGGATCGCTGGGGATCGCGTTCTTCCTGTTCGGGATGGCGCTGATCCTCTCCTTCTTTCTCTATCAGCGACCGCATTCGACGCCGCTGGTGACGACCGGTCCCATCGGTCACTACTTCGTCGCCTTCGCCGGCTGCGCGCTCGTCGGCTGGTCCGGTGGCTTGATCGGGGCCGCACGGGATCCGTGGGCGTCGCGCTCGGTCGGGACGATGACGATCGTCGCGCTGGTATTGATGGCGGTGATCCGACTCGTCGCCTGGATCATCGGCGACTACTACGAATTCGCCGGCGAGGCGCTACGCGGGGAGGTCACGGGCTTCCTGCTGATCGCCCTCGCTCTGATCTGGACCAAACCCACCGTCGCCGAGAGCTGTCTCCGCGGACCGGTACCCGAAGGAGAAAGCGCATGATCCTGCGCGGACTCGCGAGCCTCGCGATCGGCGGACTGCTCGTGCTGAACTTCCTCCTGCCTTCGGTGGAGGGCATGGCGCGCGGACCGGAGAACCGGGTGCGGGCGGACCTCGTGAGCGAGCTCGCCGTCGGTCAGACGTTGCCGCCGCTCACGCTCCACGATCTCCAGGGCCGGGCCTTCACCCGGGAAGACCTCCTGGGGCATCGTGTCCTACTGACCTTCGAACGCTCGGTCGACTGGTGACCCTTCACGAAGGCGCGGCTCGTCGAGCTGCGGAAGGCATTCGAGGAGACGCCGGACCTGAGGATCGTGTGGGTCATGGCGGAGTCGCAGATCAACGAACGCAGCCGGCTCTTCATCGACGAGCTCGGTCTGGCGAACCGGATCCTCTTCCTCGCCGATCCCAGAAGTGAGTTGATCAGCACACTCGGGATCCTCAAACAGGAGCCGGAGGCCATCGAGCAGGGGGTCCCCCACCCCACCACGCTCCTGCTGGACGCGGGCGGCACGATCCGTTTCGTGGACGTGCGCGAAGATTTCCATTTCTGGCTGGACCCCGAGGCGGTCCGGGAAGCGCTCGCCCGGAGCGATTGGTAGGCGCGACGCCTTCGTGTCGGGGGTCACACGGAAGTCGAGTCGAGCAGGTCGTTTGCCGGTCGCCGGGTCTCACTCGGAAGCTTGCACGGGCCCGCGGGAATCCCCATTATCTCCTTCGGTTCGGACGCCCGTGTGATCCGAATCGGCGGAACCAGCGCGGTTCCCGGAGCGTCTTCGATGTCGCTCGAGGGAGTCGCGGCTGCTCCGGACCTGGACCCCCCGCTGCCGTTTGGCGGGCTTCGAGGCCAGCCCTCGAAGACCAAACATGCATATAGAAGAGCGATGAGCCGCCCCCGGTTAGGACGCATGGCGTCGGCGGATGTTCGTCGCGGAGGCAACGACCGAGTCATGATGCGAATTTCCACCTCGACCCAGAAGCGGCTGATCCCCTTCCTCTGCCTGGCCATGGTTGCCTTCGTGGGCGCCTGCGCGACCGACGACGCGCCGGTCGAGGAAGAGCCGGACACCAGCGAGTTCACGGAGGCGCCCGCGCCGCCTCCGCCGGCCCCCGTCCAGGACACGACGATCTCCGCGGCGAACATCTCGATCTCGCCGGTCTACTTCGATCTCGACGAATCGACGATCAAGCCCGAGTTCGCGGACGTCCTCGAGGGCGCGGCGGACGCGCTTCGCGAGTCCGGCGCCTCGGTCACGATCGAGGGCCACTGCGACGAGCGTGGATCCGAGGAGTACAACGTCGCCCTCGGCGAGCGCCGCGCGAATGCGGTCCGCTCCTACCTCTACAACCTGGGCGTTCCGAACGGCCAGATGAGCGTCGTGAGCTACGGCGAGGCCCGCCCGGCCGTGAACGGCACCGGCGAGACCGCGTGGCAGCTGAACCGCCGCGCGCAGTTCGTCGTTCGCTAGGGAACGCCGGCGCGGCGTGGATCGCCGCCTGCGAATCGAAGGGCCGGTGGATGCGGAAGCATCCACCGGCCCTTTTGGTTCGGGTCCCGCTCGCGTGACACGCTCGCGGGTCGCGGTTCCTGCGACCGATTGCGAAACCCGGAGTCCTGCGTTTCACGGTCGGTGGACGCCGGCACTCGCTTGGCCCGGCCTCGGGCCCGGTGATATCGTGCGGATCCGGCCATCTGCGAGGGTGCAGCGGGCCGTTCGCCCCGCAACCCGTTCCCAATCGCTCGGCGCTCGTCCTCTCCATGCTTCCGTGGACGAAGCCCGGCCGAGTCGGAGTCCCAACATGTCCCTTCACGGCGGAAAGCTCGCGGCCAAGGCGCTCAAGGAGGCCGGCGTCGAAGTCGTCTTCACTCTTTCCGGGGGACACATCATGCCCCTCTACGACGGCTGCATCGACGAGGGGATCAAGATCGTCGACGTGCGGCACGAGCAGGCCGCAGTCCACGCCGCCGACTCCTGGGCGCGCTGCAATCCCGGGTCGATCGGCGTCGCGGCGATCACGGCCGGCCCCGGCGTGACCGACGGCGTGACGGGAATCGCGAACGCCTGGCGCGCCAACTCTCCGATCCTGGTCTTCGGCGGTCAGGGGCCCTTCGAGAACCTCCGCCGGGGCTCGCTCCAGGAGATGGACCACCTCGGCGTCGTCCGCCCGATCACGAAGTACTGCGACGCGGTCTACGAATCGAAGCGGATCCCGGAATACATCGAGCTCGCCATCCGCCACGCCGTCTCCGGCATCCCCGGCCCGGCCTACCTCGAGATCCCGATGGACATCTTCATGGGGGGCGTCGAGGAAGAGGTCACGATCCCGAAAATCCGGACGAACCCGCCGCGTCTCTCCCCCGACAAGGACGAGGTCACGAAGGCGGTCGAGCTCCTCGCACAGGCCGAGCGGCCGATGCTGATGGCCGGGACGAGCGTGAAGTGGTCGTACGCGTCCGAGGCGATGAATCAGTTCATTTCCGACACGCACATGCCCACCTACACGAACGGCATGGGTCGCGGCACGGTTCCGCCGGACTCGCCCGAGTTCCTGAACCGCTCGCGACGCGATGCGCTCCAGAAGATCGACCTGATCATCCTCGCGGGCACGCTCCTCGACTTCCGGATGCGCTTCGGCCAGACGATCCCGGCGGACACGAAGATCATCCAGCTCGACATGGACGCGACGCTGATCGGTCAGAACCGCCAGGCCGACGTCCCGCTCGTCGGAAATCTGGCGTGCACGTTTGAGGCGCTCTCGGCGGAGATCGAGACGCAGGGCGCGAAGCTCGACTTCACGGGCTGGCGCGACGAGCTCCGCGAGATCGAGAACAAGGCCGAGGCGAAGGTCCAGGCCGCGCTGAACAGCGACGAGGTTCCGATCGACCCCCAGCGCATGTGTCGTGAGGTGCGGGACTGGCTCGACACCCTTTCCGTCGGAGGGAACGACCCGATCGTGATCGGCGACGGCGGCGACATCGTCGCGACCTCCGCGAAGATCATCCCCGTCAAGAGCGAAGGCGCCTGGATGGATCCCGGGCCGCTCGGGACGCTCGGCGTCGGGATGCCCTTCGCGCTCGCCGCGAAGCTCGCCCACCCGGAGCGCCCGGTCGTGATCATGTACGGCGATGGCTCCTTCGGCTTCAACGGGATGGAGTACGACACCGCCGTCCGCTTCGGCCTCCCGATCATCGGCATCGTCGGCAACGACGGCGCCTGGGGACAGATGATGCGACCCCAGGGCGCGATCTACGGCTGGGATCGTCTCGAAGGCGTGTTGCTGAACCGCACGCGCTACGACAAGGTCGTCGAAGCCCTGGGCGGTCACGGGGAGTACGTGACCGAGCCGGATCAGCTGCGGCCCGCGCTCGAACGCGCCGCGGCTTCGGGACTGCCCGCTCTGATCAACGTCGAGATCCGTCAGGACCGCGAGTACGCCGGCGGGATCTATGTCTAGCCGGGGGGCGCCAAGGCGCGTTCGTCGCGCCTTGCCCCTATGGCGACGTCCAGTTAGAGCGGGCGCCTTGGCTTCGAACGGTCTCCGATCGACGCCAGGCCGGGTGAGGGAATGAGCTTCGAGATCGAGCGGCGGAATCCGGAGGATCTCGGGCTCGACCTGGCTGCGTTGCAGTCGTGGCTGTCCGAGATCGGTCCGGTCGCGTTCGTGGATCTCGAGACGACGGGGCTGCCCGAGAGTCGTTCGGCGGAGATCATCGAGATCGGGCTCCTGCTCCTCGATCCCGACGAGGCGACCGTCGGCGTCGGGGCGAGCCTGGTCCGCCCGTCGCGGCCGATCCCGCCACTGGTGAGTCGACTGACCGGTCTCGTGGACGCCGACGTCGAGTCGGCGCCGCGGATGATCCAGCTGCGCGAGCGCGTTCGCGAGGCGCTCGCCGGCCGAACGCTCGTGGCTCATCAAGCGGAGTTCGAGCGGGCCTTCCTGCGCAAGGAGGTCGACTCCGGTCTCGGCAGCGCACGCTTCCTGGATACGCAGGCGATCCTCGCGCTCACCCATCCCGACGCGGGGGATCTCCGGCTCGAGACCTTCGTGCGCTCGATGCTCGATCGCGAGGAGCGTCATCGGGCCTTCGAGGACGCGCTGGATGCCGCCACCCTCGTCGGTCGGCTCGCGCGGGGCGCGATCCTGGGTGTCGCACGTTATTCCGAGGCGCGACGGATCCTCGCGCGTCATCTCCCGAGCTCCCCGTGGCGCGGGCTGCTGGAAGGCGCCGCGAGCGAGCTCGCCGACGGCGAGGCCGACGATCTCTTCGTCGTCGGCGACGACGAAGAGGCGTTCGACTTCGAGCGATTCGCCACGGGTGCAACGCAAGACGCAGCGGGCGTCCGGCCCGCGCCCCCCGGCTCGCAGGCCGACGGGCGCTTCCTGGAGATCGGGGCGAGCGGCGAGGTGCCGGTGCCCTTCGAGCTCGAGGCGATCCTCGAGGCGCTCTCGGACGAGGCGCGCGGGCGGCGTCACTTCCCGGGCTACCGCGTGCGGGAAGAGCAGCTGACCCTCGCTCGCGAGTTCTTCCACGTGTTCGCCGACGGTGGAATCGCGAAGCTCGAGGGTGGGACAGGGGTCGGGAAGTCGCTCGCCTATCTCGCGGTCGCGATTCCGTTCGCGATCGCGCGGGCTGCGGCCGGCGCCAAGGAGCCGGTCGTCCTCTCGACGCGGACGAAGCTCCTCCAGGACCAGCTCCTACGGAAGGACATCGCCGCCGCGGCGCGCTTCCTGGGCCACCCGTCCCTGCGTGCGCTCTCGATCAAGGGCCGCGCGAACTACGTCTGCGAGCGGCGCTTGAGCGCCGCGCTCGGCGAGGCCTCGGACCCGGCGCTCCTCGACGATCTCCGCGAGGACTACGCGCTCCTCGAGGCGTGCGCGCGGATCCGGCCGAACGGCGAGATCGGCACGTTGCCCGCGGCGCTCCTGCGAAGGCATCCGCGCTTGCGCGAGCTGCTGCGCGCGAGCGTGGCCGTTCGATCGGACCAGTGCTCCCGGGAGCAGTGCGCCCACGAGCGTCGCTGTCCCTTCGGCCGACATCGGCGCTCCCTGGCGAAGGCCCACCTCGTCGTCGCGAACCACGATCTGCTGCTCCGTTGGCCGCCGGACTACCCCGCCTTCGCGCACGTGGTGATGGACGAGGGGCACGAGGTCGGCGGGGTCGCGGAGGAGGTCTACGCCATCCGCGTGCGTCCGGAAGACGTGGCCGAGCGGCTCGACGAGCTCTTCGGCGCCCCGGTTCGGCGCGGCCAGCGACGGTATGCGACGACGGGCCTCGTGGCGCAGCCCGAATCGAAGAACGAAGAAGCCTCGCTCCGGCAGAACCGGCGCGATCTGATGCTCGAGCTGATCGGGCTCGGGCGGACGATGGCCGAAGGCGCGGATGCGTTCGGGGGCGTCGAGCTCTCGGCGGAAGCGGCCCGTCGATTCCGGGGGGCGGGGCAGGTGGCCGAGGCCGCCGCGCGGCGGCTCGACGCGATCGCCGCCCATGCGAGTCGCACGGGTCCGGCCAAGCGGCTCGTGTCCGGGGAGGATCGGGACGGGCTTCCGACGGGCCCCCAGCGAGATCTCGACGCCGAGGAAGAAGCGGAGCGCTCGATCACGGCCCACGTCGAGGCGTTGGTCGGCGCCGCCCATGGACTCCGCGTGGCCTTCGCGCCCGAGAACGACGACTATGTGGCGGCCTTCGAGGGTCTCGAGAGCCCCTACGATCGCTGGTCCCTCGTGCTCCGGCCGGTCGCGCCGGGTGAGGCGTTCCGGGAGGAGTTCCTCGAGAAGCTCGAGGGGCTTGCCGTGGTGTCGGCGACGCTCTTCGTCGGCGGTGACGATCACGCCGCCCTCGGTGAAGTCGGGCTCGCTGGAAACGACGTGCCGGAGAGCTGGAGCCGCGCGGTCGGTTCACCCTTCCCGTACGCCGAGGCGATGCGGGTCGTGGCGATCGAGCACGATCCGGCGCTCGCCGGCGACCTGGTCGAGGAGACCGCCCAGACGCTGGCGACGCTGGCTCGCGCGATGGGCGGTCGGACCCTCGGCCTCTTCACGAGCCTCGCGCGCATGCGCGACACGGCGGATCGCCTGAGCCAGCTCCTCGAGGGCGAGGGGATCGAGGTCCTCCTCCCGCGACGGGCGAGCGACGATCCGGGCGCGCTCGTCGACCGTTTCCGCAAGGCGAAGGGTGGGGCGGTGCTGCTCGGGGCGCGGCGATTCTGGCAGGGCATCGACGTGCGCGGCGAGGATCTGCAGGCGGTCGTGATCGAGAAGCTCCCCTTCGACGTGCCGACGGAGCTTCGTCGGCGCCGGGATGACCGGCTTCGGGCGATGGGCGAGGATCCGTTCCGCCGCGCTGCCCTCGGGCGGATGCTCCTGCACCTCAAGCAGATGGCGGGCCGCCTGATCCGGAGCGAGACCGATCGCGGCCTGGTGGTGATCGTCGACGCGCGTCGGGACCGTCCCTACTTCCGCCGCCTGTCGGACGCCTTCCCCGAAGGGGTCGCACTGGAGTCGGCCGAGGTCGGGGCGCTGCCGGACATCGTTCGAAGCCTCGAGTTGGGCGTTTTTCGACCCGAATCGATCTGACTCGCCGAACCGACGGTCCGGCGGAGCGCTGGCGGCTGGCTTGACCATGAGTCACTATTCCCGCTCAGCGCCTTGCTGCACAAGTTTTGCGAGACATTTGCACTTCGGATCGCGATCCCTCGCTACTCTTCGGGAATTCGGAAATCCCGATCGGAACCGACCCTTTACCGGGCTCGTTCAGACCGGATTCCGTGTCGCAGCAAGCCGTCTCCATGCCTCCGCGACCCGTCGCTTCCCCAGCGGCGTGGCCGTGGCCGGTCAGGTCGACCGGATCGCGTGGGTTGGTTTTAGCCCCCAGAAAGCTGCGTCCCGAGGTGTCGGGTCTTCTCCTCTCCTCCCATACCGGGAAGGGAGTGGACGGACGTTCGACTCGAGCGCAGCCCGACGAAATCGCAGAGGACGACCGGAGCCCCCGCGTGGGTGGTCCGGGTTGAAGGGGAATCGAGTTGGGCACGAACGAATCCGGAGCAGACTTCCCGAGCAACGAGTGGGGACTGATCCTCGGCGGATCGAGTGGCTTCGGTCTCGCGACCGCGAAGCGCCTGGTGCGCGGCGGCCTCAACATGCTGATCGTCCATCGTGACCGACGCGGCGCGATGAAGGACATCCAGCCCCACTTCGACGAGATCGCCGCGGAGGCCGAAGCGCGCGGGCTCGGGTTCCACACCTGGAACGCCGATGCGATCGCCGCCGACAAGCGCTCCGAGACGATCGAGTCCATCGCGGAGACGATCGGTCCCGACGGCAAGGTCCGGGTCCTCCTCCATTCGATCGCCTTCGGCAACCTCAAGCTGATCGCGCCCGAGAAGGTCGACGCGCGCACGGCGGGCCCCGAGCTGGCGAAGCGCCTCGGCGTCGATGCCGAGAAGCTGACCGAGATCGCCGACGAGCTCTTCGAGGCCGGTGAGGACGGACTCCACCCGCTGGTCAGCCAGCCGAAGTACCCCGACACGTCCTATCTCGACGAAGAGGACTTCGGGCGGACCATCCTCGCGATGGGCACGAGTCTGCTGGGCTGGACCCAGGAGCTCTTCTCGAAGGGCCTCTTCGCCCCCGACACGCGGATCTTCGGCATGACCAGCGAAGGCAACGAGGTGGCCTGGAAGGGCTACGCCGCGGTCTCCGCCGCGAAGGTCAGCCTCGAATCCCTCGCGCGTTCGATCGCGATCGAGTTCGCGCCCTACGGCGTTCGCTGCAACATCATCCAGGCGGGCGTCACGGACACGCCGGCGCTCCGGGCGATTCCCGGCAGCGACCAGCTCAAGAGCCAGGCGCGGCTGCGCAATCCGGGCGGTCGCTTGACGACGCCCGAGGACATCGCCGGTGTGATCTATCTCCTCTCGCAGGCCGAGGCGAGCTGGATCAACGGTGAGCTGATTCGCGTCGATGGCGGTGAGCACATCTCCGGATCGACTAAGTAGTCGCCTGCGGGCGCTCGGCGACGGGGTGGCTTCGACCGCTCCTCGAAGCCGAGAACGGAAGGTTTCAACGTGTCTCATGCTCGTGAAGCGGCGCTCTCTGGCCGGTTCGCGGAGTGCGACGCGCAGATTTGAACGAACGCGCCTCGAGGGCAGGGCTTTGAGCTTGAACCTCCTCGGATTGGGACACTTCAATCCCGACAACGAGATCACGAACCAGTTCCTCGAGGAACTCGACATCGGTACGACCGACGAGTGGATCCTCGAGCGGACGGGGATTCGTTCGCGACGAACTTCGCTTCCCCTGGACTACATCCGGGAGACGCGGAATGCCGACGTACGCCAGGCGGTCGAGGTGGCGGAGGTCTCGAATGCGGGGATGGGGGCCCGTGCCGCCGAGCTCGCGCTCGAACGTGCGGGCGTCGCGGCGGCCGACGTCGGTCTGCTGGTCGGCGGAGGCTGTGCGCCCAACACGGTGTCGCCGGCGGAGGCGTGCAACATCGGCCGGGAGCTCGGCATCGAAGCGGCCGCCCTCGACGTCAATTCGGCCTGCTCCTCGTTCATCGCGGGTGTCTACATGCTCTCGATGATGGACGAGGCGAAGCTGCCGGACTACGTGTTGCTCGTCTGCGCGGAGCCGATGACCGGAACGGTCCACTACGAAGATCGCGCGAGCGCAGTGCTCTGGGGGGACGGCGCCGTGGCCGCGGTGCTGTCGACGAAACATCGGGGCAAGGCGCGGCTCATCGACCAACGCCTCCGCTCCGACCCGGGCGGCAACGACAAGGTCGTCGTTCCGCGACTCGGCCATTTCAACCAGGAAGGCCGCACGGTCCAGACCTTCGCGATCCGCAAGACCGGGGATCTCTACAAGGCGACCTGGGACGCGGTCCAGGACGACGCGCGCAAGTTCCACTTCGTCGGACACCAGGCGAACCTGCGCATGCTCGAGTCCGTCTGCAAGCGCTGCGACATTCCCGATCAGCTCCACCACTCGAACTGCGCCGAAATCGGCAATACCGCCGGGGCCGGCTCGGCCAGCGTGATTTCGCAACGCTGGGAGCGGTGGACCGCGAACGACGATATCTGTGTCGTGGGCGTGGGTTCCGGACTGACGTGGGGAAGCTATCTGATGCGATTCGAGGAGGACGTCGCGGCCTAGTGCGCCGCGCGAGACCCATATGTTGACGCACGAAGAGTTCAAGAGCCGCGACCATTTCGGCCAGGAGGACCTCCTGGGCTTCGCCTATGGCCGGCTGATCAAGGACCCGCCGGAGGGCTTCCGCGCGCGCCTGCCGGTGCCGCCCATGTTGATGGTCGACCGGATCGAGTCGATCACCGGCGAGAAGAGCAAGGGCACGATCAGCGCGAGCCGCGACGTACGTCTCGACGACTGGTTCTTCCACTGCCACTTCCTCGGAGACCCGGTCCAGCCCGGCTGCCTCGGCCTCGACGGCGTGTGGCAGCTGCTCGGCTTCTACTGCAACTGGCGGGGCGGCGTCGGCGCCGGACGCGCTCTCGGCTGCGGTGAGGTCGAGTTCTTCGGACAGATCCGGCCCCACGACTCGGTCATGCGGTACGAGGTCAAGGTCAAGCGCTACACGGAGCTCAAGAACGCGGGGGCCTCGATGGTCGTCGGCGACGCGAGCGTCCTGATCGACGACGAGGAGATCTACACGGTGAAGGGCGCCCGCGTCGGTCTCTTCCGGGACATCGACTACCCGGACTATCCCGAGAAGAGCGAGCACTCCCGCGGCGGGAGGATGGAAAGATGAGTGAAGACGAACGACCCGTCGCGCTCGTCACCGGTGCGGGGACGGGGATCGGAACCGCCTGCGCCCGCGCCCTCGCCGCCGAAGGCTTCCGGGTAGGCATTCACTACCGCTCGTCCGAGGAAGGCGCCAAGAAGCTCTCCGCGGAGCTCGACGGCTCCTTCACGATCAAGGCCGACCTCGCGGACGGTGAATCGATCGACGCGATGATCAAGGAGCTGAAGGAGGTCGCGGGACGGATCGACGTGCTCGTGAACAACGCCGGCTTCAACATCAACGCGCCGATGCTCTCGATGAAGCTCGACGAATACGACAAGGTCGCGAGCGTCGCGCGCGGTACGTGGTATCTGACCAAGCTCGTCCTGCGTCGCTTCATGATGCGCAAGGGGACGGGTCGCATCATCAACATCACGAGCGTCGTCGGCCACACGGGCAACGCCGGGCAGATCCCGTACACGATGGTGAAGGCGGGGCTCGACGCGTTCACGAAGTCGCTGACCCAGGAGCTGCAGGGCCGTGAGATCCTCGTGAACTCGGTCGCGCCGGGCTTCGTCGAGACCGAGATGACCGAGGAGCTGCCGGACGAGATCCAGCAGCAGATCCTCGCGAAGGTTCCGCTCGGCCGCGTCGCCGACGCCGCCGAGATCGCCGACGTCGTTGCGTTCCTCGCGACGCGCGGCAGCTACGTCCACGGCTCCGTGCTGCACGTGAACGGGGGCATGTACGGTGGGTGAAGCGCCTGTTCGGGCGGAGAGCGCCGGGGTCGAGCTCACGGCGAAAGAAGTGCTGGACATGGTTCCCCAGCAGGAGCCCTTCCGGTTCATCGACGAGATCGTCGAGCTCGACGACGAGCACATCGTGGCGACCTACACGTTCCGCGAGGACGCCGACTTCTATCGGGGTCACTTCCCGGGCAACCCGATCACACCCGGTGTGATCCTGACCGAGACTGCAGCGCAGGCGGTCGTCGTCGCCTTCGGGATCGCGCTCGTAGCAAGGGAGTCCGGGCGCGGCGAGGTCGACAAGCTGCTCACGATCTTCACCGACTGCGCCGTCGACTTCGCCGGCCAGGTGAAGCCCGGGGATCGCGTGACGACCTACGGAAAGAAGAAGTTCTGGCGACGCAAGAAGCTGCGCGCCGAATTCGAGATGAAGCTCGACGACGGAACCGTCGTCTGTTCCGGCGAGGTGTCGGGGATGGGAGTGCCGAGATGAGCGCTGCCGAGAAGAGACGAGTCGTGATCACGGGGATCGGCGTCGTCGCGCCGAACGGCGTCGGCGTGCCCGCCTACGAAGAGGCGCTTCGCGAGGGTCGATCCGGGCTCAAGAGCCAGGAATCGATGATCGAGGCGAAGTTCGGCTGCACCGTCGCCGGTTCGCCCGAAGGCGTCGACGCGCTCTGTGAGAAGACGTTCAGCGAGGAGGAGCTCCTCGCGATGAACATGAACCACCGGTACGCGAGCCTCGCCGCCCTCGAAGCCTGGAAGGACGCAGGCTTCGAACGCCCGGCCCACGACTCGGACGAGGTCGACTGGGACACCGGCGCGATCCTCGGGACCGGCATCGGCGGAATGGACACGATCGCCGAGAAGGTCGTGCCGCTCACCGACGCGAAGAAGATTCGACGCATGGGCTCGACCTGCGTCGAGCAGGTCATGGCGAGCGGAATCAGCGCGCGCCTTTCCGGCCAGCTCGCGCTGGGCAATCAAGTGACCACCAACTCGTCGGCCTGCTCGACCGGGACCGAAGCGCTGGCGATGGGCATGGAGCGGATCCGAGCGGGTCTCGCGGAGCGGATGCTCTGCGGCGGCGCCGAAGCGGCGAGCCACTACATCTGGTCGGGCTTCGACTCGATGCGCGTGCTGAATCGCGGCTCGAACGACGAGCCGGAGAAGGCGTCGCGGCCGCTGTCCGCGAGCGCCGGCGGCTTCATCCCCGGCTCCGGATCGGGCGTCGTCCTGATCGAGAGCCTCGAGAGCGCGCTGGCGCGTGGCGCGACGATTCGCGCCGAGCTCGCCGGCGGTGGTGTCAACTGCGGTGGCCATCGCATGGGTGGCAGCATGACGGCGCCGAATCCGACGAGCGTCCAGCGCTGCATCTCCCAGGCGCTCGCCGACGCCGGCGTCGCTCCGTCGGAGGTCGACGCGATCAACGGGCACCTGACGGCGACCGGCGCGGATCCCAAGGAGGTCGGCTCCTGGGCGCGGGCGCTCGAGCGCGAACCCGGGACCTTGCCGCCGATCACGTCCACCAAGAGCATGATCGGTCATGGCCTGGGCGCCGCCGGAGGTCTCGAGTCCGTCGCCTCGATCCTGATGGTCCAGAAGGGCTTCGTGCATCCCTCGATCAACTGCGAGGACGTGCATCCGGAGATCGAGCCCCACGCGGCTTCGATTCCGCACGAGCTGCTCGAGAAGCCGGACCTCGACGTGCTCGTCAAGGCGGGCTTCGGCTTCGGCGACGTCAACGCGTGCCTGGTCTTCAAGCGTTACAAGGCGTGACGCGATAGGGCGGCGCGACCGCCCGGACAACTTGAATTCGATTCGGAGGTCCGCAGACGCGGGCCGACCGTGAACGAGGAGTGGAGTTCGATGGAACAGTCGGAAGTGATGGAACGGGTCGTCAAGATTCTCACGCCCTGGGTGAAGGACGAGGGCGCGCTGGCGAACGTCGGGATGGAGACCAACATCCTCGAGGATCTCAAGGTGAACTCGGCGCGACTCGTCGACGTCGTGATCGCGTTCGAAGACGACTTCGACATCGAGATCGCCGACGAGGACGTCGACCAGGTGAACACCGTGGGTGACGCGGTGAACCTGATTTCGGGGAAGCTCTAGTCCGACCCCGGTCGGACGGGAATCCGTTGCCAGATGACGGCGGACGAGCAGCCCGGAGCGAACTCCGGGATGATCCAGCGCCACGCGCGCCAACGGCTCGTGAGCATTCTCGCGGGGCCGATCTGGATCGGCGCGTCCGTCCTCATCATGCGCTTCTGGTTCCGCTACCGGATCGAGGACGTCGAGGCCGTGCGCGCGCGCTATCGAGCGCTGCGCGCACAGTCCGACGGACCGATCCTGGTTTGCGCGAACCACCTGACCCTGGTGGATTCGTTCTTGATCGCCTGGGCTTTCGGTGGCCCCGGCTATTGGCTCACGCATCCGGACGAGCTGCCCTGGAACACGCCGGAGCGTACGAACTTCGGGAAGACCTGGATCGCGCGTGCGCTCATCTATGTGGCCAAGTGCATCCCGATCACCCGCGGTGGCGCCCGCGAGGACGTCGGTGACGTGCTCGAACGCGTGAAGCACCTGATGGAGCGCGGCGAGACGGCGCTGATCTTCCCGGAAGCCGGACGCAGTCGGTCCGGGCGTGTCGAGGAATCCTCGGCCGCCTGGGGGGTCGGCCGGATCGTCGGGGCGCATCCGCAGTGCCGCGTGCTCTGCGTGTACATGCGCGGGCGCCAGCAGGAAACCTGGGGCGACTTCCCTGCCAGGGGCGACACCCTCGACGTGAGCCTCGCATGCATCGAGCCGAAGAGCGACGCGAAGGGCGTGCGGCGATCCCGCGACCTCGCGCAACAGATCGTCCGCCAGCTGATGAACATGGAAGCGGCGCATTTCGAGGCCAGGGGCGAGTCCGCCTCCGCCGCAGCGGCTGGAGAGGCCCGATGATCGGCAACGACGTCGTCGATCTCGAGGATCCCGACACGCGTCCGGAGACCTTCCGCCCTCGTTTCGACGAGCGCGTCTTCGATCCGGCGGAGCGGCGTTCGATCGCCAAGGATCCCAGTCCCCACCTCCGGCGCTGGGCCCATTGGGCGGCGAAGGAAGCGGCGTACAAGCTCGCGCGACAAGCGGACGACACCTTCGTGTTCACCCCTTCGCGTCTGGTCGCGCGCTTCGATTCGATCGAATCCGAAGAGGGCGGGCGCACGATTCGTCGTGGAAACCTCACCCTCCCGCGGGCACTCGTGCCGGGAATCGACCATCTCGAGCTCCGGAGCGACGAGACGAGCGAGCGCGTCCACGTCCTCGCGGTGCCCCCCGGCGCCGACTGGGACGCGATCGTGTCCGCGATCGAGCGGACCGGGTCCGACGACGATCCCTCTGCGCGGGTCCGAACCCTGGCGTGCTTCGCGATCGCCCGAGACCTCGGGGTCGACGAGGCGCGGGTGACGATCGGCCGCCGCGGCGATCCGCGAGCCGGGGGCGCGGCGAAGATCCCCACCGTCCTGATCGACGGGTCCCGAAGCGGACTCGAGCTGTCTCTCTCCCACCACGGACGCTTCGTCGCGTGCGCGATGACGCTGCGCGCGGATCCCGATGCGTGTCCGCGTGGATCGCGGCCTTCCGGGAGCGGCGCGAGAGGAGCAGGCGGTGTGAGCGGAGTCGAATCGATGCGCCAGACCCCGAGAGAGGCGCAAGGGCAAGCGAAGTGGAACGAGGTCGTGGGATGAGCGAGCAGAAGAAGCCGGCAGTCGAGCAGCGGAAGATCGAGCGACTCGCGATCGTGAATCGCGGCGAGGCCGCGGTGCGATGTCTTCGAACGGCGAAGAGCCTGCGTGCCCTCGAGGGCGGAGGCCTCGAAGTCGTCGCGCTCTTCACGCCGCCGGATCGGGATACGCCCTTCGTGCGTCAGGCCGACCGCGCCGTCGAGCTCCCGTCCGCGAAGGGCGCCGTCGCCGCCTACCTCGATCACGACGCGGTCGTCGCCGCGCTCAAGGAAGTCGGCGCGGACGCGGTCTGGCCGGGCTGGGGCTTCGTCGCCGAGGACGCGGTCTTCGTGGACCGGCTCGCCGCCGAGGGCATCGAGTTCCTCGGCCCCTCCGGTGAAGCGATGCGCTCCCTCGGAGACAAGATCACTTCGAAGCGGCTGGCGGAGCGGGCGGGCGTGCCCGTCACCGACTGGAGCGGGGGCGAGCTCGCCGACGAGAGCCACGCCGAACGGGAAGCCTCGCGGATCGGCTACCCGGTCGTCCTGAAGGCGACCGCCGGTGGCGGCGGACGCGGTATCCGGATCGTCGAGAAGGCCGAGGGGATCAACGAGGCGTTCCGGTCGGCGCAGTCCGAAGCGGTGAACGCCTTCGGCAACGGGGCCCTCTTCGTCGAAGCGATGGTGACCGGCGGGCGACACATCGAGGTCCAGGTCGCGGCGGACAAGCACGGACACGCGCGGGCCTTCGGCTGCCGCGACTGCTCCGTCCAGCGTCGCCATCAGAAGGTCCTCGAAGAAGCCCCGCCGCCCGGTCTCGCGCCGGAGCTGCTCGCACGTCTCGAGGACTCCGCCGTCCGCCTGGTCGAGCACGTCGGCTACTGCGGCGTCGGAACGGTCGAGTTCCTGCTGACCGGTGAGGACTTCTTCTTCCTCGAGGTGAACCCGCGCCTGCAGGTCGAGCACGGGATCACCGAGCTGATCGCCGGCGTCGATCTGGTCGAGCTCCAGATCCGGATCGCTCGCGGCGAATCGATCGCGGAGGTCCCCCGTCAGAATCGCGGCCTTGCCCTCGAGGCCCGTGTTTGCGCCGAGGATCCGGACGAGGGCTTCCTGCCGTCGCCCGGCCGGATCGCGCTCTTCGAGCCGGCCCTCGGACCCAACACCCGCGTCGACTCCGGCGTCACGACCGACGTCGTGATCTCGAACGACTTCGACTCGCTGATCGGCAAGGTGATCACCGTCGGCGACGATCGCGCCGAGATGCTCGCGCGCATGGAGTGTGCCCTTCGCGACTTCGAGCTGGTGGTCGAGGGGGGCGCGACCAACAAGGGCTACCTGCTCTCGATCCTCGAGAGCGACGACTTCCGGGCCGGTGGCGTCGACACGCGCTGGCTCGATCGGTGGGGCGCGGCGCGGCCGCCGATCGCGGAGCGCCACCCCGAGATCGCGCAGGACGCCCTCGTCGCCGCGGCGATCCTCGCCTATCAGCGCAACCGGAGGACCCTGCGGAAGGGCGTCTTCGCGGATGGTCGGACCGATCGTCTGCCGAGCTCCGAGGGGCAGCAGATCGACCTCACCCACGGCAACCAGAGCTATCGACTCAAGGTCTTCGCGATGGGCAGCTGGCGGTACCGCGTCCATCTCGAGGGCGTCGCCGTCGGAGCGACGATGCGCGAAGAGGGGGCGCACGCGACCCGGCTCGAGATCGACGATCGGGTGCGTCGCGTGATCTACGATGCGAACGATCGCGGGCTCCGGCTCGAGGTCGACGGTCACCCGCTCCGCTTCGGCTCGCAGACCGCCGGCCAGGTCCGCTCGAGCACGCCGGCCGTCGTCGTCGCCGTGCAGGTCGAGGTCGGCCAGACGGTCGAGGTCGGCCAGCCGCTCGGTCTGCTCGAAGCGATGAAGATGGAGATCGGTTTCAACGCGCCGGTCGGCGGTACCATCAAGGAGATCCTCGTCTCCAAGGGGCAGCAGGTCGCCGCGGGCGACGTGATTCTCGTGATCGAGGAGTCCGCCGCAGACGACGCGGGCGAGGCCTCGAAGAGCCGACTCTCGCTTCCGTCCCAGGTCGATCCGCTCGCGCTGCTCTTCCAGCCGGAGGAGACCGAGGACGGGACGCGCCTGCTCGGGACGCCCGACCTGCTCGCCGCGGACCAGGCGGACCTGCGCCTTCGCCGCGCGGCCATGGACGCAATCCGCGACGAGGTTCGACGCGTGCTCCTCGGCTACGACGCGAACCCGGATCGCGCCGAGTCGCTCACCGCCTTCCTCGAGGCACCGTTGCCCGAGGGCACCTCCGAGAGCTTCCTGCGCGAGCTCGCCGAGATCCGCCACGAGATCGCGGCCTTCGCCGACGTCGAGCTGCTCTCGATCCGCGCCCCCTCCGCGTCGATCTCCGGCGAATCCGGCCCCTCGAACAGCGCGCGCCTACGGATGTTCCTGCGCCGGATCGAAGCCGAAGGCAGCGGGATCGACGAGGGCTACCTCGAGCTCGTGCGCGCCGCCCTCCGACACTACGGTGTGTCGGATCTGGGAGACCTCGATGCGCTCCGTCGGGCGCTGCTCCGGATCCTCTCCTGCCAGGCGGACAAGTCGCTCCGGCTCTCGCTGATGCTCGGCGTGCTTCGCCGGACGGCGGCGGTGGCCGAGGCGGGAATCGACCTCGGGGACGACGATGCGCTCGCGCGCTCGCTCAACCGGATCGCGGGACTTCGTCCGCAGGTGACGGATCCTGTCGCGGACGCTGCCCTCGAGGCCGCCTACGTGCTCTTCCAGCAGCCGGGCATCGAAGCCCGTGCGAAGCGTTCCTCGCGGAGCGTCGAGGAGTGGCTCGCTCAATCAGAGCTCGACGTCGTGGCGCCGCCCGGCGACGTGCTGCTCGAGCTGGCTTCGTCGCCGCGTCTCGTCTTCGAGCGTGTCGGTCGCTGGATCGCAGGCGAAGATCCGAATCGCCGGGCGATCGCGCTGGCCGCGCACGTCCAGCGACGGTACGCGCCGTCGCGACCCGAGGCCTACCGCGCGGTTCGTGTCGACGGGGAGCCGATCCATTGCGTCGAGTATCCCGACAAGGGCGTCGTCCTCGCGGCGAGCGGTCCCGGCCACGACGCCGTCCTGTGGATGGACCGGCTCGTCCGCGGCGCTTCGGAGCTCCTCGAGCACGACCCGTCCACGCCGATCCTGGCGCTCGAATATCTCGTCTCTTCCGAGTCGCAGATCGACTGGGACGCGACCCTGGGGAGCTTCGAGTCGAACTGGGGCGACGGGGGCCTCGAGGCACGCATGACCGTCGGACTGCTCACGCCGGACGGGGAGGGCGACGTCTACCGCACCCTGATCCGGCGCGAGGGACGGCTCGAACTCGCGACCGAGGATCACGACCTCCATCCCGAGACCGCGATGCGGATCGGGCTCGGCCGCTACGGGCACTTCGAGCTCGAACGCCTTCAGGCGGAAGAAGGGGTGTACGCCTTCCACGGTCGCGCGCGCACGGCGCCGGGAGACGAGCGGGTCTTCGTGCTCGCGGACGCTCGGGATCGATCGCCCGAGCCGGGCCGGGAGCTCTATCACCATCTCGCGACCTTCGAGCGCGTCTTCAACCGCGCGGCACGCCGTCTTCGCACGATCCTGCAGACCCACGATCCCCGGCGCCGCCTGCAGTGGAACCGGATTTCGCTCTCGGTCGCTCCGCCGGTCTTCATCGACGAGGACGTCGCCGCCGAAGTCGCTCGTCGACTCGCGCCGGCGACGCGACACCTCGGCCTCGAGAAGGTCCTGGTCCGACTGAACCGGCTGGACCGGGAGAATCCCGATGCGCCCGCGGTCCCCGTCGAGCTCGTCTTCATGGATACCGGCGAGCAGCTCGAGATCGATTGGCGGCCGCCCCACGATGCGCCGCTCGCGCCGGCGCAGGAGTACGAGCGCAAGGTCGTCGCCGCCCGTCGCCGACGCCTCATCTACCCCTACGAGATCGTGAAGATGCTCACGAACGAGTCCGAGAGCGGCGCGTTCGAGGAGTACGACCTCGATCCCACGGCGGCGAAGCCGACGGCGGCCGCCGTCTCCGATCGGCCGCCCGGACAGAACACCTCCGCCGTCGTGTTCGGCGTCATCCGGACGCCGACCGACAAGGTGCCGGAGGGGATGACGCGCGTGCTCGTCCTGTCGGACCCGACGATGGGCATGGGCGCGCTGGCAGGGCCGGAATGCGATCGGATCGTCGCGGCCATCGATCTCGCGGAGTCCCTCGGCGTGCCGGTCGAGTGGGTGCCGGTCTCGTCGGGCGCGAAGATCGCGATGGATTCCGGGACCGAGAACCTCGATGCGACGGCGCGCGTGGTGCGCCGGATCGTGACCTTCACCCAGGCCGGCGGCGTGATCCACGTGATCGTCCAGGGCGTGAACGTCGGCGCGCAGAGCTACTGGGACGCGCTGGCGACGATGCTGATGCACTGCCGCGGTGTCCTCATCATGACGCACAACGCGTCGATGGTGCTGACCGGCCGCGCCGCCCTCGAAGCGTCGGGTGCGGTCTCGGCGGAGGACGAGGTCGCGATCGGTGGCTTCGAGCGGATCATGGGGCCGAACGGCGAGGCGCAGTACTACGCGAGAAACCTCCCCGAGGCCTATCGGATCCTCTACGAACACTATCGCTACAGCTACGTCGTTCCGGGCGAAGCCGGTCCGCGAGCCTTCCCGACGTCGGATCCGCGCGATCGTTCGATCGGGGACACGGAGATCAAGGCCGATGATGCCGACGGACTCGCGACCGTGGGCGAGCTCTTCGACGACGAGACGAACCCGGGGCGCAAGCGCGCGTTCTCGATGCGCGCGGTCATGGGCGCGCTCGTCGATACCGACGGCGGTCACCTCGAACGATGGAACGCCTGGGTCGGCGGCGAGACGGCGATCGTCTGGGACGCCCACGTCGGCGGCAAGCCCATCACGCTGATCGGCATCGAGAGCCGGAACGTGCCGCGCGACGGCTACCACCCGGTCGACGGTCCCGAGGCCTGGAACGGCGGAACGCTCTTCCCTCAGTCGTCGAAGAAGGTCGCGCGCGCGATCAACGCGGCGAGCGGCAACCGCCCGGTCGTCGTCCTGGCGAATCTCTCGGGCTTCGACGGTTCGCCCGAGTCGCTTCGGAAGATCCAGCTGGAGAACGGTGCCGAGATCGCGCGGGCGGTCGTGAACTTCCAGGGTCCGATCTACTTCGTGGTCGTCTCCCGCTACCACGGCGGCGCCTACGTCGTGTTCAGCCAGGAGCTGAACGACGACATGCAGGCGGTGGCCCTCGAGGGTTCCTACGCCTCGGTGATCGGCGGGGGGCCGGCGGCGACGGTCGTCTTCAGCCGGGAGGTCCGCGCGATGGCCCTCGACGATCCGCGGGTCAAGGACAAGACCGAGATCGTGCGGCGGCATCCGTCGGAGGAAAATCGTGCGGCGCTCGATGCGGTGCTGCGCGAGGTCACCCTCGAGAAGCAGGCGGAGACGGCCGCGGAGTTCGACGCGATCCACAGCGTCGAGCGGGCGAAGGAGGTGGGCTCGCTCACCGACATCCTGGCACCGGGCGACCTGCGCGCGAGCGTGATCGACGCCCTCGACGCGACGACCTCCCGGGACTGAGATGTCGGCGGCGGCGCCGGAAGGTGCGGAGCCGCCGCGCGATCGTCTCCTCGACGCGGGGATCCGGATCTCGATTCGCGTGGCGGAGTGGATCGGCGTCGAGCCGACCCTGCGCCTCGGCGAGGGACTGGGTCGTGCGTGGTGGACGCTGCGCGGCCCGCGTCGCGAACGGGTTCGCGCGCAGCTGACGCAGGCCTTTCCGGAGCGTGACCCCGCGTGGATCGAGGGGATCGCCCGCGCCGTCTTCGTCCACCTCGGACTCGGCGTCGCGGAAGGTCTGCTGCTCGCCGGCCGCCGTCGGGCCGCACTCCTCGCACGCGTCGAGATCGAGGGCCTCGAACACCTCGAGGCGGCCCGCAAGGCGACGAAGGAAGGCGGGGTCCTCGTCCTCGCTCCGCACCTCGGGAGCTGGGAGCTCGCGGCGGCGAAGCTCGCGGACGTGGGTCTTCCCGTCGCGGCGGTCTACCGGGACACCGGGCGCCCCGCGTTCGAGCGCGCGCTGCGTCGGATCCGCGGAGAAGGCGTGGCGTCGATCCCGATGGGGCCGAGGGCAGGGGTGCACTTCGCGCGAGCGCTCGAGCGGGGTCGAGTGGTTCTGGCGCTGCTCGACCAGCGCGGGAAGCCCGGAGAATCCATCGACGTGCGCTTCTTCGGCAAGCCGGCGGCAACGAGGCGGGCCCCGATCAAGCTCGCGCGGCGGGCGGGCGCCCCGATCGTGCACGGCTGGGCCCAGCGGTCCGCCGATCGGCGCCGACATCGGCTCACCATCCAACCTGCACTTGAGACGGCAGCCGTGGAGTCCGATGACGAGGAGGTCCTTCGGCGGATCCTCCAGGAGGTGACCGCCGGATTCGAACAGGCAATCCGGGCCACGCCCGGGCAGTGGATCTGGACCCATCGGCGCTGGCGCGACCAGCCCGAAGCGACCGACGCGCGCTAGCCGCGACGGTCGTCGTGGACCGGGCCCTGCCGGCGGCCCGCCCCATCGCGAGACGACCCATGGCTTCCCACCCGACTCTCCGGCGCGCGACGATCGTGTCGTCGCTTCTCCTCTTCCTCGCGCTGACCGGCTGCGCCAGCGGGCCGAACGGCGGGACCGGCTTCTCGCTGTTTTCCCGCCCTTCGGGCGGAACCGAGGAAGTCTGCGACTCGGAAGCCGTCGCGGTCGAACGCGAGAAGGCCGACCTCTTCCGGAAGGCGGAGACCGATCGCGCCGAGGCGCTCGCGCTCCAGATCGTACGCCTCCAGGCGGACCTCGAAACCGCGGAGTCGGCCCTGGTCGAGGTCGAGTCCGGTCTCTCGGGGAGCAGCGGTCGTGCGGACGCGGTCTCGAGCCTCGCGGTCACCCGGATCCACGTCGAGCGCGCCGCCCTGCGTGCACCCTGGCGCGCCGTCGAGATCGCGGGCGCCCGACAGAAGCTGGAAGAGGCCGAGCGCCAGGTCGACGAAGGTCGCTTCGGTGCCGCGCTCTTCTTCGTCTATCGTGCGCGCCGCGTCGCGGAGAGCGTCCTCGACGAGGTCGAGCAGATCGTCGGAGCCGGCAACGCGCGGATGATCAATGCGACGCGGGTCAATCTGCGTTCCGGCCCGTCGACCGGGCAGCGGATCCTCGCCGTCCTGACCTCGGGCACGCCCGTGATCCCGCAGGCGACCGAGGGCGAGTGGACGCTCGTTCAGGTCACCGGCGGCCCCGCCGGTTGGATCCATCGCAGCCTGCTCGGACAGCACGTTTCCGAAGGGGGCGCGCCAGCCGCTCCGAAGCCGTAGCGCCTCGACGCGGCCGCGTCGGCGGGCTAGTCGTCGTCCGTGAGCTCGCTCGGATCGATCTGCGATCCGTCCGTGGACGGCGGCGCGACGACGACCCGGTTGCGACCCGAATCCTTCGCCGAATAGAGGGCGGAGTCCGCGTCCGCGAAGAGTTGCTTGCGGCTTCCCGCGTACGCCGCCACGCCGACGCTGATCGTGAGCGGCTCCCGCTCGCTCGGCACGTCCGTCACGAAGTCGGTCTCTTCGACGGCCTGGCGGATCTTCTCGCCCAGAGCGGTCGCGCCGGCAAGGTCGGTGTCGATCGCGAGCAGCGCGAATTCCTCTCCGCCGTAGCGAGCCAGGAGGTCCGTCTCGCGACAGGTCTGGTGCATCACCTCCGCCATCCGCCGCAGGATCTCGTCGCCGCCGGCATGGCCGAGTCGGTCGTTCCACTTCTTGAAGAAGTCGACGTCGAGGAGCACGAGGCAGAGCGGATCGCCGGTACGCGACGCCCGCTTGCACTCGGCGGCCATCGTGTCCTGGAAGTAGCGATGGTTGTGGAGCTTGGTGAGGCCATCGGTGATCGAGAGCTGTTCGAGGACGAGGTTCATGTTGGACAGCTCCTCGTTCTTCGAGAGGAGACGTTGGTTCGCCTCCTCGATCTCGCGCTGGTTCTCCTCGAGCTCGCGGGCGCTCCGCCCGAGTCCCCGGCTCATCTCGTTGAAGGTCCGGGTCAAGAGATCGACTTCTTCCGTCCCGTGGACGTTTTCCTCGATCTCGACTTCACGCTCGCCGTGGGTGAGGCGCGAGGCGGCGTCCGAGAGCGCGCGCAGGGGTTTCACGATCGAGCCCGCGATCCGGAAGGCGAGCAGGCCGACCCCGAAGACGATGGCGAGGTTGACCGCCGCGACCCGGCTCATCGAGCTGACGATCGGCGCGAAGGCTTCGTCGTAGGACTGTTCGATCACGAGGGTCCAGTCGAAGCGCGGAAAATCGACGCTCGTCCCGATCACTTCCTCGCCGAGCGGATTCGGGTAGTACGCGACCGAGGACGCATGCGCGCGTTCGACGCCGGCGCCCTGCCAGGTGGCGTCTTCATCGAAGCCCTGGGGCGGGTTCAGGAAGCGTCCGTCCTGATCCACGATGTAGACGTTCGCCGAGTCGCCGAGCTCGCCGCTCTTCAGCAGGGCTTCGAGGTGCGAGAGATCGATCAGCGCGAAGAGCCGCGCGATCGTGCGCTCGTCCGCGTCCCGCATCGGCGCCGACGCGATCTGCACGAGCTGGGCATCGTGTCGGAAGCTCGCGCTGATCCGGGTGTGCTCGGCGGGCTTCGCATGGGCGGCGAGGAAGTCGTCGGGCAGAGGCTCGCCGTCCCCGACCTCGAGCCGGGTCTCGCCCTCCTCGGTCGTGATCAGCAGCCGTTCGAATTGCGGAAAGCTCTCGAGCACGTAGCGGAGATACTGCTCCGCCTCGTCCCGGGCGCGGTCGCCGCGCCGCCCCCGGCTCCCGAGCTCCGGGGCCGACTCGGTCAGGATCGCGCTGCCAGCGAAGACCTCGACCTCGTGGGTGCGCTTCTCGTACCAATGGTCGAGCTCCTGGACGATCCGGTTCGCGACGTGGGGGAATCGCTGGTCGACCTTCTGGCGCAGGAATCCGTCGAGGCTCTGGAGCGAGACCCACGACACCGAGAGCGCCGAGAGGATCGTCGCGGCGAAGACGAGCAGCGTGATGCGGGCGGCGAGACTGCGGAGCGGGTTGCGCATCGATTTCCTGCCCGGTCCCCGCGCCGGGGCCGGAAAAGTCGTCGTTCGGGCCGGGCGCGGAGGGCCCGGCTCCCCTCGGCTCATCGGTGGTCAGATTGCGGCCCTTGACGCTCGCACCCCGGGATTCCCCCTGGGATCGGCAATCGGATGGATTCCGTGCTTCGAACGACGGATTTCCGGTTCCGGGGCTGGAATTGCGTCGCCCCACGCCCCTGTGTGATGATCCGAAGCGCGCCCCCCTCCCCGGAGTCCTCCGCCCTTGTCGACCGCCGATCCGGCCGCCGCCGCCCGTCCGTCCGCCTCGTCCCCCTCCCCGGGAGACGTCGAGGCCTGGGTGGGTGCCGTCGTCGATGGCCAGCCGCTCGACCGGGCGCAGGCCGAGGCCCTGGGCGCTTCGCTGCACGAGGCACCGGTCCGGGAGCGCATGGCAGAAGCGGCCCGGGCGATCAAGGTCGCCCAGACCGGCACGCGCGTGACGGTTTCGCGGAACATCTTCATCCCGCTCACGAATCTCTGTCGCAACCGCTGCAACTACTGCACGTTCGCGAAGCAGCCCGACTCCGCCGAAGCCCACACCTACACGATCGACGAGGTCGAAGAGGCCATTCGCGGCGGGGTCGCGACGGGCTGCGTCGAGGCGCTCATGTGCCTCGGTGACAAGCCGGAGGTCGCCTACAAGAGCTACCGCGAGGAGCTCGCCCTCCGTGGGCTGCAGACGACGACGGACCTGATCCTCGACGCCTGCAAGATCACGTGTGAGAAGGGCATGCTGCCGCACACGAACGCCGGCATCCTCACGAAGGAGGAGATGGCGCTCCTGCGACCCTACAACGCGTCGATGGGACTCATGCTCGAGACGACGAGCACGCGCCTGCGCCAGAAGGGGATGCCTCATTTCCACGCGCCGGACAAGGAGCCGGCCACGCGGATCAAGATGCACGAGGAAGCGGGGGAGCTCCAGATCCCCTTCACGAGCGGGATGCTCCTCGGCATCGGCGAGAACGACGACGAGCGCGTCGATACGCTCTGGGCGATCAAGGACCTGGCCGAACGCTACGGCCACATCCAGGAAGCGATCATCCAGCCCTTCCATCCGAAGCCCGGCACGAAGATGCGTGCGGCATCGCCCCTCGACGACGACCGCGTGATCGGCTGGGTCGCCCTCGCGCGCCTGCTCCTGCCGCGCGAGGTCCACGTCCAGGCGCCGCCCAATCTCGGCGCCGACATGCTTCCGCGTCTGGCGGGCGCGGGGGTGGACGACTGGGGCGGGGTTTCGCCCGTGACCGTCGACTTCATCAATCCCGAGGCTCCCTGGCCCGCGCTGCGTGCGCTGCGCGAGGACACTTCGAGTGCGGGATTCGAGCTCTTCGAGCGGGGACCGGTCTATCCGGACTGGATCCTCGAACGACCCGAGATGTTCGACCCGAATATTCGGGCGCTGCTGCCAAAATACGCCAACGACGAGGGCTACGCGCAGCGAAACGACCAGTCCGAGGAGGCCGCCTAGCATGCTCGATCAATTGTCATCCGCCGTGAGTCCCGATGTCCGTGACCTCCTGGAGGGCGCCCTCTCGGGAAAAGAACTCAGTAAAGAAGGCGCCGAACGCCTTCTCTCTGCGCAAGGCGCGGACTTCCACGCGCTCCTCGCCAGCGCCGACCTGGCTCGTACCTGGGACAATGGCGACGACGTCTCCTACGTCGTCTGTCGGAACATCAACTTCACGAACGTCTGCTACGTCGGTTGTTCGTTCTGCGGATTCGCCCGCCACAGCGACGAAGACGAAGCCTTCGACCGCAGCCACGAAGAAATCCTCCTGAAGTGCAAGGACGCGGTCGAGCGTGGCGCGACCGAGGTCTGCATCCAGGGCGGCATCCATCCCGGCAAGGACCACCAGACGTATCGCGACATCCTTCGGGCGATCAAGGCGGTCTACCCCGACCTCCACATCCACGCCTACTCGCCGGAGGAGATGGACTTCGGGCACAAGAAGAGCGGGATGGAGCTCTCCCAATACCTCTCGTGGCTGGTCGACGCGGGGCTCGGCACGATGCCCGGGACCGCCGCGGAGATCCTCGACGACGAGATCCGCGACCAGCTCTCGCCGAACAAGCTGAAGACCGAGCGCTGGATCGAGATCATCAAGGCGGCCCACGGGATCGGCCTCCGCTCGACCTCGACGCTCATGTACGGCCACATCGAGGAGAAGCGTCACATCGCGGCTCACCTGAGTCTTCTCCGCGAGATCCAGAAGGAAACCGGCGGCTTCACCGAGTTCGTCCCGCTCGGGTTCATCCACGAGCGGAACCTGCTCTACAACCTGATGGGGTCGCGCCCGGGACCGTCGATGGACGAGGACCTCCGGATGATCGCGGTCTCGCGTCTCTTCCTGCGACCGCACATCACGAACATCCAGGTCTCCTGGGTCAAGATGGGCCACAAGCTCGGTCAGATGGCGCTCTGCGCGGGCGCCAACGATTTCGGCGGGACGCTGATGGAGGAGTCGATCAGCCGCGAGTCCGGCTCGGATCACGGGGAGAACACGCCGCCCGAGGAGTTCCGCCGTCTGATCCGCGAGATCGGCCGAACGCCCGTGGAGCGCACGACGCTCTACAAGATCGTTCAGCGCTTCGACGACCCGGCCCTCGATCCGCCCTCGAAGGAGCCCGAGCACCTCCAGAAGAAGCTCGATCTCTCGGGCCCCACCCGCTGGCGCGCGAAGGTCGAGAAGGCCCGCGCCGAAGTCCGCGCCGCGACCGCCTAGCGTTCGGACCCTCGAAGGAGGCCGGCCTGGACGTCGCTGCGAACCGACAGGGCGGGCGTCGACGAGGCTTCGGACCTCTGCGCCTGTCGAGATCAGCATGCCTCCCCCGGCTTCGTGCTCCGAAGAGGATCCGCCCGTGTTCTTTCCTGCCGACTCCGCTGCTGCCCCCCGGATCTCACGATCCAGTCTTCGCATCGCGCTCGTGCTGATGTTCTTCGGACTCGGCGCACCGTCACTCGGAGAGGCCCGCGAGGACACGAGCGACATGGCTTCTCCGGGCTTCTATCTCGGTGTCCGCGCGATGGGTGCGACCTACACGGTCGCGGAGAACGAGCTCGAGGACGAGTTGGGCGGCTTCGTCGAAGTGGACATCGATGACGTGGCGGGCTTCGACGCGGTCCTCGGCTATCGCGCGGGAGACCACGTCGCGGTCGAAGCCCAGTTCGACTACCTCGACTCGGCGGAGATCGCGGTGGAAGGGTTCTTCTTCGGGAATCCCGTCGCCGAACTCGATTCGATCACGGCGACCGTGAACGCGAAGCTCTACGCGGCGACGGGGCGCTTCCAGCCCTACGCGCTGTTCGGCGTCGGCGTGATGCGCACCGAGCTGACCGCCACCTCGGTGAACGATGACGCCACCGGCCCGGTGATTCGCTTCGGGGGCGGCGCCGAGTTCTTCGTGACCAGGAACATCGCGATCGACCTCGGGGTCGACTACCTGCTTCCGCGAGACGACGTCGAGGACCTCGACTACGTGTCGTACGGTGGCGGCCTCGTCCTCCACTTCTAGGAGGGGGCGGACGAGGGCGCACGGCCCGGACCTGTCCGCGCGCGTTTGGGGACCGAGCCTTCAGCGGTCGATCGCGCCCGCGATCGACAGGACGCTACGCGTCCGCCAGAAGAGCGTCGATCTTCTCGGAGAGCGCCTCGACCTGATACCGCACCGGGGCATTCTCGAGGATCTGCCGCTCGATCTTCTTGATCGCGTTCGCGACCGAGGGATGATCGCGGCCGAGGGCACGACCGATCTCGGTATAGGAAGCGCTCGTGTAGCGATCGGCGAGGTACATCGCGAGCTGGCGCGGGACCAGGACGTCGCGACGACGCGACCGGGACGCGAGCGCCTCGGGGCGCGTCCCGAAGAAGGCGGCGACCGCCTTGACGATCTCGGGGACGGCGACCTGACGCGGCGCGAGGGCCGCGGCGCCCCCCGACTTCACGTCGATCGCTTCCTGGACCAGGGCGGCGTCGATCGGGCGTGACAGAAGCGACGCGGTCGTCACGACCTGGATCAGCAACGACTCGATCTCGGTCACGCTCGAGCCGAGCCCCTTCCCCGTGGCCGAGCACTCGGTCGCATCCACCAGTCGCTCGAGGCAGTCGGGGGGAAGGTGGACGCCACCGGCGGCCGCCTTGGCGCGCAGGATGTGGCGTCGGACGATCGGGTCGGGCCGATCGAGCTCGGCGATGAAGCCACGGCCGACCTGGGCGCGGAGCGCGTCGTCGAGGCCGGTCAGGTCCCGCGGCGAGCGGTCACCGGTCAGGAGCACGCGTCCGCCGGACTCGAGGACGTGGGCGATCGTGTGGTAGAGCTCCTGCTGAGTCTTGGTCCGGCCCGAGAGGAACTGGACGTCTTCGACGACGAGCAGCGCGATCGGGCCCCGGTAGCGCGCGGCCCAGGCCTCGCTGCGTCCGTTGCGCATCGCCGAGACGAAGTCGGTCGTGAACTGCTCTGCGGTCGTGTAGAGCACGCGGGCTCGCTGGGCGCCCGGACGACGTGCGTCCGGCTCGGCGCCGCGCCGCGCGGAGCGACTCGCGAGGTCCAGCCGCGCCTCTTCGGCGGCCGCCTTCGCGAGGTGCGTCTTGCCCATGCCGGACAGCCCCGCGAGGTACAGCAGGTTCAGGCTCTGCTGGCGCTGCCGCGCGAGGGCGATCGTCGCTTCGCGGGCGAGGGCGTTGCAGGGCCCCACGATGAAGCTCTCGAAGGAGAAGGCGGGCTCCGACGCGCCGCCGCGCGACCGCGGAGCCGGCTGGCCGTCGAGATCGAAGCGCGGCCCGTCCGGCGGGTCGGGTGCGGTGACCGCATCGTTGCGCACCGGGTCCACCCGCTTGCCTCGCGGCAGGGCCTCCGCGCTCGGGCTCGGCAGTGCGCGCAGGGTCGGACGCACTTCCGTCGGCTCGCCGGGCGGAGTCGACGGCGGCGTGCGCCGTGTGGCGGGTGCGGCGCCCGACGTCGTCGGTCCGTTGACCGCCTCGGCGGCGCGTGCGTGACCGACGCGGCGCATGCCGACCCGGGCTTCGATGCTCTGGCCTTCGACGGCCTTGAACTCGGCGGCGGCGAGCAGCTCGATGGGAAGCCCGAGCCCGTGTTCGGGACCGGGCGCGCCGGACGCGTGAGAGGCTGCGTTGGCGGGCGCGCGGGTCTCGGCGTCGGCGCAGAGCGCTTCCCCGATCGCGCGTTCGATCGCGTCGAGATGGTGGAGACGGATCCGGTCGCGATGGAACGAGTTCGGGCAACCGAGGACGACCCGGTCACGGCCCGTCGTCTGGTCCATCGCCCTCTTGGCCTGGAGCGGAGCAATCCAGGCGTCGAAGGCGAAGTCAGGAGTCTCGTTCTGGAGTCGACGCAAAGCGTCGCCCCAGACCTTGGGCGAAAAGGTCATTCGAGGGGGCCAAACGGGGAGGCCGCGGGGGCGGAACCGCGGGACGAAGAGGGACGATCGGGGCTGCTGGCATGTTCAGAAGTGGCGCGGCGAGATGTGGGGACCGGCCCTCGAAATCGCGGATCGAAGTCGGATTCTGGGGGATTTCAGCGGGTTCACGCCGGGTCTCACTCGATTCGTCGTAGGTCCAACCGAACGGAAACGAATTAACCACGAGATCCCGGGATGCGCAACGAAACGCGACTCCGATCGACCCGCCCAGGTGACACATTAGATAAACACCCAGAACCGCCCCCGAGACGGCATCTAACCAGTGTTTCGATTCCGATTTCCAATGTGATTCGAGGGCTTTCGACGCACATCCGGAACCGAATTCACGCGCCCGTCACGCGCGGAACAACCGCCGTTTCCGAAATCGCGATCTGAAGGAAACGCGATTTCTCTCACGCTTACTCCAAGATTCTCGATTTGTTGTGGCGTCAGATGAGCGCCCGACTCAGTTCGGGAGCGGCGCCGAGCCGTCGTCCGGGATCCCCGTCGCCGCCAGACGAAAGCGCAACAATTCGGACAGGGTTTCGCAGCGTCCGACGACCGAGTCGGCTTCGATCAGCTGTTGGCGTTCGATCGGACTGAAGGCGATCGACTGCGCGAGCGCGTTCACCAGTCGCGGCGACTCGAGCTTTTCGAAGGCCTCCATCGCGCGGGCGGGATCCTCGGCGGAACCGATGCGTCGGATCAGACGGTCGACGAGCTCGAGCAATGTGTCGCGTGCGACCACCATCGACGACAAGTCGGCCTCGGTCGTCGGGACCGTGTCCTCGAGCAGGGCGACTCGGGCGCTGCGATAGAGCTGCTCTCCATCCCGCTCGTCCTCTTCCAGGATCCGGAAGCGGCTCTCTCCGATCAGCATGATCTGGTACGTGCCGTCGGGTCGCTGCTGCGCGTGGGCGATTCGTCCGACGCAGCCGATGTCGAAGATCGGCGGATCGCCGGCCATCTCGCCCACGCTGTCCGGGCGAACCGTGACCATCCCGATCTGCATCGAACCTTCGAGCGCGTCCCGGGTCATCTGGCGGTAGCGCGGCTCGAAGATGTAGAGCGGGACCGAGACCTCCGGGAGGAGGACCACGTCCGAAAGCGGGAAGAGCGCGAGGGATTCGATGGTCTGCATCGCTGTGCGAAGCTTAGCCGCCCGGTGCAGGCGTGGTGGGGGGCCATGCAGGCGGCGCGGCGGCGAAAGCGCCCGAGTCGCTCCTGCGGTCCGGCTGCGTCTCGGCGTTGACGCTGGGACTCGGGATCCCGACAATCCCGCCCTGGGGGCATCTCGAGGTGGACAAGCGGGCCAAGAAGGAGCTCATGGCGAGGCTCGAGCGCGATGCGCTGCGCATCTGCGCCCGCTTCCGCTTGCGCTACCGCGTCCTGGAGCCTGAGCGGGCCAACGTGAAACGGCGCTACGGCGTCTGCTTCTCGGACGGCACGATCCGGATCCGCCTCACCCACGTGACGACGAAGCAGCCGCTCAAGTACTCGAGCCTGGTCAACACCCTCTGCCATGAGCTCGCGCACCTGCGCCACTTCAACCATGGCCCCCGCTTCCAGGCTTTCTACGCACAGATCCTGGAGTGGGCTCGGCGCGAGGGCATCTACCGACCCGGCCCCGATCCCGCGGCGGTGCGAGCCCGACCCGCGCCCCGCGCTCGGCCGAAACCCGAGACGGGTCCGGTCCAGCTCGACGTCTTCGCCGCCCGGGTCACGGTCGCGGCGCGACCCACGCGTCGTCGCAAGCCGGCCGCTCCGACCTCGAGTCCGAAGACGTCGCCGCAATCCGGCCAGCTCGAACTCTTCGGCTAGCCCCGGCGCCGGAGAGTCGGAATCGGTCGCCTGGCACCCGATCCGGCGCTGGATTCGAGGACTCGCCTCGTTCGGCCGGACGAGCTTCGAGTCGAAGGCCGCGGCACGTCGCCCGATCGAGCACCCGGTGGAAGGCCGCCGGCTCCGCGTCCGAGCGAAGTGCCCGGTGGAAGGCCATCGGCTCCGCGTCCGGCCGAAGTGCCCGGTGGAAGGCCGTCGGCTCCGCGTCCGGCCGAAGTGCTCGGCGGAAGGCCGCCGGCTCCGCGTCCGGCCGAAGTGCTTGGATCCGGCGGATAAAAAAGTCAGCCCGCGTTCGAAGCCGCGCGGAGCTCGTCGACCTCTTCGAGGTTGTTCGGGCCTTCGACGACCTTGCAGTTGATGTCGTCGACGGCGATCGACTTGTCGAGGATCTGGCTGATCAGGGAGTCGACGCTCAGCTCATCGTATTCGGCCAGGCCGTCCTCGAGGTCGCTCTCGCTGATGGTGATTTCGAGTGCGAACTTGATCTTGATCTCGTCCATCGTTCTCTTTCCGTCCTCGCGCGGCGGCCGATCGGGTCGGTCGTCGCCGCGCTCTTCGCCCAGTGTCGATCTGGCGCGGTCGCGCCACGCTGCTCTCTCGGATCTACTACGGACTCGCTCTTCGCATTCGACCGCGTGCGCCCGGACCGGTTCACGACGGTTCGCTGTCTGTCGCTGAGAGCCGATTCGTCGAGCAAGCGGCCAATGGAGCGCACTCCACGACAGGAGCGAGCCCTCGAGCTCGAACCGAATCAGCCGCAAGTATCTGGAATTGCAGCGGAATTCTGATTGGCCGCGGAGGATACACCAACGGCGCGGGCGGGGCTATCCATTTTTCCCGCAATTTCGGGGCCTTACGGTCGGGAACGCCTACGAATCGACGCGTTCGGCGCGGGTCTCGAGTCGGGCGTGGCCCCAGACCAACACCACCGAGGCGAGATGGATGACCAGGAAGAGGCCGAGCGAGATCCGGTGGAGCAGGCGGAAGCGCTGCTGCGTCTCGATCGTGTTCTCGGCGCCGAGGGAGATCGGACTGACCGCCGCGACCTGCGGCGAAAGGAACCACTCGGACCCCAGGCACAGGAGCCCGAGGAGGGCGGGCAGGCCGATGACCCAGCCGCGCCGATCGAGGCCGATCCCCGTGCCCACCACGACGAACGCGGCGATCGCGCCTCCATGGTGGAGCACCGTGAGGAGCGCGCCCGCCATCTGTCCGGCGAGGTCGCCCGGGAGCACCTGGAACGCCAGGCGCGACACGACGAACGCGAAGAACGCCCAGGCACCGACCCAGCTGCCGAGGGCAAGCCAGAGCGACGTCCGCAGGACCGTCCGGGAGAGCATCGGCGCTCGGCCTACGCCGACGGCTCGATCGGCTCGAGCGTGACCGGGTCGAGGCGCTCGTTCTGGAGATGGGCGGCGGCCTCGTCGTCGACGAGGTCACTGTGGCAGGCGGCCTTGCGACCTTCGTTCGCCATCGCGCCCTTCGTCTTCGACGCGAGGCGATGGATCTCGTCGGGCGAGAGGACGCCGCGCTGTTCGAGGATCGCCTTCTGCTCGTCGTTCAGTGCTTCGGAGATCTTCGGCTTGTCCCACTGGTAGTCCTCGTCCTTGCCCGAGACGAAGAGCGTGATCTCCTTGGAGATCCGGACCGAGCACCAGTCGTGACCACACATCGCGCAGAAGTCGGTGTCGACGTCGAGGTCTTCGTCGTGATAGGCGCGAGCCAGGTCGGGGTCGAAGGAGAGCTCGAAGTGCTTCTCCCAGTTGAGGGCGGCGCGGGCCTTGGTCAGCTCGTCGTCGCGATCTCGCGCGGCGGGGATCCCGAGCGCCACGTCCGCCGCGTGGGCCGCGATCTTGTACGCGACGCAGCCCTGCTTGACGTCGTCCTTCTTGGGAAGGCCGAGGTGCTCTTTGGGCGTGACGTAACACAGCATCGAAGCCCCGTGATACGCCGCGCTCGTCGCGCCGATCGCGCTCGTGATGTGGTCGTAGCCGGGGAAGATGTCGGTCACGAGCGGGCCCAGCACGTAGAAGGGCGCGCCGTGACAGAGCCGGCGCTGCAGCTTCATGTTGAACTCGATCTGGTCGAACGGGACGTGGCCCGGACCTTCGATCATGACCTGGCAGCCATGTCGCCACGCCTGCTCGGTCAGCTCGCCGAGGGCCTGCAGCTCGCCGAGCTGCGCCAGGTCCGTCGCGTCGGAGAGGCCGCCCGGACGGAGCCCGTCGCCGATCGAGAAGGTCACATCGTATTTGCGAACCAGTTCGCAGATGTCGTCCCAGATCTGCGTCATCAGGTTCTCCTGCTCGTGGTGGATCATCCACTTCGCGAGCAAGCTCCCGCCGCGGCTCACGATTCCGATCAGGCGGTTGGCCACGTAGGGCAGGTGTTCCCGGCGCACGCCGGCGTGGATCGTGAAGTAGTCGACGCCCTGTCGGGCCTGGTGCTCCAGGGTCTCGAGGACGGTGTGCTTGTCGAGGTCTTCGATCTTCTTGTCGAGGATCATCGAGTAGATCGGCACCGTCCCGATCGGCACGGTGGACGCCCCGCAGATCGCTTTGCGGGTCGCGTCGACGTCGCCGCCCGTAGAGAGGTCCATCACGGTGTCCGCTTCCCAGCGCTCGGCCCAGCGGAGCTTCTCGATTTCTTCGTGGGTGCCACTCGAGATCGGCGACGCGCCCATGTTCGCGTTGACCTTCGTGAGCGACGCACGGCCGATCGCCATCGGGTCGAGGTCGTGCTGGAGATGGACCTTGTTGGCGGGGATCACCATGCGTCCCGCCGCGACCTCGTCGCGCACTTCCTCGGGAGAGAGATGCGGCTCGCGCTGCGCGACTCGCTTCATCTCGGGCGTCACGTTCCCGAGCCGCGCGTGCTCGAGCTGGGTGATCGGCTCGAAGCCGTTCGGCGCGGCGAAGCGATAGGCGTTCGCCGGGGCGAACTCGGGATGCACCGACTCGGCGCAGCGCTCGTCTCCCGGAAGCTCCGTCCAGTCCGGCGGCATGAAATCCCACGCGGTCTTGTCGGACGGCTTCGGCATGCCGGGGGTGTCCGGCGAGGAGAAGGTCCGCGCGCCGCCGATCTCCGGCGGGTTCGCGAAGCTGCCCGGTGTCGTGCCGAGCAGTGAAGAGGAAGGATTGTTCCCGAGTCCGGGCAGGCCGAAGCGGCTGGCCAGGAGTGCGAGGTTCTCGGAGGACGGACTGGAATCGGCGGACATGACGGCCTTCCCTACGCGTGTCGCCTTCGGCGACGACGATCAGGTTCGAAGGGTCTGCTCTCAGGTCGGCCGCTCGCGCGAACCGACCACCCCCAGGCAACGAACGATCGGCTCGCGCTGGCAGTCGCACGGCACGATCGAGCAGGAAAGCCGAGCGTACCCCACTCGGGCACGATCGATCAGCGGGGGTCGCGGATTCCGGCGGCCGGCGGGCGCTCGTTCGCGCTGGGCCGGGTGCCCCGCGCACGGCGCGGCGCGTTCGGCGTCCCGTCCCCACCGGCGGGGGTGGCGACGGGCTGGGCGGTGGGCCAGCTCGCGGGCGCGCGATCGCGATCCGCCTGCAGGCGGACGTGGCCGTTCACGTCGAAGACGCGGTGGATCCCGACGAGCGCATCCGCCTCGACGTGGACCTCGCTCTGGATCCCGCCGCCGCGTGCCGCGGGGTAGAAGCTCCGGGCGCGGCCGTCCTCGCGGCCGTTCTGGAAGCGCATCTCGGCGGCGAGGCCGCCGTCCGGATGCCGGAGCTCGACGCGGCCGTCGAGTCGACCGCCTTCGAACGCGCCCGTCCAGAAGAGCTCGCCATTCGGGTGATGAAGGGACAGTCGGCCGCGCCAGCGACCGGCGGCGAGCTCTCCGCGGAGGAAGACCGCTCCGCCCGCGTGGTACGCGACGACCGGTCCCGTGAGCCGACCGTCGACGTAGCGCGCGACCAGGCGGACGCCGCCGTCCGGATAGCGTTCCCGATACAGGCCGACCCGGACGGCTTGCCCGAGCGCGTCGTACTGCTCGCACCATTCTGCGCGAACGCCCCGCGACGCGGCGCGCGCGAAGACGGTCTCGTCGATCGGGCCGCCGGCGAGGGTCTGGCCCCCCGCGCACGCGCGGGACCGCGTCTCGGCGGCGGCGGGGAACGCCAGGCAGGCGGCGCTCAGCAGAATCCAGGCGGCCGTCTTCACGCATCTTCACAGCGGTCGATCGCGCGCCTCGCTTGATCCCCAGGCTCGAAAGCAGAGCAACGTCCCGTTTCGTGGTCGCCGGGAGCGGCCGCGCTAAGGTGCGCCGCATGTCGAATTCCGTCCGATCTGCGCGAAGCCTCGGCCCGAAGGTCCTGAATCGTGGCCGAAAGACCCCGATTCTTCGCGGCGGACTTCTGCTGCTCGCGCTTGCAGCGTCCGTCTCGGGCTGCGACCGGAACATCGAGCCCTATGCGCCCGGCGAAGAGCCGCGTGAACCCGACCTCGCGCGCATCTTTCCGGGCCCGCCCGGTGGCGTGGGCTCGGCGGAGGGGCAGAGCGAGAATGAAGGCGCGACGCCGCGCGGGGCGGTTCCGCCGACGCGCGCCGAAGGGCCGGCCCCGCCCGCGGCGACCACCGCCGCCCGTGGCGCCGGCGCCGGCGGCGCGATCCTGGGCGAGATCGCGCTCGCCCCGGAGCTCGCGATGGCGCGTCCGGATCAGGGCGTGCTCTTCGTGATCGCCCGGCCGCAGGGGGCGACGGGTGGGCCGCCGCTGGCCGTGCTCCGGATCCCGGACCCGGACTTCCCGCTCTCCTTCTCGATCGGGCCGGAGAACGTGATGATCCCGACGATGCAGTTCGCCGGGCCGATCTCGCTCTCCGCGAGGCTCGATGCGGACGGGAATGCGATGACCCGCGGCCCGGGGGACATCTCGAGCCCGGTCGTCGAAGGGCTCACGCCCGGCGAAGCCGGGGTCGAGCTGACGCTCTCGGAGCGCAGCTAGCGAAGACGGCACCGGGCGTCCGTTCCGGCGCCTTTCCTCGGATCGCGAGGTCGCGCTCGTAGACGCACGGTTCGGTGGCGCTCAGAGCAGTGCGGCGACGAAGCGGGCCGCCACGAGGTCACGGACCCGCCGCCACCGCGTCCGTCGCTGGAGGTCCGCGATGGTGATCTCGTGGGAATGGTCCAGGTCTCGCCCGATCAGCGAACGGATCTCGCGAGCGGCCGGCTCGTCGTCGATCACGACGTTGAGCTCGAAGCTGTGGAGCAGGCTCTGCCGATCGAGATTGGAGCTGCCGACGATCGCGAGACGTTCGTCGAACACGCTGCACTTCGCGTGCATCATGGCCGGCGCGAACTCGAAGAGCCGAACGCCCGCTTCGAGCAGCGGCGTCGCCGTCGCATGATGCGCCCAGCGAAGGATCCGATGGTCCGTCTCGCCGGCCGTGAGGATCTCGACCCCGACGCCTCGGGCCGCGGCCCGGCGAAGCGCCCTGCGGATTCGCGCGCTCGGAGCGAAGTACGGACTCGTGATCCGGATGGACTCTCGCGACGCGTCGATCGCGCGGGCCAACAGTCGCGCCGTCCGACGATTCTCCCGGCGCCGGCCGTCTGCGACCACGGCCACGCGGGCGCGACCGGCGGATCCCATCATCACGTCGTTCTCCGAACGGCCGCTCGCGAGCGTCTTCGCCGCGGCTCGGATCCGGTCCGGCTTCGAGGTCGTTCGTCGCCACGAACCCTCGAAAGCGCGTTCGAGCTCGGACACGATCGGTCCGCGCAGGCGGAGATGCGTATCCCGCCACACCGGCTGGCCTTCGTCCGGCGACGGAAATCCGTCGTACTCGTCTCCGAGGTTCAGTCCGCCCAGGAAGGCGACTTCGCCGTCGATGATCGACAGCTTGCGATGATCTCGACGTCGAACGGCGCGAAGCGCGGAGAGGCCACGCCAGGGCGGGTTGAACGAGCCGACCTCGACCCCGGATTCGAGAAGCGACGCGATTCGGCGTGAGCCGAGTCCGATCGAGCCGATCGCGTCGTAGACGAGTCGCACATGGACGCCGGCACGTGCTCGTTCCTCGAGGATGTCGATCACCTGCGATCCGATGCGATCGGAGCGGAGCGTGTAGATCTCGAGGCTGATCGACCGGGTGGCTCCCGTGAGCGCCGAAAGCATGGCCGGGAAGGCGCGCTTGCCGCAGTCGTAGAACTCCAGGGCGTTGCCCGCGACGAAGTGGAGCCGGCGCCGCCCGTCGGAGACGTCGGTCGCGAGTCGGGAGGGCTTGCGCTCGGACCCTTCCATCACGTATCGCGAAAGTCTTCCTTGCGGAGACCGAGCGCCTTCATCTTTCGCTGCAGGGTCCTTCTCGAGAGACCGGACCGGGCCGCAGTGTCCTGGATGCTTCCGCGACACTCCGAGAGCACGGTTCGGAGGTACTCGCGCTCGAGGTCCGCGACGATCGGTGCGACCGCGGAGGCGAGGGGCTCCCGCGTGTCGAGTTGGAGCCGCTCGGGAGCGGGCTCGGAGGTCGTTCGTGCGTGGGCCGACTCGTTCGACTCGCTTCCGTTCGCGAGGCCGACCGGTCGGATCCACTCTTCGACGTCCCTGACCGTCAGGTTGCGTCGCCTGCGCAGCGTGACCCGCTCGGCGAAGTTCTCCACCTCACGCACGTTGCCGGGCCACGGATACGAGGAGAGGCGCTCCAGCGCCGCTGACTGGATACGGGGTGGCTCGACGCCGTACTGGCGCGCGAATCGCTTGAGGAAGTGCGCGAACAGGAACACCGCGTCCTCGGGGCGCTCGCGAAGCGGCGGGACGATCAGCCGGATCACGTCGAGTCGATAGAAGAGGTCCTCGCGAAACGCGTTCTCGGCGACGGCATCGTCGAGGTTCACGTGCGTCGCAGCGACGACGCGCACGTCGACCGGGATCTCCTCGGTCCCGCCCACCGGGCGGATCGTTCGGGTCTCGAGGGTACGGAGCAGACTCTGCTGCGCGCTCGGTGACATGTCACCGATCTCGTCGAGAAAGACGGTCCCGCCGGCGCCGGCAGCGAAGATGCCGCGCCGCGCGCGCGCGGCGCCGGTGAACGCGCCGCGCTCGTGTCCGAAGAGCTCGGATTCGACGAGGGCTTCGGGGAGGCTCGAGCAGTTGATGGCGACGAAGCGCCCGGCACGACCCGAACGCTTGTGGATCGCACGGGCGAGGAGCTCCTTGCCCGTGCCCGTCTCGCCGAAGATCAACACGTTGGCATCACTCGGCGCGACGCGGGCGCAAGTCTCGAAGACGTCCCACATCTCCTGGCTGCGGCTCAACATGCCTTCGAAGCGGGAGGTGCGGACGCGCGAGCGCGCTAGTTCGTCCACGACCGGAAGGATCCGTTGAGCATCGAGCGTCGCCTCGACGGCGCGCTCGATCGCCTCCACCGAATCGTCGTCGACGAGCACGTCCTTCACGCCCGAGCGCAGGAAGTCCCGAACGTCGGACCCAGAGGCCTCCGGGGCGATCACCAGCACGTCGACGAGGGGCCAGCGCCGACGAATCTCATCCACCCGGTCCTGCGCGGCTCCGCGATCGCGGTCTCGGACGTCGACGAGCGCGACCCGCGGTGCGTCGTTGCCCGCATCGCCCGGCCAGGCCACGACGTCGAGTGCGCTCGCGCTCAGGTGGTCAGCGAGCACGTTCGAGGCGACGACCACGGTCCGCTCGGGGTCGTGCGTCTTCTGGGACTCGACGTGCCGGTTGCTCCTGCCCAAGATGGGAGGGAGCGTAGCGCTGTCGTGCGCACGACGGGTCTCGCACGCACGCGCGATCAGGGATGGAGGGACAGGAAGCGGCCCAGGTCGTCGACGTCGTCCTTGCGGACGGCGCCTGCGACGGTCTCACGCCACGTCTCGGGATCGTCGACCTCCGCGAAACAGTGGAAGGTCGGTTCGATCTGCATCGTGACGCCGTCGAGCGCGACGACCCGACGCGCCCAGCTCCGCCGCGAGGCGAGCGAGACCACGAGCGAGTCGGGCGGCGCCGCGACCAGCTCGAAGTGGACCGGTCGACCGGCCCGGCGCTCGCGCTCGAAGACGTGCGCGATCCGCCAGTCGGGGAGCGCAGGCTCGAAGGTCTGGAAGACGACCGAGACCGCTGCGTCGTCGCTCGCGCGGCCCGCCGCGAGGTTCTCCCGGAGCACCCAGCGAAGCGTTCCGATCGGTCCGACGTGGGGACGCAGCAGATTCTTCCAGCGCACCAGCTGGGGCCGGAAGCCGTCCTCCTGGTGCCGGTGGTGTTCGATCGCAGTCGCATACATCGTTCGCATGGTGTTTCCTCGCTGGGTTCGGTTCGTTCGTTCCGGGTCGATGGCCGTCGGGAAGGCGGGTCCTACGAGCGCCGCGCGAGGCGCCGCCGCGTGCGACTCGGCGCTCGGGTCGAACCGATCGAATAGGTGGCGTAGGGCTCGGGGAGATCGGGGAACGGCGTCGGCCTGCGCGATCCGATCTCGCAGCGCATGTCGGCGCGGCGGGACACGCGCTTCGGCCGGCGATGGGCGCGCAGATCGAGCGCGGGCTGCTCGGGCGTTCGGGTCGGCTCGCTGATCGGCGACCGGTCGCGCTCGTCGCGTTTCGGATGGTCGCCTTCGCGCGCTTCGGCTGGCTCCGGCTCCTCGGGCTCGCGGAGCTCGACACCGAAGTGGAGCGGCGGATCCGGGAAGACGATCGTCGCGCGCTCGCGGTCGAGCGCGGCCGGGTGGCCGATCCGGACCTTCATCAGTCCCCGGTCGAGTGCCGAACAGCCGGCGTCGAGCTTCGCTCGGATTCGCTTGGGGACCCGAGCGTCCGCCGCGTAGGCGCGCGCCTCGTAGGCCGTCAGCTCGCGAACGGGTCGCCCCGAGTCGTTCAGGAGACAGGGGTCGTCGATGGCGAACTCGAGCTGCTCCGCTCCGAGGGCGATCGCCATGTCGGCGGCGGCCGCTTCCTCCTCATGGTGGGCCATCTCTTCGAGCCGCACGGCGTTCACGCCGGACTCGCGGGCGATCTCCTTGAGGGTAGACTGGCCGCCATGGAGAAGGATGAGCTCACGGTCTTCCTCGCGTTCGAGGTACCGCTCGAGTCCCCTGGGCGCGCCGTCTCGGGCGAGCACCAGCGGACCCGCGTGGACGACGGTCCGCGGCGCCCGTCCGTTTCGGCGCCGTGTCATCGGCATCGCGCCGACGGGCTTCGGGGCTTCTGGGATCGGATGGCTCTGGATGTTCATGGCTTCCTCCTGTTGAGCGTTCTTGACGCCCAATAGAGAGAGCAAGGTGCATGCCAGGATGGGTGGCGTCCCAGACGCGACTGAACGGCACGAGAGGGCCGCTCGCACGAAAGGCCGGCCAATCTTGGCCGAAAAATCGGCCATCATTGGCCGATACGACATGCTCGACGCGCGCGTCCGCTAGAGCGTCGTCTCCGGCGGCGGCTGCGTCGAGAGCGCGTCGAGCATGTCGAGGGCCTGCGTCGTTCCCGCGACGATCACCGCGTCACCCTCGACGAGGACGTCTTCGCCGTGGGGCACGCGCAGGTGCGTCGAGCCGTCGGATCTCCGGGATCGCACGAGCAGGATCTGGACGCCTAGCCGCTCGCGCAGGCCGAGCTTGCGCAGCGACCGCCCGACGACGTGGGGTGGCGCCATGATCTCGCGCAGCTGATGGCCGTCGCCGAGGTCGACGGTCTGTCCCGCGCCGGCGGCGCGGAGACTCGTCTGCATTCCGCCGGCCAGATCCCGACGGAGCTGCTCGGTGTGGCTCGCTTCGATCACGTCCTTCTCGCGGATCGTGCCGACGAGCTTCTTGGGGTCGTCGGCGTTCACGACCGCGATCTCGTCGACGTGGCTCGAGCTGAAGATCGACATCACGACCGAGAGATCCACGTCGTCGGTCACCGACGGATGGCTCGAATCGACCAGGTCGCCGGCGACGACGACGTGCTGGAGCGCGTCCTGCTCGTAGATCAGGCGTCGGATCTCCTGCAGCGAAATCGCACCCATGTGCGCGCCGGAGAGGCTCGCCACGTAGAACTGGTTGTGCGGACTGGCGACGACCAGGTCGAGGATCGTCTTGAAGTCGGCGCTCGCCGGGATCACCACCGGGTCGAGCACGATCACGTCGCGGACCGAGAGGTCCTTGAGCACGTTCGGGTTCTGCTTCTCGAAGATGTCGACGCCCTGGCGGCGTAGCTTCGTCGTGTAGATCGAGTCGCGGTAGGAGAGCTGGGCGACGAGGGTCGAGATCACGCAG
Source organism: bacterium (assembly GCA_024742285.1). Classification (NCBI taxonomy): domain Bacteria; species bacterium. Next base: position 65,178 of record JANSYR010000004.1, on the reverse strand, counting down.
GCGGTCATCAGCGCCGGGATGATGTCGATCGTCTGCGTCAGCTCGAAGATGATGATGATCGCCGAGACCGGCGCGTGGGTCGCCGCCGCGACGACGGCCCCCATCGTGACGAGCGCGTACGCGCCGCTCGTCGCGGTCGCGCCCGGGAAATACTGCTCGACCAGGTAGCCGACGACGCCGCCGGCGGTCGCGCCCAGGAAGAGGGAGGGCGCGAAGACGCCGCCCGAGCCGCCGGAGCCGATCGTGATGGACGTGGCGACGATCTTCGCGACGACGAGGAGACCCATCAGGCCCGCCGCGAGCTGACCGGTCAGAGCGCCGGAGATCGTCGTGTAGCCGACGCCGTAGACGTTCGGCAGCCAGACGGCCATCAGGCCGACGAGCGCGCCGCCGACCGTCGCCTTCGACCACTCGGGGAGCGGCACGCGCTCGAAGGTGTCTTCGGCGAAGGTGAGCGTGCGGATGAATGCGACGGCGACGAGACCCGCGACGATGCCGGCGACCATGTAGGGTCCGAGCTCGAAGGGGCTCACGATCTCGTAGTCCGGAACCGGGAACGCCGGGTGGTTGCCGATCGCGTATCGGGTGACCACGGACGCGACGACCGAGCTGATCACGATCGGCGTGAACTGGGTGACGGCGAAGTCGCCGACGATGATCTCCGCCGCGAAGATCGCGCCGGCGATCGGGGCGTTGAACGTGGCCGAGATGCCCGCGGCCGCACCGCAGCCCACGAGGGTGCGAACCCCGGCGGCATTCAGCTGGAGCTTCTGCCCGATCGTCGAGCCGAAGGCGGAGCCGATCTGGACGATCGGACCCTCGCGGCCGACCGAGCCGCCGGTCCCGATCGAGAGGGCGGAGGCGAGCGCCTTCACGCCGACGATCCGCGCGCGAATCACGCCGCCGCGAATCGCGACCGCCTTCATGACCTCGGGGATCCCGTGACCCCGGGCTTCCCGAGCGAAGAAGTAGATGAGCGGGCCGACGAGGGCGCCACCGGCGGCGGGGATGGCGATCCGCCAGTACCAGGCGAGCTGCTGCGCGACGTCGAGGGGGTCGCGCGTCTCGGCGGCGATCCCTTCCTCGAAGACGGCTGCGACGCCGGCGGTCCCCTCGAAGAAGAGGCCCTGGATCAGGCGGATCATCAGCCGGAACAGGACCGCGCCCAGCGCGCCCGCGAGGCCGACGAAGACCGCGCAGCCCACCATGTAGAGGTGTCCGCCGCGTTCGAGCAGGCTTCGGGCTTCGGTGGACGAGGAGGACAATCGGGCGAGCCTTCCTGGGGGTCGAGGCGCGGCGCAAGTTAGCACCGGGGGCCGCGAACGCCGGGTTTCCCGGGCGTGCGTGGTAGCCTCGATCGATGGCCGAATCCGACTCCGATGACCGCTCGAACCCCCCGATCGCACCGCCGCCCGCCTGGCGTGTCGTCGACGAGGAACACCTCCAGCACTGCAAGGTCTTCGACGTCCATCGCGCGACGATGGAATCGCCGCGGACCGGCGATGCGCATCCTTTCTACCGGATCGAGTCGCCGGATTGGGTGAACGTCGTGGCCCTCACGCGCGACGAACATCTCGTCCTCGTCCGTCAGTTCCGGCACGGGTCGCGGACCGTCACCCTCGAGATTCCAGGGGGTCTGATCGACCCGGGCGAGACGCCCGCGCAGGCGGCAGGTCGGGAGCTGCTCGAGGAGACCGGATTCCGCGCGGGCCGGCTCGAGGATCTCGGCTCGCTCAATCCGAATCCCGCGCTCTTCGGCAATCGTGTCCACATGCAGCTCGCCCTCGAGTGCGAGCAGGTCGACGTGATCCGGAACGAGTCGACGGAGCACACGACCTTCGAGCTGCTTCCGGTGACGAACCTTCGCGCCGTCGTGCGCGAGATCGGCATCGACCACGCGCTCGCAGTCTCCGCGCTCTACGCGTACGAGATCTGGCGCGACGCGCGACGTTGAGGCCGTGCAGGCGTCGGGCTCAGCCTTCGGCCGGGCTGAGGCTCTCGAGCACGATCTCGACCAGGCGCGGGTGTTCACCGATCGGATCGGAGATCGTGATGCGGAGCTCCGCATGGCGGGCGCGCGCGGCGTCCATCAGCTCGGGGATCGTTTCGCGGACGTGATAGCCGCGACCCAGGAAATGCAGATGGACGTGGATCTCGTTCACGCCGTCTTCGACGAGGGCATCGATCGTCGACGACACGTCGGGCTGCGCCAGCTCCATGTGCGCGTGGGCGACCCGCCAATCCGGTCGGGCTTCGGCGATTCGGCCTGCGAAGTCGGAGATGGCCCGGTTCGCGTTCTCGTTGCGACTGCCATGGTCGACGATCAGGAGGGCTCGGCGGGGGACGCTCATTCGTTCCTCCCTCCGCCTACCAGTACGCCGCGCGAACGGTGACGTCGCCGCTCGGCCGTACGCGGCAGGCCAGGCGGAGAGTCTCGTCGATGCGATTGCGTTCCTTGATGCGCACCTCTCGATCAGATGGCGCTTCGATCGCGTCCGCGCCTTCGACGATCTCGAGCCCGCATCGCGCACAAGCCCCGTTCTCGCCGCAGGCGCTCGCGATCGGAAGGCCGACGGCACGGGTCGCCTCGAGGAGGGTCAACTCCCCGGCTTCGATTTCGAGCTCCTTCTCGGAGGGCAGGAATCGGACTCGGCAACGCATCGCCGGAGTCTAGGGAATGGAACCCGGGTCGGCGGAGGACGCCTCTGGGGAGCCCCCGGCCGCGTCCGGCTGGGTTACGATTCTGGCCATGGCCACCGCGGCACTTCTCGTCATCGGCAACGAAATCCTCTCGGGCAAGGTGCGCGATACCAACTCGGCGTTCCTCGCCGTGGAGCTGCGGAAGCTGGGCGTCGATCTCGAGCGAATCCTGACGATCCCCGACGACATCGACCTGATCGCCCGCGAGACCCGGGACATGTCGGAACGCTTCGACTTCGTCTTCACGTCCGGCGGGATCGGTCCGACCCACGACGACATGACGATGGACGGGGTCGCGAAGGCCTTCGATCGCGAGCTGGAGATGAACCAGTCGATGGTCGACCGGATGGCGCGTTATTCGGACAAACCGCTGAACGACGCGATGAAGAAGATGGCGATCATCCCGACCGGCGCGGAGATCATCGACGTGGGCGGGCTCTGGTTTCCGGTCGTGATCGTCGAGAACGTGCACGTCTTCCCGGGGATCCCGGAGCTCTTCGAGAAGAAGTTCCACTCGCTCTCGGATCGTTTCAGCGGCGTGCCTTTCCAGCTGAAGAAGTTCTACGTCCGTCCGGCGGAGAGCGACATCGCCGAGATCCTGAACGCGCTGCTGCGCGAGTTCCCCGAGCTGATGCTCGGCAGCTACCCGCGGATCAACGAGGAGCACTACCGCGTGATGCTGACGCTCGAGTCCCGCGACGAGAGCTACCTCGAGAAGGCGATGGAGAGCCTCGTCGCGAACCTGCCCCCCGACTCGGTCTACAAGATCGAGTAGGCGCGTCTCCCGTCGGCGACATCGTGGAGACCTGGCAGCGCGTCCTCGCCTTCGCCCATCCACTCTGGATGGTCGTCTCGATCGCGCTGGCGATCGCGACCGCTCGAATGGGTCTGGAGATCCGTCGCCGTCGCGCGAAGGGGCAACCGCCCGGACGCGCGCTTCGAGCGCGTCATCTCCGATTCGGGAAGTCCGCGATCGCGATGGTCGTCGTCGGCTTCGCCGCCGGCCCGCCGTCGATGCTCTACTTCCGCGAGCGCGGCGTCTTCGACAGCTTTCACGCGATTCTCGGACTGATCGTGCTCGGCCTCTTCCTCTGGACGGGTTGGAGCGGTCGAGCGCTCGCGAGCGGAAAGGCGGGGGCACGTGACGTCCATCGGATCGCGGCGGGTGCGGCGATCGCGTCCGCGCTGGCGTCCGCGATCGCGGGCTTCACACTGCTGCCCTGACGGGAGATCGCCTGCTAGGCGAGGTCCGTCTCGACCCGGCGGAACGTGTTCGCACCGATCCGGGCGAGGAGCGGGGCGTCCCGACGCCCGTGCGCGAGGAGCACCGCGGCGAAGCTGATCGCGGAGCCGAGCGCGCGCCGCCGGAGCGCTTCGTCCGCGCCGTAGCGATCGAGTGCGTCCGCGCGGACCGCCGGGTCCTCGAACAACATCCAGATCGATGCGAGGTCACAGGCGGCGTCGCCACTCGTGACGTCGCCCCAATCGATGATCGCGGCGAAGCGGCCGTCGCGAATCAGGACGTTGCGGCCGTGCAGATCGCCGTGGAGCCAGACGTCGATCTCCGCGATCGGTGCAGCGACCGCGTCCGCCCAGGCCGCCTCGATCGTGGGTGTGACGACGTCGGTCTCTCGGCGGAGCTCTGCGAACCAGGTCTCGACGGCCTCGGCCCGCTGGACGAGCGGGATGCCGCGCACGGAGTTCTCGGGCGCGTCCGGGGGGGCAGGCGCGTGGAGAGCGCGGAGGAACTCGACGAAGCGTTCCGCGTCTCCGTCCGGCGGCGGTGAGGACACGGCCTCTTCGCCGTCGAACCAGGGGATCACGCTCCAGGCCCAGGGGTAGGCCTCGCCGGGCACGCCCCGCCGCACGGGCGTCGGGATCGGAATCGGCAGCCGGGGCGCGAGGGTCGCGAGCGCGCGCTGCTCGTGCCGCACGAGCTTCGCGGCCACTTCGCGTCGGGGCAGGCGAACGACGAGGTCGTCGCCGAGTCGGTACATCGCGTTGTCCCAGCCCTCGCCGACCAGGGCGAGGGTCCGGTCCTCGAGGTCGGGATGCTGCGCTCGAAGGAGACGCCGGACGAGGCCCTCGTCGATCGCGACTTCGGCGGGCGGCGTCTTCGGCGTCATCGCGCGTCGTTCCCCTCAGCGCGTCAACGCGCGGCCTCAGTATGCCGCAGGGCGTCCCGACGTCCTGCTACGCTCGGCCCGCGTCCCGTGCGCCCGCGCAGGAGCTTCCGTTGAACCCCATCCAGCGCTTCATCGAGTTCGCCGCCGCCTTCGAAAAGTCCTTCGCCGACGACGACTGGAGTCGACTCGAAGGTTTCCTGACCGAGGACGCCGTCTACGAAGTCACCGGCGGCCCACCCCTCGGCGGCCGTTGGGAAGGGCGCGACGCGGTCCTCGCCCAGCTGAAGGCGAGCGTTGACGAGCTCGATCGGCGCTTCGACGCACGAAAGACGGAACTCCTCGGCGCGCCGGTGGCCGTCGACGACACCGTCACCTTCGACTGGCGCGGGACCTACAGCCTCGCCGGCAAGCCGGATCTCGTCTTCAGCGGAACGGAACGCGTCGAGTTCGAGGGCGATCGGATCCGGTTCTTCGCCGATCTCGTGAACGAAGGCGACGACGCTCGGATTCAGGCGTACCAGGCAGCGCATCTCGCCGACTAGCGTGCCGGCGTGACCACCAGGTTCGAGAACCAGGCGCTGGTGCCGGCGTCGACGAAGAGGGCGATGCCGCCGCGGGCGTCGGGGCCGAGCTTCAGGTCGTTCACGACGAGGACGGGTTCGGGCGTGTCGTCGACGTAGAGGCGCGCCATGGATCCGGCGACTTCGACGCGCACGTGGATCCAGCGATCGGGTCCGATCGGAGCGGGCGCTTCGTAGACGCCCGGGGACTCCTCGCGGAAACGCGCGAAGTCCCAGTCGGGGTAGGAGAAGTACTGGACGGCGTGTGACCGCCGGACCGGGTCCTCGGCGTCGCCGTTGGTCGGCCGCAGGTAGATCGACTCGAAGCGCGAGAGGTCGTCGGCAACGCGGAAGGCGATGCCGGCGAAGCCGCGCGCGATCCACTTCACGAGAAACCAGCTCTCGGGGTTGACGCCACTCGCGACGTCGAACTCGATGGTTCCGTCCCGAAAATCGATGCCCTCGACGAGGGCGATCGTGTTCGAGTCGCCGCCGGCGAAATCGCTCTCCATCGTGACTTCGACGGCTCGGCGGCCCCCGAATTCGGCCGCACGGACGATGACGCCGTTCGTCTGGAGGCCATCGGTCGTATCGAGGGTGACGCGGGTCTCCTCTTGCACGGCGGTCGCCGACGAGGCGAGCGCGAGAGCGAAGAAGAGCAGCAGGAAGATCAGCAGAACGTCGAGCGGTTCGAAGCGCGTGAGCCTTCTGCCTTCGTGGTTCGCGACCTGGTCTTCCGCGGCGGCGAGGACGTCCGGCGACTCGACCTCCGGCGGTGGCGCGGGAGCGTCGGCCAGGAGCGCCCAGGCCCGCCCCCGATCCTCCGCACGAACGAAGAGCCTGCAGCCGTGGCCCTGGAGGACCGGGTAGGCGCCGCCCACGTCGTCACTCGCCGTTCTCGCTTCGATGCCCGCTTGCTCGAGTCGCGCGCGATCGAGCTCCGCTTCGACGAGCGATCCGTAGCTGGCCAGCTGTGCCCATTCGTTGGCCATGGAAGAGATCCTCTCCGCGCTGCCATCGGTCGGGGGCAGGCGCCACGGGAAGGATACGCGTCCCAGCGCGAAGGGCTTCGGACGGCTGCGGAAATCCGGGGCGTCCGCGAGGAAGGTCCATCCCGATTCCCGTCCCGCGGCGATCGCGATCCTCTTGGATGGCGAGGCCTACTGAGCGTGCGGGGCCGAGCCGTCCGGAGCGCGCTCAGTCTTCTCGCGGGATGACGTCCTGGCCGTGCTGCCGCAGCCAGTGATCCGCGAGGGTCAGGCAGACCATCGCCTCGACCATCGGCACTGCACGCGGGAGCACGCAGGGATCGTGTCGTCCCCGGGCCGCGAGGGTCGTCTCCTCGCCGCCCGACGTGACGGTCTGCTGCTCGGTCCGGATCGTCGCGGTCGGCTTGAAGGCGATCCGCAGGGTGATCGCTTCCCCGTTGCTGATGCCGCCCTGGACGCCGCCGGAGCGATTCGTCGACGTTCTCGTCCGCCCCTCGCCGTCGATCTCGAAGGGATCGTTGTGCTCGCTGCCCGTGAGCAGCGTGCCCTCGAAGCCCGAGCCGATCTCGAAGCCCTTGGCGGCGGGCAGCGACATCATCGCCTTGGCGAGATCCGCCTCGAGCTTGTCGAAGACCGGGTCTCCGAGCCCGACCGGGACGCCCCGCGCGACGCACTCGACCACGCCGCCGACGCTGTCGCCGTCGCGCCGGGCCTCGTCGATCAGCGCGTACATCTTCTCGGCGGCGTCCGCGTCGGGACAGCGCACGTCGTTCGATTCGATCTCCTCGAGCGTGACCGTCTCCGGGTCCACCTTCGAGTCGATGTCCTTCACGCGCCGGACCCACGAGAGGACCTCGACGCCGGCGTACTCGCGGAGGAGCTTGCGCGCGATCGCGCCCGCCGCGACCCGCCCGATCGTCTCTCGCGCGCTGGCGCGGCCGCCGCCCTGCCAGTTCCGGATCCCGTACTTGGCGTCGGTCGTGTAGTCGGCGTGGGAGGGGCGATACGTCTCGCGCATCTCGTCGTAGGCGGAAGGACGCGCGTCCTTGTTCCGCACGAGCATCGCGATCGGGGTTCCCAGCGTCCGACCCTCGAAGACACCGGACAGGATCTCGGCCCGATCCTCTTCCTGCCGGGGCGTCGTCAGGACGCTCTGGCCGGGGCGCCGCCGGTCGAGGTCGCGCTGGATCTCGGCGATGTCGATCTCGAGCCGGGGCGGGCACCCCTCGAGGATCACCCCGACGCCGCCGCCGTGGGACTCGCCGAAGGTGGAGATGCGGAAGAGATGGCCGTAGACGCTGCCCATGGTGATCGCTGGTCGCTCGTGCGGGGTTCGCCGGGGAGTCGAGGGGGGTGGAGGTGGCGCGGAGTCACGCGCCTTTCCAGATCGGAAGCCCAGCCCCGGAAGGGGGGTCGAAACGGCGCCGAGGGTACCCCTTTTGGATGGAGAACGAAAAGCCGGGGAAAAACCCGGATACGGCCTCCAGAGGATGCCTGTGCGCCCGGGGTGAATCGGATTCCAATGACCGTGGAAAGCTGCGGCAACACTAAAGCCTGCTCGCGGACCCGACGACATCCTTTTCATGGGGGCGATTCCGGGAGTCGCTGCCGAGAGGGGTCGGGAGTCATGTCCAGTTCGCTGCTGATGGAGATCGCCGAGGCCGGGGAGCCGGGAGGTGTGGAGCGCCGCGGCCGGCCGGTCGCCGGGGCTCCGACGGAGCCGCCCGGGCGTGACTTCGAAGCCGCGATCCAGCGACTGTCGCTGCGCCTCGTCGACCCGGACGGCGGCACGATCGAAGGCACGATCGCGCTCGCCCTCGAGACCCTCGGCCTCGGACTGCGGGCCGAGGTCGTCGATTTCTTCGCGGCCGACGCGATGGTCGCCGTGGGCTTCGGGCGGACGGGGACCGACGGGTCCGCCGGCGGCTTCGAGCATGCGGAGCGCTGGCTCGCCCCCCCGTCGACGGGGCCGCGATCCTTCTCGGCGCTTCCGGCGCGGCTCGACCTCGAGGCGCAGTCGGCCGTACGGGACGCGTTGACCGCCGGGCGAATCGCCTACCTGCCGACGGGGCCGGCGACCGCGATCGGGAAGGCGCGCGAAGGGGCGACGCTGCTCGGCTGGCGACGTGCCCACCCGGTGCTGCTCGTACCGTGCCCCTCGCCCCGAGGACTCCTCGGCGTCTTCGGCGTCGCCGCGACTGCGCAGGCGGGAGCGGACCGGCTGGCGACCCTGGACCGGGCCGAGCATCTCGGTCGACTCGTGGGCCTGGCCCTCGACCGGATCCTCCTCGAGGGCGACCTCGCGACCCTGCGACAGGCGAGGGCGCACCAATCGCGCCTCGAGACGATCGGCCGGATGACGAGCACGACGGCCCACGACCTGAACAACATCCTGACCGCGATCCTGGGCTACGGCGAGCTGCTCGGGTTCGAGCTCGACCTGAAGCCCGGCGACCGGGGCCACGAGGACTTCGCGGAGCTCTGCGCCGCCGCCCAGCGGGCCGCGACCGTGGTGGACGAGCTCCTTCGATTCGGCCGTCGGGAGCACGACGGGATCGAGACCCTCGATCTCGGCGACACGATCGCGTCGCTGTCGGGGAGGGTCCGCCAGGTGCTCGGGCGCGGAATCGAGTGTGCGATCGACCCGGGCCCGACGCCTGCGCCGGTGCGCCTCGATCGCGGTCGGCTCGAATCGGCACTCCTGAACCTGGCCGCCAACGCGCGCGCAGCCGTCGGCGAGGGTGGGCACTTCGACCTCTCGACGCGGGTCGTGCGCATCGACGCGTCGGGCCAGGACGAGACGGGGGAGGCCGACCCGATCCCCGGGCTGCGGCCCGGCGACCACGTTCGCCTGACGGTGTGGGACGATGGCTGCGGGATCCCCGCCGACGTCCTGCCCCGGGTCTTCGAGCCCTTCTTCACGACCAAGGCGCCCGGCGAGGGGACCGGCCTCGGTCTCGCGAGCGTCGCTGCGTTCGTGAAGTCCGCGCAGGGCGGGCTCCGCGTCGAGAGCGCGCAAGGCGAAGGCACGGCCTTCCATCTCTACTTCCCGCTCCACGTCGACCCGCGCCGGACCTGAGCGACGGCTCCCGGGGGCCTGCACATCGGTTACTTTCCCGGCGCCCCGTCCGAGGAGATCCGATGCGCGAGTGGCTGTTCGACGTCTTCCGCGAGCGTCCGTGGTGGATGAACGCGGTGATGGTCTTCTGCGCGTACATGGCCTTCGTCTACATGCCGTGGGATCTCTTCGTGAAGCCCGTCGAGGTCGACCAGGAGGTCTGGTTCGGGATCCTCTTCACCGGCATCTGGGCCAAGATCCTCGCCGTGCCCCACTGGTTCGTATACGGCGCTGCCGTCTACGGCTTCCGCCGCCGTCGCCCGTGGATGTCCTTCTGGGCGCCCGCCTACACGGCGCAGGTCGCCTTCGGTCTTTATCTCTGGACGGCGCTCGAGACCGGCGGCTTCTCGGGGATCATCGTCGGGATCTTCCCCGCACTGCCGATGGGGGCGCTCACCTGGGCGTTCTGGACGCACCGCGAGCATTTCGACCCGAAGCCGCTGGCGCTCCGCGCGCGCTACGGCGACTGGGCGCTCGTGACCGGGGCCTCGGCCGGGATCGGGACGGCCCTCGCGCGGCAGATCGCCGCCGACGGCGTGAACGTCGTGCTGAGCGCGCGGCGCGAGGACCGGCTCCAGAGTCTCGCGACGGAGCTCGAGCGGGACTACGAGATCGAGACCCGGGTCGTGGCGGTGGATCTCGCCGAGGCCGGCGGTGCGGCGGCGCTCGTCGAAGCGGTCTCCGATCTCGAGATCGGTCTGCTCGTGAACAACGCGGGGCTCGGCTACGCGGGACGCTTCGATCTGCTCGACGGCGAACGACTCCGCCGTCTCGTGACGGTGAACTGCGAGGCGCCTCTCGTCCTGACCCACGCGTTCGTGCAGGGGATGCGCGAACGCGGCCGGGGCGGTGTCCTCTTCACCGGCTCCGTCGCCGGGCGACAGCCGCTCCCGCTCCACGCGGTCTACGCGGCGACGAAGGCTTTCGACGGACAACTCGGAGAAGCGCTCTGGGTGGAGCTCCGCGCGAGCAACATCGACGTCCTCGTCCTCGAGCCCGGCACCGTCGAGACCGAGTTCCAGGAGGTCGCCGGCGAGATCGCGCACGGTGGCGCCGACGCGGACGAAGTCGCGGCCCTCGGCCTGCGCTCCCTCGGCGAGCAGCCGTCGGTGATCGCCGGCTGGTTCAACTGGATCCGCGCCAACGCCGCCTATCGCCTGACGACGCGCCCGATCCTCGCCCTCGTCGCCGGCCATCACATGGCGAAGCAGACCCCGGAAGAGCTGCGCTAGCTCGTCGCGACTGTGCGACGCTTCCCTGCGCCGACTTCCCTACTCTCGACCAGACCCATCCCTCCAGAACACCGGAGAACCGAGTGGCACGCGGCTATTGGCTCATGAAATCCGAGCCCTTCAAGTATTCCTGGGACGACCTCGTGAAGGACGGCCAGACCTATTGGGACGGCGTCCGCAACTACGAGGCCCGGAACAACCTCGCGGCCATGAAGAACGGGGACCTCGCTCTCTACTACCACTCGAACGAGGGCAAGGAGGTCGTCGGGATCGTCGAGATCGTGGGCGAGGGCTATCCCGACCCGACTGCGGACGACCCGCAGTGGGTCGTGGTCGATGTCGCGCCGATCGTCCCGTTCACGCGGCCGGTGAGCCTCGCCACCATCAAGGCCGATCCCGCGCTGCCCGAGATCCAGCTGGTGAAGCGCGGTCGCCTCTCGGTCGTCCCCCTCACCTCGGAGGAGTTCCGCCACGTCGCGAAGCTCGGCAAGACGAAGGTGCCGAAGATCGCGGACAGCGTCGCCGCGGCGCGGGCCAGGCAGGGTGGCAAGGGAGCGAAGAAGTGAAGGTCAGGGTCCTCCTGCTCGCGACGATTTCGATCCTGCTCTCCGGCTGCGTCTCCATCGGCGGAGGGACGCCGGCGGGCGCGGGTGCGATGGATCAGGTCAGGCTCGAACGGATCTTCGAGGGGCAGGTCGAGAAGATCGCGGGCGGCGCTGGCTATCTCCGGAGCCAGGTCGACGGAATCGACGTCGTGCTCATCTCGGACCCGGACACCGATCGCATGCAGCTGATCGTGCCCGTTCCGCTGACCGAGAACGTCGGTGTCCAGCACCTGGTGGGCATGCTCCAGGCGAATTTCCATCACGGACTCGACGCGAAGTACGCCCTCTCCGACGGCGTGATCTACGCGGTCTTCAGCCATCGCCTGTCGACGCTGGCCGAAGAGGACCTCATCGCCGGCTATCGCCAGGCGCTCGACCTCGCGAAGCGCTTCGCCAACGTCACGGACGGGATCGATCTCGACGGCGGGCCCTAGGCCCGGTTCGCGGGGAGAGCGAGGCGAAGCGCCATGGCAGCAGACGCACGGCCGATCGGGGTTCTCTTCCTCTGCACGGGCAACTCGGCGCGCAGCCTGCTCGCGGAGGCGGCCCTCGCGCGCCGCGGTGGCGCCCGCTTCGCGAGCCACAGCGCCGGCAGCCAGCCGAAGGGTGCGCCCCACCCGCGAACGATCGAGACCCTCGCGCGCCTCGGCTACCAGACCTCGGGCCTGTCCAGCAAGAGCTGGGACGTCTTCGCCGGCGACGACGCCCCCCCGATCGACATCGTCGTCACCGTTTGCGGGAACGCGGCGAACGAGACCTGCCCGGTCTGGCCCGGGGCGCCCATCCGCGCGCATTGGGGCGTCGAGGATCCGGCCGCCTTCGAAGGATCCGAGGACGAGGAGCGGGCCTTCTTCGAGCGGATCCATGATCAGCTCGCGAACAAGGTCGAGGCGCTCGTCGCCCTCGACTTCGACGCCCTCACGGCCACCGAGCTGGCCGATCGGATCCACGCGATCGCGGACGTCTGACGAAGGGCCGTACTAGGCGCCGTAGGCCGCGAGCGCGTCGGCGTACTCGTTCCAGCGCGCGCCCTCGTGGGCGCGGATCCAGCGCAGCTCGATCCGGGGCTTGGCCAGCGCGAGCGCGTAGAGCTCCTGGACGAGCTCGAGGTTCTTGATCGGACCGCTCTTGCGCTTCCAGCCGCGCTTCTCCCAGCCCGGCGCCCACTCGTTGATCGTGTTCACGCAGAGCTGGCTGTCCGAGTAGGCGACGAGGTCGCGATCTTCGGGGAGCTTCTTGAACGCTTCGATCAGCGCCTGGAGCTCCATCCGGTTGTTCGTCGTGTCGGGGGCGCGTCCATGGCCCTGGTCGAGGATCTCGCCCTTCTCGACCCAGACCCAACCCCATCCGCCGGGTCCGGGGTTCGGGTCGCAGGATCCGTCGGTGAAGATCCCGGTCTCGGGACCGCCGAACTCGGAATCGAGGACTTCTTGCGGGGACTTCTGTGCGCCGTTTCGTTTTGCCACGGCGGCCGAGCTTACCGAAGGATGTCGGATCGGAAAGCAGGGGCGGCAAAGTTGGGCGTACGTCTCTCGCTGGCGTGAAACCGACCTGCTACCGAACGGCACAGACGCGTGCCCCTTCTTCTTTCCTGAACCGCGCCGGTCGGTGCGGATTGGAGTCACCATGAAGTCTCGCGCCCTCTTCTCCCGGACGATCTGGATCGTCTGCCTGCTCGGATGTCAGTCCGAGCTCGCTGCCCTCGAGCTCCCGGTTCCGACGCCGCCCTCCTCGAACGTGGTGTCCTTCAACGACGTGTCCATCGAGATGACGTCCTGCGAGATCACCCCCGACCGGTCGGCGATCTGTCGTCTCTCGATCACGAACCGCTACACGGACAAGGGGATCGAGATCTATCGGGACATCCGGATCCAGGACGACCTCGGCAGCGAATACGCCGTGACGACGGGAGGGTTCGGGGAGCGCGTCGGCTGGAAGACGGGCACCGTCTGGTCGCAGACCGCCGTCGCGGACAGCAGCTACTCGTTCACGGTGATCGCGACCAATCTGTCGACGCGGGCGACGTCGATCCGCGCGGTCGTGTTCCAGCGCTTCCTCGCTCGGGACATGAATCGGCGGACCCTCGGCTACCGGGACAAGGTCGTCTTCCGCTCGCCCCGCATGGTCGCGTCGGGTGCGCCTTCGACCGGCCGTTCGACCGGCCCTTCGAACCCGACGAACCCGGCCGTTCCGCCCTCGGGCGAGGGGCTCGCGCTCCAGAGCGGGTGGCAGGACGTCGGCTACTGGGACTACGACGGCGTCGACGGACAGAGCCTGGGCGTCGGGATCGTCTATCGCCCGACGCCGGGCGGTGGACTCGGTCGGACCTGGCCCGGACATCTCGAGCTTCGCAACCACGCCTCGCTCCGGGCACGCCCGCGGAGTCTGTGGCCCGTTCGGATCCATCCCGATCAGCGTCGCATCTGCGCCGACTATCCCGGCTATCCCAGCTACGCCGTCCACGTGGACCTGCCCGGCGAAGCGCAGGACGGGGTCTATCAGGTCGCGCGCTGTCGCGGCGACGACTGATTCGACGCTCGGCCTTCAGTCGATCCGTCGGATCGCGACGACGGCGAGGTCGGCGTGGAGGTTCGGGTCGTCGGTGACCTCGGTTTCGCGGGCGGAGTCGATGTAGATCGCCTCTTCGATCTCGATCCCGAGCGTCGCGCAGAGCTCCTGGAAGTCGAGGATCGAAGGGAAGCGCCGATTCGGCGTGTCGTACCACTCGTAGGCGTAGAGGCCCTCTTCCTTGGGGAGGCGCCCTTCGCGCTGGAACATCTCGCGGAGCGGACGGTGCGCGAAGTTCGGGAAGCTCACGATGCCGCGCTTCGCGATCCGGACGATCTCGCGGAGGACGCCGACCACGTCGAGGATCGATTGCAGCGTCTGCGAGAGCAGCGCCACGTCGTAGGCGTCGTCGGGAATCGCCGCGAGGCCGGAGTCGACGTCGGCGTGCACGGTCACGATCCCCCGGTGGATGCTCTCGGCGACCGCGTCGGCTTCACGCTCGATACCGAGGAGCGGCGCGTGGCCGCGGTCTCGAAGGATCGAGAGCAGCTCGCCGTTTCCGCAGCCGAGGTCGACGACGCTCCCGGTCTCGGGCATGAGTCGCAGGATGAGCCCGTAGTCGAGGCGGTTCGTGTAGAAGATGCTCGTGGGCTCGTCGGTCTCGGGCTCTTCGGGCACGCGGATCGGCCCGCTCTCCCCGAGCTGTGAGGCGAGGAACGCTGCGACGGTCCGCTGGCCGAGGACCATCGACTCTTCCAGCAGGAACGAGTCGTGCCCGGCCGGGCTCTCGATCACGCAGCTGCTGACCGGTCGCCCTTCGGCGACGAGGGCGTCGACCAGCTCCTGGGACGCCTCGACCGGGTAGAGCCAATCCGTCGTGAAACTGAGGAAGAGGAACGAGCAGGTGCTCTTCGAGAGGGACTCGCGGATCGCGTCCGGGCCCTCGCCGAGATCGAAGAGGTCCATCGCCGTCGTGAGCGTGACGTAGCTGTTGGCATCGAAGCGTTCGACGAAGCGTTCTCCCTGGTAGGCGAGGTACGAGCCGACGGAGAAGACGCTCTCGAAGCCCGTCTCGATCGCTCGTGGCTGGAGCCGCGTCGGATCGAACTTCGCGCGCATCGACTCGTCGGAGAGATACGTGATGTGCGCGAGCATCCGCGCGAGGGCGAGCCCCGCCTCCGGCGACGGGCCGTCGTAGTACTGCCCTTCGGCGAAATGGGCATCGTGACGGATCGCGTTGCGTCCCACGACGTCGAAGGCGATGCCCTGGCTCGAGAGCCGGGGCGCGGCGGCGATCACGACGGCGGCGCCGACCCGCGTCGGATGGTCGATCGACCACTGGAGCGCCTGGAGTCCGCCCAGGGATCCGCCGATCACGGCGGCGAGGCGGTCGATGCCCAGGTGGTCGAGGAGGCGTCGCTGGACCTCGACCATGTCGCGGACGGTGACCGTCGGGAACTCCGCGCCGTAGCGTCGCTCGCCGCCGGGGCGGAGAAAGTCGGGCCCGGTCGTGCCGCGACAGCCGCCCAGCACGTTCGAACAGATCACGAAGAAGCGGTCGGTGTCGATCGCCTTGCCCGGCCCGATCAGCAGCTCCCACCAACCGGGATCGTCGTCTTCCGCGTGGCTCGCGGCGTGGGAGTCCCCGGAGAGCGCGTGGCAGACGAGGATCGCGTTGCTGCCTTCGCCGTCGAGGCTGCCCCAGGTCTCGTACGTGACCTGCAGGCGCGGTAGCTCGTCGCCGCTCTCGAGGCGGAGGGGTTCCTCGCTCCGCCAGGCCTCGGCGTGGGGTAGCGGCGCGCCGATGAGACGGACGTGTCCGGCCTCATCGGCGCTCATGCCGTGCCCCCGCGAATCGCCACCCTCGGGTTGCCGGGCCTACGCGCTCGCGCGCAGGGCCTGCTCGAGGTCGGCGATGATGTCGGCGGCGTCCTCGATTCCGACGGAGACGCGCACGTATTCCGGCGTCACGCCCGCGCTGGCCTGCTCTTCCGGCGTGAGCTGGGAGTGCGTCGTCGAGGCGGGGTGGATCACGAGGGTCTTGGCGTCGCCGATGTTGGCGAGATGGCTCGCGAGCTTCACGTTCTCGATGAACTTCTTGCCCGCGGCCTCGCCGCCCTTGATGCCGAAGCCGAGGATCGCGCCCGCGCCAGCAGCCAGATACTGCTTCGCCATGCCGTTGTGCGAGTGCGAGGGCAGGCCCGGGTAGTTCACCCACTCGACCAGATCGTGGCCCTCGAGGAAGTTCGCGACGGCAAGGGCGTTCTCGCAGTGGCGCGGCATCCGCAGGTGGAGTGTCTCGAGGCCCTGCAGCGTGAGGAACGCGGCGAAGGGGCTCATGGCCGCGCCGGTGTCGCGGAGCCAGTGGGTCCGGATGTGCATCACGTATGCGATGTTGCCGACCGGGCGGAGCGCCTCCTCGAAGACGGCGCCGTGATAGGACGGCGACGGCGCACAGAACTCCGGCCATTTGTCGGGGTTCTCGGCCCACTGGAAGTTGCCGCTGTCGATGATCGCGCCGCCGATGTGGACGCCGTGGCCGCCGATGAACTTCGTCGTCGAGTAGATGACGATGTCGACGCCGTGCTCGATCGGTCGCAGCAGCGCCGGCGTCATGACCGTGTTGTCGCAGAGCGTCGGAAGACCGTGCGCGTGCGCCTTCTCGGTGATCTTCGCGAAGTCCGGCACGTCGTTCTTCGGGTTGCCGAGGCTCTCGAAGTAGACGCAGCGGGTGTTCTCGTCGACGAGGTCGTCGATCTGCTCCGGGTGATCCGGATCGAAGAAGCGGACCTCGATCCCCATCTGCTTGAAGGTCTGCGTGAAGAGCGTCCAGGTTCCGCCGTAGAGGCTCGTGGCGGAGATGAAGTTCTGGCCCGCGTGGCAGATCGTGAGGAGCGCGGCGGTGATCGCGGCCTGGCCCGACGCGAGGCTGAGCGCCGCCGCCCCGCCGTCCATCGCGCAGAGCCGCTGCTCGAGGACGTCGTTGGTCGGGTTCATCAACCGGCTGTAGATGTTCCCGAACTCGGCGAGCCCGAAGAGATTCGCCGCGTGCTCCGTGTCGTTGAAGACGTAGGACGTGGTCGCGTAGATCGGGACCGCCCGCGCGTTCGTCGCGGGGTCCGGCTCCTGACCGGCGTGGACCGCCATCGTGCCGAGTCCATGCTTCTGTTCTTCACTCATGGGGGGGGTCTCCTGTACGGCCTCCGGCCGGCTCGAGAGAAGGAGTTGGGCCGCACAGCCTTGAGCGGGCGATCGCGAAGCGATCGTCAGCGCGCTCTGCGCGCGTCGGGTAAATCAGGCGCTCGTCCGGAAATAGACTACATCGCCGTCGGAGACGACGTACTCCTTCCCTTCGACCTGCATCACGCCCTTGGCCTTCGCGCCGGCTTCGCCTTCGCATTCGATGTAGGTGTCGAAGGGGATGACTTCGGCCCGGATGAAGTGCTTCTCGAAGTCCGAATGGATCTCACCGGCGGCCTGGGGCGCCGCGGTGCCCTGGCGGATGGTCCAGGCGCGGATCTCGTTCGGGCCGGCGGTGAAGAACGTGACCAACTCGAGGAGCGCGTAGGCGGCGCGGATCAGGCGATGGAGCCCGGGCTCCTCGATCCCCAGGTCCGCGAGGAACTCTCCCTTTTCCTCGTCGTCGAGCTCCGAGAGCTCCGCTTCGACCTTGCCGCAGATGCGCACGACCTCGGCGCCGGAGGTGGCGGCGTGGGCCTCGAGGGCGGCGCTGTAGTCGTTGCCGGAAGCGAGCCCTTCCTCATCGACGTTGGCGACGTAGAGGATGGGCTTGGCGGTCAGCAGACAGGCTTCGTCGAACGAGGCGCGGACGACTTCGGCGACCTCGAAGGTCCGCGCGGGCTGATCGGCGGACAGGTGGTCGCGGAGCTGCTCGAACATCTCGAGATCGGCCTTGGCCTGCTTGTCCCCCGACCGCGCGACCCGCTTCACGCGGTCGATGCGCTTCTCGACGGTGTCGAGGTCGGCGAGCCCGAGCTCGAGCTCGATCGTTTCGACGTCGCGCACCGGGTCGGTCGAGCCGTCGACGTGGACCACGTTCTCGTCGTCGAAGCAGCGGACGACGTGGATGATCGCGTTCGTTTCCCGGATGTTGCCGAGGAACTGGTTGCCGAGGCCCTCGCCCTGAGACGCGCCCTTGACCAGACCGGCGATGTCGACGAATTCGACGGTCGTCGGGACGACGTTCTTGGAGTGGATCAGGTCGTCGAGCTGCTGGAGCCGGCCGTCGGGGACGGTCACGACGCCGGTGTTCGGTTCGATCGTGCAGAAGGGGTAGTTCTCGGCCTGGATTCCGGCGGCGGTCAGCGCGTTGAAGATCGTGCTCTTACCGACGTTCGGGAGGCCGACGATGCCGCAGGTGAGTCCCATAGGCGGCGCATGTTCCCGAATCCACTCGGTCCTGTCATGGCCGAGGCGTCGTTCGGGATCGGAAATTCGTAGATGCGCGGATTCCTTCTGAGAAGTGTCTCGATGAACCCGATTCGGCGAGGGAATGGGATCGGGCTCGAAAATGTGTAACAGGAGTGGCTAAATCGCTTTATCTAACGGGGCGTTAGTTTGACTGAACGCGCATTTTCCACTGGAAGCGGGTGACGCGGGTGTGAGAAAGTCGAGAAGGAACGGAGGAGGTGAGAGAGGCGGTTCGAGGCACCGTCGGCTTGTTCGGCCGGTGACCGGACCAAGAGTGACGAAAACGTAGGACGAACACGAGCTCCGGCAGGGGACGGCTCCACCGCAGGCCGTACGGGGTTCGCAGGTTTTCAGGCGTTCTACGACTTCGCCCATGAGCACGATTCTCGCGATCCGCTTCGTGCGGTCTGCGTGGATGAAAATCGAGCCCGGGCAGAGGCGCTCACGGATCGGAAACCGGTAAGCACGCTCACCTCCCTCGGCGGGGTTCACGTAGTCGGCGAAAGCCGTGGCGGGGACCCCGCCGAGTCGTTTCGGGACCCCGTTTCGGCGCACGTGGTCTTCGCCCCCCTGAGCAGTCCCGCTCTCTCGTCCTACTCGCGAGCGTCACGGGTCCGATCTCGGACTCCGCTCGAAGTCCGGTCTGATGCACGCCTTTGATCGAGGTCGATGCGCTCCATAGGTTGTGCGCTCGCATTCGATGGGAGGGCGAGATGACCGCAGCGCATCCGCTGCTCGGCTCCTGGCGGCTCGACGCGTTCGAGCTCCAGGCGACCGACGGCACGATCAGTCACCCGTACGGCGAGGACCTCGCCGGCTACCTCTTCTACAACGCCGACGGCTTCATGTCCGCGGCGTTCATGAACGCCGCCCGGGGTGAAGTGCCGGACGGGGAGCTCGGCGCCGCCGCACAGGCGAGCACCTACGACCAGTTCATGGCCTATACCGGACCCTTTGAAATCAACGGGGACCGGATCCGGCACTTCGTCGAGGTGAGCTCCCTCGAAGCCTGGACCGGGACGATCCAGGAGCGTTGGTACAAGATCAGCGGCGACCGTCTGGAGCTGCTCACCGCCGCGCTCTCGGTCGGAAACGATGCCCCGGTCGGTCGCCTCGCGTGGACGCGGGTGGAACGGGCCGTCTTCCCGACGTGAGTTCGAAGCAAGCGGGCAGCTCGTCGCCCGCGCCCCGGAGCCCGGACGAGCCCGTCGCCATCGTCGGAATCGGCTGTCGCTACGCGGACGCGCGCGGCCCCGCCGAGTTCTGGGACATCGTCCGCTCCGGACGCGACACGGTCCGGGAGGCCCCGGCCCATCGCGTCGCGCTCGGCTACGACCTCGATCACTTCTTCGACCCGACCCCCCGCGTGCCCGGCCGGATCTCGTCGAAGAAGGGCGGCTTCCTGGAGCACCCGGAGCTCTTCGATCCCGAGCCCTTCGGCCTGGCGCCGCGGGACGCGGTCACGATGGATCCGCAGCAGCGGCTGATGATCGAGGTGACCTGGGACGCGCTCGAGGACGCCGGGATTCCGCCGTCTTCCGTCGCCGGGAAGCGCATGGCCGTGATCCTCGGCTACATGGCGGAGGACTACTCGCGGGAGCGCACGGGCGTCCTCGGCGAAGAGCACGTCTTCCGTGGTCACGACGTGTTCACCGTCGGCGGGATGTCCCACGCCGTGCTCTCCGGCCGGATCGCGTTTCTGCTCGGCGTGACCGGGCCGAGCTTCACCCTGGACACCGCCTGCTCGTCGTCGTTGATCGCCACGCATCTCGCTTGCCAGAGTCTTCGTCGTGGCGAGGCGGATCTGGCGATCGCCGGCGGCGCGAATCTCTTCCTTTCGCCGGAGGGCAACATCGCGCTCAGTCGGAGCGGCATGCTCTCGAGGTCCGGCGCCTGCCGCGCCTTCGACGCGAACGCCGACGGGTTCGTCCGGGCCGAAGGCGCGGGCGTCGTGCTGCTCAAGCGCGTATCCGACGCACTCGCGGACGACGACCCGATCTACGCGGTGATCCGCGGGAGCGGCATCAGCTCGGACGGGCGCGACGGCGGGCACATGATGGCGCCCGGTCGTCTCGGTCAGGCCCAGGCCATGCGCGACGCCTATGCGCAGGCCGGCGTCGAGCCGGCGCGCGTGCAGTACGTCGAGACGCACGGAACCGGGACGGCGATCGGAGATCCCGTCGAGATCGGGGCGCTCGCCGACGTCATGGGGCCGGGACGGGATCCGGAGCGGCCGCTGCGCGTCGCGTCGGTGAAGGGCAATCTCGGACACACGGAGTCCGCCTCCGGGGTCGCGGGGCTGATCAAGGCGTGTCTCTCGATCCGCCATCGGACACTGCCCGCGCAGCTCCATTTCGAGACGCCGACCCCGACGATTCCCTGGGACGAGATTCCGATTCGCGTGCAGGACGAGACGACGGGCTGGCCCGAGCCGGGCCCGGCGCTCGTCGGCGTGAACAGCTTCGGGATCAGCGGGACGAACGCCCACGTCGTGCTCGAGAGCCCGCCGGAACGCGCGACACCGAAGGCCTCCCGCCCGCCGACCCGCGAACGGGTGCTCGCCCTCTCGGCCCACCATCCCCGTGCGCTCCGCGAGATGATCGAAGCGACGCGCGCGCGACTCGACGATCCGGACCTCGCAGGATCGCCGGCGTCCGCCTTCGACGATCTGCTCTACACCTACGCGTGTAAGCGAGATCGGCGTGCGCACCGCGCCGCGTTCCGCGCGTCGTCGCCCGCGGCGCTGCGCGAGGTGCTCGATGCGACGCTCGCCGGGGACACGCCCAGGGACGCGCTCCAGGGCGTCGCGCCGACGGACCGCCGCCCGCAGCTCGTGATGGTGTTCCCCGGCCAGGGCGCGCAGTGGGTCGGGATGGGCCGCGACCTGCTTCGGGAGGAGCCGGTCTTCGCAGAGGTGATCGACGTCCTCGACGCGGCCTACCGTGACCACGTCGACTGGTCGCTCCGGTCGATCCTCGAGTCCACCGACGACGCCGAGGGCTGGCCCCTCGACGTGCTCCAACCCGTTCTGGTGGCGTTCGAGATCGCTCTGGCCGAGCTGCTCCGGAGCTTCGGCGTCGTGCCCGATCGCGTCGTCGGTCAGAGCATGGGCGAGATCGCCGCGGCCTTCGTGGCCGGAGCGCTCGACGTGGACGCCGTCGCGCGACTCGCTTGCGTTCGCGGACGCGTGGTCGCGCGGGCGAGCGGTGCGGGGGCGATGGCGGTCGTGGCGGCCTCGCGAGACGCGGTTCAGGGGTGGCTCGATGCCGAGCAGGCCGCTTCGGACGGGTCACGGGTCGAGATCGCAGGGGTCAGCTCGCCGCGAACGACCATCGTGTCCGGCGATCGTGAGGGCGTCCGGGCCTTCGTTGCGGCACGCGAGGCGGCAGGCGAGTTCGCGCGGCTCCTGGACGTCGACTTCGCGTCGCATTGCTTCCACATGGATCCCCTCGTCGACGACTTCCGAGCGGACCTCGACCGCCTCATCGTGCGGGCATCCGACATTCCCATCCATTCGTCGGTCGACGGAGAGGGCGGGGCACCGCCCGTCCTCGATGCGGACTACTGGGTCCGAAATCTGCGCCGCGCGGTCGCCTTCGACGACGCGGTGCGCGCGGCCGCCGAGCAGGGCGGCGAGGTCTTCCTCGAGATCTCGCCCCATCCGACCCTCGCCCGCGCCATCGACGAGACCGGCCGTGACGCCGGACATGCGCTCGGCTTCGTCGGGTCGCTGGTGCGCGAAGAGCCTGCCATGGAATCCCTCGCCCGTTGTGTGGCGGCGCTCTTCACGTCGGGCGTCGAGGTCGACTTCGCCCGCTTCGGTCCGTCCGGACGGGTCGTCTCGACTCCGCTCTATCCCTATCAGAGGACCCGCTACTGGTTCTCCGAGCGCACGCGACTCGACCGCGACCGCCCGACCCACCCGCTGCTCGGCTCCCCGGTCGAGTCTTCGACGGATCCGGGCGTGCAGCTGTGGGAGACCCTCCTCGACGCCGATACGGCGGCGTTCGTGGCGGATCGTCGGGTGGCCGGCGAGACCGTCGTGCTCGAGTCGATCTTCCTCGAGCTGGCGATCGCGGCCTCCGAGCGTCTGCAGCCGGCCGGCGCAGGTCCGATCGACGGCCTGCGCGTCGAGGCGCCGCTCACGCTCGGCGCGACCGGTCGCCGGCGCTTGCAGCTCGTGGCCCGCCCGCGCGGCGAGGAGTTCGAGCTGATCGTGTCGAGCCGCGCCGATCGCGCCGGGGCGGAGTGGACGCGCCACGCGACGGCGATGCTTCGTGCAAGGGAAGCCGAGCCTGCGGAGATCGGCGCGCCCTTCTCCGCCGAGGACGGGGAAGTGCTCGAGGCGGAGCGCGTGGACGAGGGACTCGCTCGCGCCGGTGTGGAGACGAGTCGCCGCTCTCGCGCGTTGAAGGAGCTCCGACGGCCGGCGCGCGACGACGGAAGGGTGCTCGTCGGTCGCCTGCTGCTCTCCCGGAGCATCGAGTCCGAGTGGCACGCCTATCATGCTCATCCCGTGCTCGTCGAGGCGGCGCTGCAGGGAGTCGGTGCGGCGATCGCGGGCCCGAGCGTCGAGCTCGTCTCGGTCGAACGGATCCGTCTTCTCGGGAAGCTCGGCAGTGAGGTCTGGTGTCGCGTCGAGCGGCGCGACGAGGACACTTCGGACTCGACACGAGACGCCCCCGTCTTCGATCTCGCCTTCCAGGATCGGGACGGAAACGTGCTCGCCGAGATGGTCGGCGTTCGGACGCAGGTGCGCGGCGCGATCGATTCGCCCGGGGTCGCCACGGACGCTCCCCTGGCGCTCGCCTGGCGAGCGCTCGAGCCGCAGGTGGCCTCGAGAGCGGAGGGCGCGGAGCCGGGGATCCGTCGATGGCTCGTGGTGTCCGACGACGCGTCCCGCGCGGAGCTCCTGGCCTCCGAGCTCCGCAAGCGCGGGGACGAGTGCCGCTTCTGTCCGAAGATCGAGGACCTCGAGATGCTCGCGCCCTTGATGCGCGCATCGGATGACTCGGCCTGGGGACTGGTGCTGCTCGCCTGGGGAGCCGCGCCCTCGGACGGCGACCGCGAACCGCGCCTCCACCGCGACTACCGCGTAGGGTCCTGGGCCGAATCGATCCGATCCGTCACCGCCGACGCGGCGGAGATCTGGATCGCGACCCGGGGGCTGCTGCCCGTCGAGTCGGAGGAACGGGCGGGCAGTCCGATCGCCCGATCGGTCTCGAAGGAGATCGAACAGTTCACCAACGCCGTGGAGCTCGATCGGTGTCGCGTGTTCGATGCGAGCGCCGCAGCGGACGCTGCCGATCGTTCCCGTCTGGTGGGACTGCTCGGACGCTCGATCGAAGACCGGTGGTTGGCGGTCCGATCCGGCGTCGTTCGCGTTCCGAGACTCGTCGATCCGGCGGCGGTCGGGGGCTCTGAGGCGTCGGGGACCCGCGCGGCGGAGACCGACTTCCGTGTGGCGCGAACGCCAGCACGCAGCTTTGGTTCGAGAGTCGCGCTCCAGGCCATCGAAGGGACGGAAGCGACGGAGGCGGCGGTGGGTCCGGGCGAGGTCATGATCGAAGTCGAAGCCGCCGGGCTGTCGCGGGTCGACGTGCTCGCCGAGCTCGACGATCGGGACGCCGGTCCCGCGGCCTTGGGTCTCGATTTCTGTGGGCGCGTCCTCGGGGTGGCGCCGGAGGTGACCTCGGTGGCGATCGGGGATCGCGTGGTCGGGCTCGTCCGGGGGGCGATGTCGCGCAGGCTGCGCGTTCCCGCCGCGCGGGTCGCGCGCGTCTCCGGCGCGGCGGATCCGGTCGCGCTGGCTTCGGCCACCTTCCCGACCGTCGTGGCGGATCATGTGCTCGACCGCGTCGTCGGTTTGAAGGCCGGGGAGCGCGTGTACGTCGATGCCGGTCGGGGGGGCGTCGGACATGCGCTCGTCGCGGGGGTGCGTCGACGGGGGGCGCTGGCCTACGGGCGTGGCGACGACGACGAGGGGAGCTTCGACGTGATCGTCTCGCACGCGTCGGGCGCCGGGCTGCGCGCCCTCGCGCGGCGCCTCGGGTCCTTCGGTCGCTTCGTCGATCTCCGCGCGACGCCGGGGAGTGAAGCCCTCGAGCTGCCGGCGAACGCGAGCCTCAGCCGCTGCGATCTGGTTTCGCTCGTCGAAGAGGACGCGGACTGGGTCGCCGAGTCCCTCGCCAGATTCGCCGCCACGGCCCGCGAGTCCCTGGAGCCGCCGCCGAGGGTCGTCTTTCCGGTCGGGGAATGCGCGCGCGCGTTCCGTCACGCCGCGCAGGGCCGCCACGTGGGCCGGGTCTGCCTCGATTTCGAGTCCGCCGCGGAGGCGTCGATTCGTCCGTCGTCTCGAATGCATGGGGAGACGCGTCGGCTGCTCGTCTCGGCCCACGGCCCGTCGTCGACCCGCGACTTCGTCGAGGCGTTCCGCCGTCGCGGCGTCGAGGCCGACGACGTCGCTTCGGCGAACCCGACGCGGGCGCTGCGCGGCGTGCGGGTCCACTTCGACGGGGGAGACGCGGCCGGTCGCGCGGCCCGGCGCGACGCGCTCGCGCGTAGGGGGGCCGAGCGGACGCTCTTCGTCTCGTTGCGCCCGGCCGCCGTCGGCGTGCCGGCGGAGGATCGAGCCTGGGAGGGGCGACTCCTGATCGACCTGCTCGCGCGATCCGAGGACGCGTGGATGGGCTGGACGGATCTCTCGATCGACGGCGAGGCGACCCTCGATCGCCTCGTCGACGTCGTGGCGAGAGCGGTCGAGGCGGAGGCACACCCGTCCCTCGCCTGGATCGATCCCGAGGATGCGGCGCGCTGGCAGAGCCCCGTCGCGGGCGACGGGGCGCCGCGTGAGGTCGCGAGCCGGGGGCACTCCCGGGAGGAGCTGGCCCGCATGTCGATCGCCGAGCGTCGCGAAGCAACGCTCGGACTCGTCACGAACGAGCTGGCCACGGTCCTCGATCTCGACGAGACGCAGGTCGAAGCGCTCGAGCCTGGCCGTCGTCTCGATGCCCTCGGTCTCGACTCGTTGATGACCATGGAGCTCTTCGTCGGGCTCTCCCGATCGCTCTCCCTCGAGATCGAGCGGGACTGGTTCGAGGGTCTTCCTTCGCTGTCGGAGATCGCCGGCGCGCTGGCGGATCGGATCGACGATGCCGGTGAAGGGGCGGATCGATGAGCGTGGCCGGGTTCGCTTCCGAGAGCCAGCCGGCTTCGATCGCGCATTTCGATCCGCGACGCGCCGGGGAGCCCGTCGTCTTCGTCCATGGCTTCGGCCATTGCCATGCGGTCTGGGACGTCGCGGTGGCGTCGCTCCCCGATCGCTTCCGACCGATCGCGATCGACCTGCCTGGACATGGCCAGTCGCCCTGGTCGGCCGAGCCGGACTACGGGCTCGATCGGATGGCTGCGGCCCTCGAGGCGGTCGTGCGATCCCAGGGCGGGACCGGTGTGCATCTGGTCGGGCATTCGCTCGGGGGGCAGGTCGCGATGATCGCCGCGGAACGGCTCGGACCGCACGCACGCTCGCTCACCCTCGTCGACATCGGGCCCACCCTCGGCGCGGATGGGGCGGGCGCCGTCCTGGGGGAAGTCGCCGACACGTTCCGCGTGTACGAATCGGTCGACGAATACGCGCGGATCCTGGCCAGGGTGCACCCCTTCGCGAAAGCGGATTCGCTCGCGCGGTTGGTGGAGGCGAGTCTGGCGCGTCGACTCGACGGCCGTTTCGAGCCCGCTCTGGATCCGGCGTTCGTGACGGCGGCGGCGACCCCTTCGAGCGAGGCGACCTCGGCGCGACTCTGGGCGACCTACCAGGGCCTCCGGCTGCCGATCTTCGTGGCGCGGGGCGCGCTCTCGTCGATCCTGTCGGCCGAGACCTGCGAGGAGATGATGCGCCGCGCCGGCGGCTCAGCGCAGACGAGGGTCTTCGAGCGTGCCGGGCACTCGATCATGCTGGACTCGGCGGACGCATTCGGTGACGCGTTGATCGCCTTCCTCGAAGAGGCGGGCTAGTTCGCGCGGATTCGCGCGAGCTCCGAGTCGATCACGCGGCTGATCTCGTCGGCGTCCCGGGCGCCCTTGAGCGCGATGCCGTTCACGAAGAAGGCCGGCGTGCCGGTCACCCCCGCCGCCTCGCCCGCTTCGAAGTCGGTCTGGACGAAGGCCTGGTAGCGGCGCTCGCCCATGCACTGTCCCAGCGCGTCGAGGTCGAGGTCGAGCTCGCGTCCGATCTCCGCGAACGAGTCCGCCTCGAGGCGGCCGCTCCGGGCGAAGATCGCGTCGTGGTAGTCCCAGAAGCGTCCCTGCTCGTCGGCGCACATCGCGGCCTCCGCCGCGGGGCGGGCCTGGGGATGGATGCTGTCGAGGGGGAAGTGGCGATGGACGAGCCGAACGTCCTCGGGATAGCGCTCGAGCACCTCGGCGAGGACCGGCTCCGAGCGGATGCAGTAGGGACACTGGTAGTCGCTGAAGGTCATGATCGTGACGGGGGCCTCGGCGGGTCCGCGGACCAGGCGGGTCGCTTCGAGATCGACGCGCGGCGGCGTGAGGGCGAAGCGCCATTCGAGGGCTTCGAGTCGCGGGCCGATGTACTCGCCCCAGGCACGGGCCTTGGCCTCGTTGTCGAGCATGTCCTTGATCTGCGGGGCGACGTCCTCGAGGCGTGCGCCGCGCAGACGGGACTGGTTCTCGGTGTACCAGGCGGTCACCTGCTCGACCGTCGTCTCGGGGACGGTGCTCGTGACCTTCTCGAGGAGCGCTTCCGGAGAAAGGCCTTCCTCCGCGGCGGCGGCGTCGATCACGTGGCGCTGGACCAGATCCCGCGCGGCGTTCTCGCGCAGCTCGAAGAGTTCGGACTCGGGCTGGCGGAGCAGCTCGTCGAGGAACTGCTTCTGCATGTGGGCGTGCAGCTCGTCGACCGTGATCTCGCGACCGTCGAGGACGAGCGCGACCCGATCGCCGCCTTCGGTGGAGGGCCCCGGGGCGGCGGTCGAGGCCGCCGCCGTCGGCTGCCCCTTCGAATCGAGGCCCAGGGCGCCACAGCCGGTGGTGACGCACACCGCGAAGGTGGCGAGCAGGGCCCAGGTGGCGGGGGCCACGAGGGCGGTGAACGAGGCGAGCTTGCGCGACGAGTCGGTATGCATGGCCGGGAGGGTAGCGACCCGCTCTAGGCTGGCTCGTTCCGGTAGCGGGCCATGAATTCGTCGGCGAAAGCCGCGTAGTCGCCTGCGAGAATCGCGCGCCGCGCGTCGGCCACGAGGCGTTGGTAGAAGCGCACGTTGTGGATCGAGCAGAGGACCGCCGAGAGGACTTCGTTCGCGGCGAAGAGGTGATGGATGTACGCCCGGGTGAATCCGCCCGTGCAGGTGTAGCAGTCGCAGGCCGCGTCGACGGGAAACGCATCGCGACGGAATCGGCGGTTCGTGAGCCGGATCCGCCCACGCGACGTGAACACCGTCGCCGAGCGGGCGTATCGGGTCGGGATCACGCAGTCGAACATGTCGATGCCGTATCCGATGCACGCAATCAGGTCTTCGGGAAGACCGACGCCCATCAGGTAGCGGGGCTTGGCTTCCGGCAGGAGCGGCGCCGCGTGGTCGGTCACCTGACAGAGCAGCTCGTGCCCCTCGCCGACGGACACGCCGCCGATCGCGTAGCCCGGGCAGTCCATCGCGACCAGCGAAGCCGCGCAGGCCTCGCGCAGCTCGGGATAGGTCGAACCCTGGACGATTCCGAAGAGCGACTGTTCGCCGGGCCGACCATGCGCGCGCAGGCACCGCTCCATCCACTGCAGCGTCCGGCGAACTCCCTGGCCGGCGAGCTCCCGGGTCGCCGGGTAGGGCGTGCACTCGTCGAAGGCCATGATGATGTCGGCACCGAGCGCGTTCTGGATCTCGATCGAGCGCTCCGGGGTGAGGTCCATCTCCTTGCCGGTGACTTCGTTCTTGAAGCGGGCGGATTTGTCGGTGATCTCGACGCCGGGGAGGGAGAAGACCTGGAAGCCCCCGGAGTCGGTCAGGATCGGGCCGGGCCACTGCATGAAGGGATGCAGTCCGCCGAGCTTCTCGACCAGGGCCTCCCCCGGGCGCAGGGCCAGGTGATAGGTGTTGGCGAGGACGATCTGCGCGCCCGTGTCGGCGACCTGGGCCGGGGTCATCGCCTTCAGCGCCCCATGGGTCCCGACCGGCATGAAGGCCGGCGTGTCGATCGCCCCGTGCCTCGTCTCGACGCGTCCCGCCCGGGCACGATCGCTCGTTCGCTCGAGGGTGAAGCGCAGGGCCGGGGATTCGGTCGTGGGGAGCGGAGCGTCCATTCGCCGCAACGTAGCCCCGATTGGGGTAGGATCCGCGCCGACCTCGCTCCGGTCCAGACAGGAGATCCGCTTGGCCCCCGTCCGCGAAGCCCCGTCCTCGTTCGCCGATCGTCTGATCACCCGGGTTCGCGATCTCGGCCATCCGCTCTGCGTGGGACTCGATCCGCATCTGGCGCCGATCCCGCCGCTCTTCCGGCAGGGCACGATGGCGACGGACGACGAGCGCACGGTCGATGCGGTCGAGACGTTCCTGACGGCGGTCCTCGATCGGCTGGTCGGTCGCGTGGCGGTGATCAAGCCGCAGATCGCGTTCTTCGAGCAGCTCGGCTGGCGCGGGCTGCGCGTGCTCGACGGGCTCTGCCGGCGCGCGGCGGAAGCCGACATCCTGGTCGTCCTCGACGCGAAGCGCGGGGACATCGGTTCGACCGCCGAGGGCTACGCCGCCGCATACCTGGCGCCGGACGCGGCGATGCCGGTCGATGCGATCACGCTGAATCCGTATCTGGGCTTCGACACGATCGAGCCCTTCGCCCGCGTGGCGGGGGACGCCGGGCGTGGCCTCTTCGTGCTCGTGCGGACGAGCAATCCCGGGAGTGGCGATCTCCAGGACCGCGACGTGAACGGCGATCCGCTCTTCGGGATCGTCGCGGACGGGCTGGGGCGCTTCGAGGCGCAGCTCGCCGGAGAGACGACGCCCTGGTCGAGCCTCGGCGTGGTGGTCGGTGCGACCTGGCCGGACCAGGCGCGACGCGTTCGCGACGCCCTGCCGAACGCGCTCTTCCTGGTGCCCGGGTACGGCGCCCAGGGTGGGTCGGCCGCGGCGGCGGTCCAGGGGTTCGTGCCGGGGCCGAAGGGTCTCGAAGGGGGCGTCGTCAACTCGTCCCGCGGCATCCTCTTCCCCGGCGACGCCAAGGGCACCGACGATCCCAAGACCTGGGAGCAGGCCTTCGACGCCGCTCTCGATCAGGCCGTCGACGAGCTCGGGAATGCCGTCCAGCGCTGACGCCCGCGCGGGATTCGTACGCCGAATAGAACCCCGGCCGCGCGTGACCCGTCGAACGTACGCCGGTCGAACATTTGTAAGTCGCTGTCCTGGCTCAGGAAATCGTCTGTTCCGCCTTTGGAACACGAGTCGTCCTATGCAGCGTAAATTTACGATGTAAGTTACGCGCATGCCGCGAGCCCTGTCCGAGCAAGAGATCGAAGCGTTCCGCGCCGACCTGTGTCGCGTGGCGGAGCGGCTCTTCGCGGAGAACGGCTTCGACGGAGTGACGATGCGGGCCCTGGCGGGCGAGCTGGGCTGCAGTCCGATGACTCCGTACCGGTACTTCGAGAACAAGGAGGCGATCCTCGCCGCCGTCCGGACGGAAGCCTTCGTCCGCCAGGGCGTGCGGACCGAGAAAGCCGCCCTCGAGCATCGCGATCCCGAGGATCGCCTGCACGCGTTCGCGAAGACCTACGTCGCCTTCGCCCGCGACGAACCGCACGCCTACCGGATCATGTTCTCGCTCTCGTCGAGTACGGATCTCGGAGAGACGCTCCGCAATCCCGAGACGCGGGGCGAAGTGTTGCGCGGCTGGACACCGCTGGTGTCCGTGATGGAAGAGCTGGTCGACTCCGGACGTGCGTTCGGGGACCCGATCGATCTGGCTCATCTCGCCTGGGTGATGTTGCACGGCCTGGTCACCCTCGAACTCAGCAACAAATTCCTGCTCGGCCGCGACCTCGATCAGTTGATCGGGCCCGCCGTCGACACCTTCTTACGCGGAATCGGTGCGCCCCCGAATTCGAGCGATCCGGGAGTCCACCATGTCCAACCCCGAGCAGACGACGACTGACGCGTCGAACCCGTCCGGCCTGCTGCGCCGAACGGGATCACGACTCGTCCTCGTCGCGCTCCTCATCGCCGGCGCCTGGGCGGCCTTCGCGAACGGGGAGGCCCCGCCGCCGCCGGCGGTGGCGACGGAGGCGATTCCCGTTCGTCTCACCGACGTCGTCGTGCTCGACGCCTTCGAGGTGCGCGATCGGATCGCCGGTCGCGTCACGAGTCGGCGTCGGAGCGAGGTCGGCTTCGAGCGCGGCGGGCGCCTCGCCGAGATCCTCGTGGACGAGGGAGACCGGGTGGAGGCCGGCGCGCTTCTCGCCAAGCTCGACACCCGCGCGCTCGAGGCGGAGCGTCGGGAGCAGCGGGCGCGGATGAAGGCGACCGAGGCCCGCCTCGAGCTCGCCCGGGTCACCGCGAAGCGTCAGCGTCGCCTCGCCGCGTCCGGCACGCTCTCGGCCCAGTCCCTCGACGAGGCGCTGACCGAAGAGGCGAGCCTCGAAGCACAGCTCGCGGCGGATCGCGCCGCTCTCGAGCGCACGGCGGTCGCCCTCAGCCTCTCCCGGATCGAGGCGCCGTACCCGGCGGTGGTCGTGCGACGCCAGCAGGACGAGGGCAACGTCGCGACGCCGGGGACGCCGGTCCTGTCGCTCATCGAAGACGGCGCGCGCGAAGTCCGCCTCGGCGTCCCGCCAGAGGTGGCTGCGTCCCTCGAGCCGGGGCGCACCTACGAAGTCGAAGGATCGGCGGGCACGCTCCGCGCGACCCTGCGCCACGTGCTGCCCGAGCTCGACCGCGAGACGCGGACGCGGGCGGCGCTCTTCGAGATCGATGCCGAGACCGACGATCCGCTCCGGGTCGCGGACGGGACGCTCGTCTGGGTCCGGGTCACGCGCTCCGTTCCGAGTCGCGGCGCCTGGGTGCCGATGGCGGCCCTGGCCGAAGGGCGTCGGGGAACCTGGACGCTCTTCGCCGTGCGTGAGGACGCCCAGGGTGTGTCTCGGACCGAGCGCCGCGTCGTCGAGATCGTCCACGCGGAAGGCGATGCCGCCTTCGTTCGCGGCACCCTCGAGACGAACGATCGGATCGTCGCAGACGGAATGCATCGCCTGATTCCCGGGCTCGCCGTGACGCCGGTCGGCGAAGCGGGTTGAGGGGGGACCCGTGAGCGATCTCTTCTACCGACACCGCCGCCTGCTCGTCCTGTTCCTCGGGCTGATCGTCGTCGGCGGGCTCGGCTCGCTCCAGACGCTTCGGCGCCAGGAGGACCCGGCCCTCTCGCGACGCTATGCGGACGTGACGACCTTCTATGCCGGCGCGACCGCGGATCGCGTCGAATCCCTCGTGACCGAGAAGATCGAGCGCCGTCTCCAGGAGATTCACGAGATCGAGACGATCGAGTCGATCTCGCGGACGGGCCTCTCGTCCGTCCGGCTCGAGCTCGAAGAGCAGTACGACGAGAGTGACGTCGACGAGATCTGGTCCCGGGTGCGCGACAAACTCGCGGACGTCCTGCCAGAGCTGCCCGAACAGGTGAGTCCCCCGGAGTTCGCGGACCGGACGTCGACGGCGGTCACGCTCCTCGTCGGCCTCACCTGGGACGGCGAGGGGGAGGCGCCGCTCGCGCTCCTCACCCGTCTCGCGGAAGAGCTCGAGAGTCGCCTGCGCGTCCTGCCCGGCACGAAGGAGACGGAGCTCTACGGCGAAGCCGAAGAAGAGCTGCGGGTCGCGCTCGATCCTTTGGTGCTCGCCGAGATCGGCGTCGACGCGAACGACGTGGCGGCGGCGATCGGGCAGGCGGACACGCGCCGACCGGCGGGGCGCCTCGAGGCGGAAGCGAGCACGATCCCCTTCGAGGTGGCGGGTCAGCTGACCGACGTCGACCGGGTTCGCGCGATTCCGCTGCGGAGCACGTCCGATGGGCGCATGCTCCGGATCGGCGACCTCGGGACGGTCTCGAAGACCCAGGTCGACCCGCCGGCGACGATGGCGATCCTCGACGGGCGCCGGGGCGTCGCCGTTTCGGCGACGATGCTGGCGCGGAGCGGTCGCGTCGACCTCTGGGCCGCGCGCGCCCGCGGCGTGATCGAGCGCTACGGCGAGGAGGTCCCGGCCGGCGTCGGCTACCGGATCCTCTTCGACCAGAGCGGCTATACCGAAGCGCGCCTCTCCGATCTCGTGACGAACCTGGCGCTCGGCGCCGCGATCGTCGTCGCGGTGCTCTTCTTCATGATGGGCTTCCGGTCCGCGCTCGTGGTGGCGTCGATCCTGCCCCTCACGCTGCTCCTCGTGCTGATGGAGATGAAGTGGCTCGAGATTCCGCTCCACCAGATCTCGGTGACCGGATTGATCATCGCGTTGGGTCTGCTGATCGACAACGCGATCGTGGTGGTCGACGAGTACACGCTGAAGCTGCGACGCGGCGTGGCCCGCGCCGACGCGGTCGGGCAGGTCGTTCGCGCGATGGTCGTGCCCCTCGGCGCGTCGTCGCTCACGACGACCCTCGCGTTCATGCCGATCGCGCTCCAGCCGGGCGCGAGCGGCGAGTTCGTGGGCACGATCGGTGTCGGTGTGAGCCTCGCGGTCCTGTCGAGCTTCGCCCTGTCGATGACCGTGATCATCGCGTTCGCCGGCTTCTTCATCGCCCACGACCCCGAGGCACCGGAAGGCTCGGGGCACGGCTACTCGAACCCGGTCCTTCGCGAGCGCTACCGCCAGAGCATCGTCGCCGTCCTGCGCCGCCCGGCCCTGGGCGTCGCGGTCGGCACGGCGCTTCCGATCCTGGGCTTCGCCGTCGCGGGCTCGCTCCCGCTCCAGTTCTTCCCGGCCAACGATCGCGATCAGTTCCAGGTCCTGGTCGACCTGCCTGCCCACTATTCGATCGACGCGACCCGGCAGGTCGTGGATCGCGTGCGCGCGATCGTCGACGCGAAGGAAGGCGTCGTCGAGTCGCACTGGTTCACGGGCGAGTCGCCCGCGCGCGTCTTCTACAACATGTTCGGCAACTACGACATCGCGAGCTACGGCGGCGGGTTCGTCCAGACGGCGTCGCCGGCGGAGACGGAGCGGATCCTGCCCGAGCTCCAGGCAGAGCTCCGGCGCGCGGTGCCGGAGGCGCTGGTATTGGCGTTGCCCTTCGAGCAGGGGCCGCCCTTCGATGCGCCGATCGAGGTGCGACTCGTCGGACCCGATCTCGACGCGTTGCGCGACGGCGGGGAGCGGATCCGCGCCGTCCTCGCCGAGACCGAGGGCGTGACCTATACGCGGGCGAAGCTGCTCGGCGGCCGCCCGAAGCTGGTCGTGAACGCGAGCGAGGACCGGGCGCGGCTCGCGGGTCTCCCCCTCGGCGAGATCGCGGATCAGCTGAACGCGGCGCTGACCGGCGTGCGCGCCGGCCGGATCCTCGACGGCACGCAGGAGATTCCGATCCGCGTCCGCGTCGAGGACCGGGATCGCGCGGCGATCGATCGGATCCAGGCGACGCGCTTCCTGCGCGGGAACGCCGACGTCGGGTCCGCGGATGCGCTGGCAGGGATTCCGCTCAGCGTCGTCGGCGGACTCGAGCTCACGCCCGAGCTCGCGGCGATCACCCGCCGCAACGGCGAACGCGTGAACACCGTCCAGGCGTTCCTCGTGCCCTATCAGCTGATCCAGACGTCCCTCGACGACTTCTCGACGCGGATGGACGCCGCCTCGATCGATCTCCCGCCCGGCGTGCGACTCGAGCTCGGTGGCGACTTCGAGCAGCGTGCCGAGTCGACCCAGGAGCTCGCCGCGTTCGCGCTCCCGCTCTTCGTGTTGATGGCGGCGACGATCGTCTTGACGTTCAACTCGTTCCGCATGGCCTCGATCATCTTCGCCGTCGCGTTCCTGAGCGTCGGACTCGCGATGCTCGCGATCTGGATCTTCGGCCACCCGATGGGCTTCGTCGCGATCGTCGGCACGATGGGGCTCGTGGGGCTCGCGATCAACGACGCGATCGTCGTGCTGAACCACCTCCGATCGGACGCACGATCGGTGAACGCGGATCCGGAAGCGACGGCGGAGGTCGTGTTGGACGCGACGCGCCACATCCTGGCGACGACGATGACGACGATCGGCGGCTTCCTGCCGCTGATCATCTTCGGCGGCCGCTTCTGGCCCCCGATGGCGACCGCGATCGCCGGCGGCGTGATCGGCGCCTCGATCCTGGCGCTCTACTTCGTCCCGAGCGTCTTCGTCGTCTTCGAGAGCCGCAAGCAGGACCAGCCCATCAGCGGCGTCGGCGCCCTCGCAAGAAGCGTCGTCGCCCGCCTCCCCAGCTCCGCCCGCGCCGCCTGACGACGCAACGAGTCGACGAAGAGCGGGTCGCCAACGAACCGTCGCCACGGTCTCTTGCGGGACCGGCGTGCGGCGGCGGGCCCGCAACGAACGGCGCCCCTCAAAGCGCCGGCACGTCGCCTCGCGCGAGCAACGCCGCCCCTAGCCCAAGGGCGCGCAGCGCCCGCCAAAAAGAGTCACCCGTGCGCGGCGCGCAGCGCCGTGCACATCGATAGGCGAAGCCTATCGATAATACTTCCGCTCACCGCCGGTCTGGCGCTTGCGTGCGCGGCGGTGCTTGGCCTTGAGCTTCGCGCGGTAGCGGGCACTCTTGTTTCGCTTGATGTGGCCGCGGGACTTCTTGCTTGCGCTCATCGGGGATCGTCTTTCTCCGCGGGTCGAGCGAGGCCGCCGGCAGGGTCTGCCGCGGGAGGCTCGGGCGTGCGGGGTGGATTCGGGTGCCGGTCGCGGGGGGTCGGCGTCCGGAGGGCCGGAAATCTAGGCGAGGCGCCCCGGAATTTCCATCGGTTTTCCGATGCCCCACGGGGATAAACCGCTCCAATCGCCCGGAAACCGGACGTTTTCAGGCGTCCCACCCGGGAGCGGCTAGTATCGCAACGGAGCGGCCCCGCGCCGCGCTGCCCCGGGCCGGTCCGCGCGCCCCCCGGCTCCCACGGTGCCGCCCGAGGCGGAATCGGCCGCGCCGGCGATTCGCGGGTGGCCCCGGCCGGCGCTCCCCGTATCGCCCGCCCGCCGCGCCCGACGACCAAGGAACCCGAGACGATGAACGCTGCCCTCGAGCGCATGATGGACTTCGACCTGACGGAGGAGCAGCGTCTCGTCCGCAAGACCGTCCGGGACTTCGCCGAAGCCGAGATCCTTCCGCACGTCGAGCGATACGAGAACGAAGAGCGCTACCCGACCGAGCTCGTCGACAAGCTGCCGGAACTCGGACTGATGGGTCCGATGATTCCGGAGGAGTACGGCGGGTCCTACACCGACGTCCTGACCTACGGCGTGATCATGGAAGAGCTCGCCCGGGTCGACTGGGTGATCGCGAGCGTCGTGTCCGTCGCGAATTCGCTCTGCGCCGGCTCGATCCTCGCCCACGGCTCCGACGAGCAGAAGCAGAAATTCCTGCCGGGCATCGCCAGCGGCGAGATCATCTGCTCCGCCTGCCTGACCGAGCCCCGCGGCGGCACCGACCTCGCGAACATGGAGACGACCGCGAAGCCGGTCGACGGCGGCTATCTGCTGAACGGCACGAAGGTCTTCATCTCCCACGCCGACCATGCGGGTCTCTTCTTCATCGTCGCCTCGATCGATCGGACGAAGAAGCACAAGGGCGTGACCGCGTTCGTCGCAGACCCCCGCGAGATGAAGGGCCTCACCATCGGCAAGTTCCCGATGCGGACGCTCAAGCGCGACAATCTGGCCGAGGTCCACTTCGAGGACGTCTTCGTGCCGGACGAGGCGGTGCTCGGCAAGCCCGGCGGCGGCTTCCCGATCCTGGGCGGTGCCCTCGACATGGGTCGTTTCTCGGTCGCTGCTCGCTGCGTCGGCCAGTCCCAGCGCGCGATCGACCTGACGGCGCCCTACGCGATGGACCGCGAGGCCTTCGGTCAGCCGATCGGCGAGTTCCAGCTCGTGCAGGCGAAGCTCGCAGAGATGGTCGCGCGAACCGAGCAGGCCCGGCAGCTCGTCTACCGGCTCGGACGGATGAAGGACGCGGGGGTCGAGCGCTGCTCACTCGAGTCGTCGCTCGCCAAGTGGAAGGCCAGCGTCGCCGCGACCCAGAACGCGCTCGACGGCATGGCCGTCTTCGGCGGCTACTCCGTCACCGCGGAATACGAGATCGGACGCCTGCTGATGGAAGCCAAGGCGCTCGAGTTCGGTGAGGGCACGTCCGACCTCCACACCAAGATGGTGGCCGAGTACGCGCTCGGGATCCGCAAGCTCTAGGATCTCGCCCGATCGATAGACCCTCATCACAGGACGCCCCCAAGACATGCCCCAAGTGACGCCCGCCGATCGCCAGGCCCTCCTCAACCTGATCCTCGACGTCTCGTTCGAGCGACGGGAGGTCACCCTCGCGAGTGGCAAGAAGAGCAACTTCTACCTCGACCTGCGTCAGACCCTGATGCGGCCGAAGGGCGTGGGACTCGCGGGCAAGCTGGTCCTCGACATGCTGCAGAGCGGACCGCCGGTGGACGCCGTCGGCGGGATGGCGGTCGGCGCGGTGCCCTTCGTGTCCGCGGTCCTCGCGGCGGCGGCGAACGATCCGGCGACGGACGGTCTCCTCGGCTTCTTCGTGCGGAAGGAGAAGAAGAAGCACGGCCTCGGGCGCCAGCTCGAAGGCGGCTTCGCGGCGGGTCAGAACGTCGCGCTCCTCGAGGACACGACGACGACCGGTGGCTCTACCCTCGAAGCCCTCGACATCGTCGAGGAGGCCGGCGGCAAGGTCGCGCGGGTGATCTGCCTGGTCGATCGCGGCGAAGGCGCCGCGGAGGCCTTCGCCGAGCGCGACGTGACCCTCGAAGCGTTGTTCACGCGCGAGGATCTGCCCATCTAGCCGGCGGGGCGGACCATCGATGGACGTCTATCACATCTGGTGCGACCTCGAGCCGGGCACTTCGGACGTCGAGTTCTCCGACGCCGTTCACGCCTACCTGGGCCGTCTCCGCGAAGACGGCCGGATCGCGGGCCACCGACTCACGCGGCGGAAGCTCGGTCTCGGTCCGCGCACGCTCGGCGAGTTCCACGTCGAGATCGAGGTCGAGGACCTGGCCCAGCTCGATCGCGCTTTCGGCGAGGTCTCGCGCCGGGAAGGGCCGATCGAATCGCTGCACCACGCGGTGAACCGCCACGCGGCCCGGGTCGAGTTCGCCCTCTACCGCGACTTCCCCGATCCGGGGAGGGAGCGCGGGGGCGAGCGCTTCTGATGAAGATCCGTCCCGCCATCGCCGAGGACGTTCCGCGGCTCCTCGAGATCTACAACCACTACGTCGAACACACCCACGTGACCTTCGACCTCGCACCGGTGACCCTCGAGGCGCGCATGGGCTGGTTCGAGGGCTTCTCGACGTCGGGACCCCACCGCCTTCTCGTCGCTGCGGACGGGGACGATCTCCTCGGATATGCCTCGAGCGGTGTGTTCCGTTCGAAGCCGGCCTACGCGCGGAGCGTCGAGACCTCCATCTATCTCGATCACGATCGGGTCGGGACGGGGGCGGGAACGACGCTCTATCTCCACCTGCTCGACGCGCTGGTGGAGGAGCCGCAGGCCCATCGGGCCTACGGCGGCGTCGCAATTCCGAACGACGCTTCGCTGGCACTGCACCAGCGGTGCGGTTTCAAACGGATCGCGACGTTCAGTGAGGTCGGCTTCAAGTTCGGGCGGTACTGGGACGTGACGTGGTTCGAACGAGCACTGTGAGAGGGCGAGGCGTCGAATGGGCGCTCTTCTCGGTTGCCGTGCTCGTCTTCGCGGGGTGCGGCGGTCAGATCGCGCCCGAGTCGCTCGCGGCGTCGGTGGAGCTCGCCGGTCGTTTCTCGCTCGAGTCCGGTCGCTACGCGTTCGTCGAGGAGACGACCCGGATCGCCTGCGCGCCCGGCGCGCTCTTCGGCGTCGATTACCGGATCGAGGCGGAGGGGGCGCGATTCGGCGGGGTGCTTCCGGTCGAGTTCAGATGGATCCATCCCGAGCTCGCGATTCCCTCGGAACGACTCTGGGGGACCGAGTCGGCCGCGCGGGCCCCGAACCCCGAGCTCGACTGGGGCGAGTCGGTTCTCTCCGGTCGCGCCCTCTGGCACCTCGAGCATCCCGAGGAGCTGAAGAGCGGGCGTTACGAGTTCGTGATCCGCGTCGTAGAAACGCGTGAAGTCCTGCTCTCCCAGACGTTCGAAGTGGAGGGGTGTTAGGTGAAGAAACGATTCCTGCCGGCGCTGCTGCTCGCGCTCGTGGTCGCGTTCCTGGTGTTCTGGATCGGCGCGAAGCTCGCGAACATCGTGTCCGGGGGCGGGGCCGACGAGCTCAACGAGTTCACGGTGGGGCAGAAGATGATGCTCTGTGGGCGGGTGGTGGACGCCCGGCACGAACTCTCCGACTACGATTTCGACCTCTACCAGGGCAGTCGCTGCGAGAATCTGAGCGCGCTGGACGAATGCATCCTCGACTGCCTCTCGCAGGCCGGAACGGTCTCGATCGGGAAGGCCTGCTACGAAGGCTGCGTACTCAAGTAGCCGTCGAAGCGACATGAGGGCCGTTGGCGTCACTGTGATAGGATCGGGAGCGATCGGGTCGAACCCGCCCGACGATCTGGAGAGGAGTGAGCGATGGCAGCGATCGGGCGCGTACGTGCCTCTCTGCGCGTCTTCGGTGAGTCCCTGGATCCCGACGAGGTTTCGGCGCTGCTCGGACGCCCGCCGTCGCGCCAGCATCGCAAGGGCGACAAGATCGAGGGCAAGGGCGGCGACGCCGTCGAGCCGACCGGCGCGTGGATCCTCGACAGCCCACTCTCCGAGCGCGTCGAGCTCGAGGAGCACATCGAGGTGATGCTCGGCTCGCTCTCGAACGACATGGACGAGTGGTCGAGCCTGACCGATCGCTTCTCGGCGTCGATCCTCTGCAGCCTCTTCCTCGACCAGTACAACGAAGGTTTCGAACTCTCGCCCCGGATCGCCCAGGCCCTCTCCGAGCGCGGGCTGGTCGCCGCCTTCGATATCTATTCGGGTGACGTCGACGCTTGACCTTTTTGCGGCTGGGGCACGGCTTGAACGCCCGCGTGGCGCCTGGCCCCTCAGGCGACGGCGATCGGGCTCGGGGCGTGTCGTCGAGCTTCTTCTGACGCCGATCGGGCTCGGGGCGCCGAGTCGAGCTCCTACTGACGCTGATCGTGTTCGCGGCGTCGAGTCGAGCTTCGACTACTTCCGTTGATCGTGTTCGGGGCGCGTGAGCGCTGGGCTGCGGTGACCGTGGGTGGTCCCGTTGCTTCTTCGTTAGTCCAGGCGGCGGACGTGGAGGGCGTCGGGGCAGCGCAGGACGGTGCGACGCGGGAGGGCGGCGGATTCGTCCTCGAGGGTGAGGTGGGGGAGGCGTTCGGTGAGCACGCCGAGGGCGACCTCCATGTTGCGGCGGGCGAGGTGGAGGCCGGGGCAGCTCTTCGGGCCGCGGCCGAAGACCAGGTTCGGCGGTTGCGCGCGGTCGGGGTCGAAGCGGTCCGGGGCTTCGACGAGATCGGGGTCGCGGTTGGCGCCGGCGATCGCGAAGAGGACCCAGGTGTCCGGGTCGATCTTCTCGCCGCGGAACGCCGTCGGGGCGCTCGCCGAGAGCCTCGGCAGGACGGCGATCGGGGTCTCGTAGCGGAGGCCCTCGGCGACGGTTCGTTCGATGCGGGACGGATCGGCGACGAGGCGCGCCCATTCGC
Organism: bacterium; assembly: GCA_024742285.1. NCBI lineage: Bacteria > bacterium. The sequence goes on along the minus strand of JANSYR010000004.1, from coordinate 25,050 downwards.
CTTCGCGCGTGAACAGCGTGGAGAGCAGGTTGCCGAGGGATCCGTGTGTCGTCTCGCCGCCGGTCGGGAAGAGGAGGCGGACGTGGGAGAAGACCTCTTCGTCGGTCAGGCGGCGTCCGTCGACTTCGCTCGCGACCAGCTCGCTGATCACGTCGTCGCGGGGCTCGGCGCGCCTCGCTTCGACGACCGGAGCGAGGAAGGCCGAGAGCGCGGCTTTGGCCTCGAGGGCACGATCCGGATCGTCACGGAAGGTGAGGAGGGCGAGGGCCCAGGCGTGGAACTCGTCCTCGCGTTCGCGAGGCAGACCGAGGAGGCGGGTGATCACCAGGTAGGGAAGGCGGGCGGTGAACTCGGCGACGAGATCGAATCGCTCGCGGTCGGCGAGGGCGTCGAGGAGCTCGTGGGCGAGGGGGGCGATGCCTTCCTCGGCGAAGCGGGAGACGGCGCGGGAACGGAAGGCGGGCGTGGCGAGCTTCCGGGTTCGCAGATGGCTCACGGGATCCGGATCGGAGATGAAGCTCGCGCCGATCGCCGGCTCGAAGGAGGCCTGGTACATGCGGTGTCCCGGGAAGGTCGCTTCGTCGAGGAAGGCCTCGAGCAAGGCGTCGTGACCCGCGATCACTCGCGCGTCGAGCCCCATGAAGCGCGTCGGCACGATCGGCCCCGCTTCGCGACAGGCGCGCAACAACGCGTGGAGCGCGTCGCCGGGCATCTCGTCGAGCACGAAATCGGCGTTGGCAGGGTCGATCGTCGGCATGGCGGCTCTCGTTCCTTCACATCCGTCGCGCGTGAATGCGCGCCCCGATCCGGTCCTCTAGCGTAGGGTTGCCCGAGACGGCGCGCCGCGCATGAAGCCCGGAGCCGCTCTGCGCGGAGGGCGCACCCGATGGACGATCCGATCGACGTCGTCGAAGCGGATCTCGAGGACGAGGCCCAGGTCGAACGCCTCTTCGAGATTCTCGACGCCTACGCGCGGGGGCCGGGTGGACAGAGCGCGCCGCTCTCCGAGCGAGCGCGACGCAACCTCGGGCCCGGACTGCGTGATCACCCGATGGCTTTCGTCCTCTTCGGTCGTCTGCGGGAGCGCGTCGTCGGGGCGGCGGTCTGCGTCTGGAGCTTCTCGACCTTCGCGGGGCAGCCGTCGGTGAACCTCCACGACTTCTCGGTCCTGCCCGAAGCGCAGGGGCACGGCGTCGGCACCGCGATCCTGGCCGAGCTCGAACGGCGCGCCCGTGCACGGGAGGCGGCCAAGCTGACGCTCGAGGTGGTCGGGTCGAACGAAGCCGCGCAGCGTCTCTACGAGCGCTTCGGGTTCGCCCATGACGCGCCGCCGACCTATTTCATGACCAAGCGACTATCCTGATCGCTTCCCGAAGCAGCACTTGATCCGTCCCCGACGGAGGTGCGAGGAGCAGACATGCCGAAGCCGACCTTCGACCAGCTGAAGACCTGGGCCGAGAACTACCCGAAGCTCTGGAACGCCGGTGACAAGGAAGCCTGGATCGAAAACTACAAAAAGGTCGCGCCGGGGACCGTGCGGATGCTCGATCCGGTCGGAACCCCCGAAAAGGTGGGCTTCGAACACGCCTGCCTCGACTCCTGGGACCTCTTCCAACCGAACGTCCGCTTCCGGATCGTCCCGGGCTCGCTCTTCATCTGCGACAACGAGGTCGCCTGGCTGCTCGAGAATCATTTCCACTCGAATGGACGCGACCAGATCGGCCTCTCGATCGAGACGTACCGGTTCGAGGAGAACGGGGACCTGACCATCCGGACCTACTACAAGGTTCCGCGCCACGAAGAGCAGGAGATCGGTGAGCTCTTCCAGACCTACCTGCCGGAGAACGGCTGACGCGACGAACCGACTGGTTCAATCGCCTCGATGAGTCGACGTCCGCACGGGCCCGCCGTTCTGGTGGGCCCGTCGTCGTTTGTGACGGACCGTCTGCTGACGGTGAGTTGGATTGGAAGGGTCCGAACGGCCGTTAGGCGACCACGCTTTCGGGGATGCGCGCCAGGAGAGGACATCTCGAGGAGCGCCACAGCCGGTGCGCGATCGAACGACGCAAGACCCCGTTCGGCCACGCGACGCGGCTCCGTTCGACGCGAACGTGACGAATGGCCGCGAACATTTTCCGAATTCGAAACCGCAACGCTAGGCGGCGCGGTTTCCGTGATTAAGCTCGCCCATGCACGTTCCCAACACGTGCTAAGAGCTATTGTCAGTTCGAAGCGTCCGTCACCAATCACACATTCAGGTTCAATCATGCGGAAAGTCAGAGACTGGTCCGCGGTCATCGACCGCCTCAACAGCAGCCCGAAGGGCGAGATCAAGATCAAGATGGGGTCGCCCGGGAGCGCTCAGGTCACACGTTGCCGACTGCTGGCCGAGTGGTCCAACCTCGAGGCCACCACGAAGGGCGCGACCCTTCACCTCCGCCTCCCCGGCTGAGCTCAGGCCCGGAGGCCTCGAGGGCTCCGATTCGTTCGGAGCCGCTCGCGGTGCCCTTGCGGGATGCGAGCCTTTCTGGCGCGCCCCCACCCCCTACATCGTTCCGGCTCCCAGGAGGAGCGTCGTCGCGAGGAGAGGCGACCCGGACACGTGTGTCCGGCGCCCGTCCCTTTCGAGGAGCCCCCTCGACCGGGGCGTGCTAGGCAGTCGCCATGTCCATGCTCCACCGATTCATCGTTCGTGATCTCGTCCTCGTGACGTCGGCCGTCGTCGCCTGGTGGCTGTTGGCGGCGCGCTCGGCGGGAACCGACTTCGTCGCGGACCTGTCCGGATGGATCGTGGGCGTGCTGCTCTTCGTCGGCGCCTACCTGGCCCACGAATGGAGCCACTATCTCGGCGCGATCGTCTCGGGCGGGAAGGCCGAGATCGGCGACAACCTCGCCTCCGGCTTCCTCTTCAGCTTCGGTCCGGAGGGCAACACGCTCGGGACCTTCGTGGCGATGTCCCTCGGCGGCTTCGCCGCGACGGGCCTGGCGATCGCGTTCTTCTACCTGGGTCTGCCCGACGAATACCTGGCGACCCGCGTCGCACGGGGCGGGGTGCTCTTCCTCGCGCTGCTCGGTGTGACCCTCGAGCTGCCGCTTCTGATCTACGGCCTCGTGACCCGCTCCGTTCCGAAGCAGGCCGCGGTCCAGACGCCGGAGCCCGAGCCGCTCCAGCCCCCCGTCTAGCGCGCTTCGTTAGGCCTCGATCGTCTCGAGCTCGTCCCAGATCGGGCCGATCATCCGGCGAAGGAATTCGTCCGAGCCCCAGATCCGCTCGCCGCCCATCAATCCGGATCCGTCCTGAGCCGCGTAGAGCACGCCGAGCACGCGGTGGGTCTCCGGCGCTCCGTCCTCGCCGCGGAGCTCGATCACGAACTCCTGGGAGAGGGCCTCGGCGCTCACCGTCTCGGAGATCATCTCGTAGCCGATCTGGGACGGCATGAAGTCGCTCACGAGATGTTCGTAGTAGCGGAGCACGGCGTCGGTCCCGATCATCCGCTTGCCCATCGGCCAGAACTCGTAGACCGGCTCGTCGACGAGGGTCGCCATCGTCGCCTCGAGATCGCCCTCCGCCTCGGCGGTCGCGTGCCGCACCCCGAGCGCATACATCGAGTCTGCCGTCCATTCCGCGTTCTTCGTTTCGGCCACGAATCGTCTCCTTTGCGCCCTGTCCAGAAGGGCTCCAGGAAGGCTACCCTCGCGTGACGCACTGCGCCGGAGCCCACGGGACCGGCGGACCCCCGGAGTGTCGTCCAATGCAGAGGGAAGACCGTTCGACCGGAGCGAGCTGGGCCGTCGTGTGGATCGCGGCGGTGGCGACTTTCGCGGTCGTCGCGCTCCCAGGCACCGCGTCCGCGGACGCGCCCGGGGACGCCTTCGCCGGTTGGCAGGAGTCGGAGACGCGGGACGGGGACCTCCCGTGGTCCATCTACGTCGAGACCGATCCCGCGCCCGGGGTGCCCGCGTTCCGGATCGAGACGAGCTTCGAGGTCCCGCCGGCGATCGCGGCCAGGACGCTGATGGCGTCGATGGCCGAAAACGACGCGACGACCCGCGGCGAACGGCGGGTCCTGCTCGAACGGACCCGGGACTCGGCCCTCGTCCACACCTTCGTCGACCTGCCCTTCATGTTCTCGGATCGAGAGCTCGCGGTCCGGATCGTCGCCTCCCACGACGTGTCGAGTGGGATCCACCGGATCGACTGGGTCGACGAGAACGAGCATCTCCCGCCGCCCGAAGAAGGCGTGCTCCGACTGCGGACCGCAGGCTACTGGGAATTCCGGCCACGCGCGCCGTTCGGCTCGTTCGCGACCTACGTGAGCCGCGCGGAAGTCGGCGGGTCGCTGCCGGCGGGCATCCGTGACCGCTTGATGCGAGGGCAGGCCGAGGACGCCGTCGAGCGCCTCGCACAGCTGATCAGCGATCGCGAAAGCGCGACCGTCGCCGCCCCGCCGCCGACGGGGCTCGACCCGAAGTCGGACGTCGAGTAGAGCCGCTCCGTCTGCTCCGTCCCGCTGTCGCCCCCGCAGCGATCCGTCGCGCCCCGTCTTCGCGCCGCGATCGCGTGATACCCTCCGGCGGCACATCCTCGCGCCGGAGACGCGTCTTGGTCTACGTCATCGCTGCCTACTCGATCACCCTCGGAGCGCTCGGCCTCTACTGGGCACTGCTCGCCCATCGTCGGATCGAGGTCGAGGCCGCGCGCGCCCGCGTCGCGGGCACGCCGCTCGCCGATCCGCGGCGGGGCTTCAACGCGGGGGCGCTCCTGCTCGCGCCCTTCTGGATGTTGAAGTACGGCATGACGGTGCCCGGCACGCTGCTGCTCGTCCCGACCGTCGCGATCGCGCCGCTCGTCCAGCGCGAGCTGTGGCTCCCGCTGCTCTTCGTCGGGACCGTGCCGCTGGCGGCGGGGGCCGCGCTGGCCTTCGTGGGCAACCGGATCGCGGTCGCGCATACCGGCGTCGAGGAGCCGGACGCGTTCTCGGCGAGCCAGCTTCCCTGGGCCCTGGTCGGGATCGCGCTCTACACCGTGATCCTGCCCTGGGCGTGGTTCTTCCTGCAGGGATGAACCCGGAATGCGTTTCCCCATCGCTGGCTTGCGTTTCCCGAGAGAGACTGGCTGCGTCGCGTCCGCCCGCGTCGTCCTCGGCTGGGCCCGGGAAGGGGATTCGTTAGGCTCGCGTGGCCTCCGTCGTTGATCGTGCGCACCAGCGGCTTCCTCGCCCGGAGTGCAAGAGAGCCGTGTGAACTCGTTCGCGCATCCCAACTCCGCACCCTCGTGGTCGTCCCCGGTGTCGATCGATCGAACGATCGACCGGCCGCGCCTGCTCGAAGCCCTCGACGGACGCTTCCACCGGAAGCTGACGGTCGTGCGCGGGGGCGCCGGGTTCGGAAAGACGATCCTGCTCTCGCAGGCGCTCGAGGCGAATCGCGAGGATCCTGCCGGGATCGACGTCTGGCTGAGCTGCCGCGCGTCGGATGAAGGGGAGCGCTCCCTGGCGAGCGCGCTTCGCGCGGTGTTCGGATTGGAGGACGATGGTCGCGACGTCGTCGAGGCGGCCGCCGACGCGATCTGGCGCCGCAGTCCGAACGACGTTGCGCTCGTGCTCGACGATGCGCACCGACTGGGCGCAGGGACCCCGGGCGCACGTCTCCTGGAGTCGCTCTTCCACGTCCTGCCGGAGAACGGCCACCTGGTGCTCGCGACACGAGGCAGTCTTCCCTTCGCGATCACGCGTTGGATCGCGGCGGGGGAGGTCACCACCCTCGACGACGAGGCGTTGGCCTTCGACGAGGAGGAGCGCTCGCGCTTCCTCGCGGATCGCGGTCTCGACGGCGACAGCGGCCTCGGCGGGTGGCCAGCGGGTCTCGAGCTGGCTGCTGCGGTCGGTGCATCCGGCGTGGGCGACTATCTCTGGGAAGAGGTGCTCTCGGCGATCGACCCCGCTCGTCTCCGCGCGCTCGCGCGCCTCGTGGACCTCGACTGGGTCGACGATGCCCGTGTCGCGGGGGTCGCCGGTTCGGCGATGACGGCGGAGCAGCTCTTCGACGGAATGCCGCTCGTGTCGACCGGTGAGCGGGGTGAGCGGCGCCTGCACGCCCTCTGGCAACCGACGCTTCGAACGATCGACGCCGAGTGGGATCCCGCGAGCGTGGATGCCGCGGTGGAGTGGCTGTCTTCGCAGGGGTTCCACCGAGAGTCGCTCGAGCTCGCCCAACGCGTCGGGAGTGAGTCGCAGGTCGATTCCGTCGTCTCGCGATTCGCGGGCGTGTCCCGCTGGTTGCGCGCATCCACCGCCGACCTGGAGGCGCTCGTCCGGTCCCGATCCGAAGCGACGCGAGCGCGTGCGGTCGGACGCTTCGTCGAGGGGGTCTTCCGGATCCATTTCGATCCGGAGGGCGCCTTTCCATTGATCGTCCAGGCACGAGAGGATTTTCGTGCGGGCGCTGAGACCGATCTCGAGGTGGGTGCGCTGAACGCGATGGCGATGCTGGGCTTCTTCGCGGGAAGCGGCGTGCTGCTTCGACAGGTGGCGGCTCTGGTGCTCGAGCTCGACTATCCCTCCCGGGAGGGGCTGGCCAGGTCCTCGCTCGCGACGGCCGCGCTGCTCGAAGGGCGAGCGGCGGAAGCGTTGCCGCGGCTCGATGCGGCGCGGGATTCCGTCGCGGAGCTGCGCCCGATCATGGACTCGACGCTGCTCATCGCCGCGTTGGACGCTGGAGAGCCGGAGCGGGCGTTGCGGATCTCCGTCGACGAGGACGAGCAGCTCCCGCACGTGATCAGAGCGTCGATTCGCGCTTCGCGGCTCGAAGCGCGCGGATTGCTCGGGCGCCTGGACGAAGGCGCGCTCCAGCGATTGTCGGGGGAGGTCGCGAACGAGGACGCAGGGCATCTGCACAACTCGATCGTGCTCCGCTCGACCGTTGCCTTCTTTTCGGCGGCCGCCGGATTGGAGAGCGTCGCGCGCGAGCTGATGGCCGGCGTGGCGCTGGATTCGCACGATGGACTCGGCCCGCGAGCGGCACTGGCGGTGGCCGCGGGTCAGATGATGGTGGCGGTGTCCGAGGGGCGTGGCGAGGACGGAAGAGCGCTCTTCGCCGCCGCGTCGGCCGAGGCGCCCGAGGAGGCGCGCTACAACCGCCACTCCCTCCGAGCATTGCCGCAGTTCTACGTGCTCGCTCCCGACGCGCGCGACGAGATCGACGCGCTCCCGGTCGGGCCGTGTTATGCGAGGGGGCTGGAGGCCGCGAGAGCCCTGGTCGCCCTGCGAGAGCGAGGGGACGCGGGGCCGGCGACCGCCCTGGACTGGGGCCGGGTCGAGCTGTTCCGGTCGTTTCTGGTGCCCGATCTCGTGCTGGAGCTCGCACTCGCGGCCGCGACCGCGGGGCAACGTCCAGCGGAAGACATTGCGCGCGACGTTGCGGGTCGACGACGCGCGGCGCTCTCCGAGCTGACGAATCGTCTCGGTACCCGGTCCGAGGACCAGCCGCGCGTGGCGCTCGCGCGCAGAATCCTCGGCGAGACGCCGAGAAGGCCGAGCGAGCGACTCTCGATCGGCCTCCTGGGTCCGCTCGAGGTCCGACGCGACGGCGTGATCGTCCAGCACCCGGCGTTGGCCCGCCAGCGCGTCCGTGCGCTCCTGCAGCGCCTCGCCTGGAAGGGGCGCGCTTCGCGTGACGAGCTGGCCGACGCCCTCTGGCCGGAGCTCGACGGCCCGGCGGCATCGAATAATCTGCGCGTCAACCTCAACCACCTGATCAACGCCCTCGAGCCGGCCCGGGAGTCGAATGCGCCTCCGTACTTCGTGCGCTCCGAATCGGGCTCGATCCGGCTGGAGTCGGGGAGCTGGCTCGTGGTCGACTCGGAGGAGTTCCAGAAGGGGCTCGACCATGCGGAGCGACTCGATCGCGCGGGGCGCACGGCCGCCGCGCTGGCGGCGCTCGAGTCGGCCTTGCCCCTCTACCGCGGCGACTTCCTGTCGGACGCGCCGGATGCGTCCTGGGGCGAGATGGAGCGAGTGCGCCTTCGGGCGAGGTTCATCGCCGGCTGCGTTCGCGCCGCGGGCCTGCTCGTAGGCCGGTCACGGTTCGAAGAGGCCCATCGCTGGCTGGAAGCGGCGCTGGCCGAGGACGAGCTCGCCGAGGATGCCTACCGACTCCAGGCGATCGCGTACTTCCGGAAAGGGGATCGAAGGAGCGCGCGCGCCGTCGTCGAGCTCGGGCTTCGTCGTCTGGAGGAAGCGGGGCTGCCGATCGGCGCGGACCTCAGCCGCTTCGCACGCCGGCTAGGTGTGCCCGTCGGCGTTCGGCGACCCGCTTCCTGAGCCCGCGCGAGGCGAGCGCGAGTACACCCCACAGTGTCATCCGACCGACGAGTGGCTCCGGCACGGCCTGGACGTCCGCGGCCGGGGTGGCGGGGCGCAGGGCGGATCCGTCCAGGTAGAGGGTGAACGCTCCAGTGGTGAAGTCCCAGGCGAGGAGGTCTTCGTCGTCGAAGTCGATGCCATCGACCTGGCCGCTGCCGTCGAAGGTCAGGAGCCCGAGCGTCGGCGTCAGCAGACCGAAGCCGTTCAGGTCGAGCGCCGGGTCGATCCCCTCGGCGGACCCGTCGAAGACGATCAGAGGAGCGGGGGCGGGTCGCAGGAGGTCTTCGTCTTCGACCGTCACCGGTCCGACGAGCGCGGTGCCGTCGATCGAGATCAGGAGGTTGCCCGTCGAGAGCGACAGGGCGACGGCGTCGATCTCGATCCCGTCCGGAATGCCGACTGCGCTTCCGTCGATCTCCAGGCTCAACGCCGAACCGTTCCAGCGCGCGACGTCCCGGGGCTCGATCGTCGTGCCCTCGACGATCGCCGTCACGTCGAGACTGAAGAGCACGTCCGGTCCGTCGCGCTCGAACGCGTTGAGCCCCGCATTCGCGGGGAGGGGCGGCAGGTCCGCGAGCACCACGGGACCCGATGGGGAGAACGCGACGACGTCCTCGTCCTCGACGAGGATGGGTGGCGAAGCGCCCAGGAGGAGGGTCGTGTCGTAGGCGGTCGGCGGCTGGGCGAGCGCGGTCAGCGACCAGGCGGCACCGACGAGGCCGACGGCGAAAAGGGTCAGCCTGTCTCGTCTTCGCGCCTTCGTCGGCCCTACGGACACGTCGGCGACCCGTTGCAGATGTTTCCGCCGAGGTTGCCCGTCGAGCCCGAGACGGCGCCCTGGATCGAGTTGTCGCGGTAGCCGAAGAAGGAGAGGCTCCCGATCCGGAGCGCGGTTCCGGTCGAGAAAATCCAGCTGTCGCTCAGAATTCCACCGTCGCCAGAGCCGAGGTCGATGGCGATGTCGCCGTTGTCGACCGCGTGGAGCCCGCTGAGATTGCCGCCCGCTCCGACGGACTGAAGGCCGCTCTCGCCGTTGAGGACGAGCGCGCAATCGCGAACGGTGACCGTCCCACCCAGCCTCAGCCCGTCCCCGGCATTGCTCCGGACGCGAAGCGATTCGATCGTGAGCCCCGACGCGAACAAGGCTTCGACGCCGCTGCCGTCGAAGCCACGAATGTTCCCGTTCCGGATCGTGGCGTCCTTGGCGCTGTGCGCTCGGATTCCGTCGGCGACCCCGCGGGCGCTGCAGCTGACGGGTGTACCGGTACAGGCGACCGGACCCTCGACCGTGAAGCCGTTCAGGTCCAGGCTGATGCCTTCACTGCTCGCAGGGAACTGGATGCCCGGGGTCGCGGCCGGCACGTAGAGGCTGCTGGTCAGGACGTAGCTCCGTTGGGATTCGAGCGTGACCGGAAAGCCTGGCGCGTCGCTGGAACTGACGCCGCCCGCGAGGGCCCGCGCCTGGTTGATCTCGATTCGACCGTCCCCGGCCAGCACCGGGGCGGCCGTCGTGCAGAGGAGCGCGATCGCCTTGAGGAGAATGCGCCAGGCGCGTGTGGATCGTCGTTTCCGGATCATCGAGGCCCTTTCGTGGCTTGCCGCGTGCGTCGGGGAACTCCGACCGAAGCGACGGGAAGAGCCTGCGCCGGGCGCGTTAACCGCCGCGCAACGGGGCCTGGTCCCGGCCGTGGGAGCGATCGGCCCCGAGGGGCTCTCGGTTTCGGCCACGTTAATCCCGCTCGTCGAGCCTGTGGCCCGGCGCTCGGGAATCACCGCGGGCGCACGTCGGGGAGAAGAGATCGATGTCCGAGTCGGGAAACGCAGCTCGCAAGCTGATCGCGGTCGCGGTGCTCCTCGTCCTCGGGTCGCCTGCGATCGCCGGCGCGCAGATCGCGTTGATCACGAGCCGCGCCACTTCGTACACGTTCGATGTCTGGGCGGGCGCGACGAGCACGATCGATCGACATCGCGTGGTCGACGCGGTCGACGGCGCACAGAATCTCTTCGTGAACGAGGCGCACGCCACGGAATGGGGCAATGCCGACGGCTGGGCCACCGTCGACGCGGCGATGTTGCTCGCCGAGACGCTCACGCTGACCTCGGACAGCTACCTGCTCGAGATGTCCCGCACTTCGACGGGAGAAGCGGAGTGGATATGGGGCGTCGGTGTGGCCGGGGCACAGCTCAACAACACGTCGACGTACACCTTCGACGTGATCGAGCCCGTGGACTACGTCCTGACGGTCTCGCTCTCGAACGATCCGAACGGCATCTATTCGGGACGCCTGATCTTCGACGACACGAGTCCGGCGGTCCCGGCGATCCTCAACGAGGACACGACGTTCGGCCCGCTCGCCCTGAGCGGGACGCTGCCGGCGGGCTCGTATCGCCTGAACGCAGTGATGAATGGCCTGTCGCCGGCGCTGAGCTCGAACCCGGGTCCGCACGCCGGTACCGCGAGCTACGACGTCACGCTCGAGCTCATGCTGCCCGAGCCGTCGGCGGTGGCGATGCTCGCGCCCGGTCTGCTCGTGCTGGTCGGTCTCGCGCGGAGAAAGGCGGGATCGCCGTCGCTCGTTGCTTAGCGACTGTGGCGGTCAGCCGACGTCGATGTACTGGCCGACGACCTCGAGCACGCGGTCGTGGATCGGGCCGTTGGTGGCGATGATCCCGGCGTTGTTCTCGAGCTTGCGTCCGTGGGCGAAGTCGAGGGCGTTGCCGCGCACGTCGGTCACGCGCCCGCCGGCTTCCTCGACGACGATCAGGCCTGCGGCGTGGTCCCAGATCTTCTCGCGGTAGTCCTTGCGCGTCGGGAGCCGAAGATAGATCTGCGCTTCGCCCTGAGCGACGATCGCGTACTTGCACTGGCTGTCGACGCGGACCGGGTCTTCGGTGATCTCGAGGGCCTTGGCGATCTGGGCGCTCTGATCCTGGTCGCTGTGGCCGGACTCGACGGATTCGCAGAAGCGGGCGGCGGCGGTCGAGGTGACGTCGCTGACGCGGATGTCCTTTGCACCGTCGCGGCCATTGCCGAGCAGCGGCAGGATCTGCGCGCCGCCGCCGCGGGTCGCGGCGAGGAGGCAACCGGGCCGACCGTCCGGACCGGGCAGGTTCGGACAGCCGAGGACGCCCAAGACCACGCGTCCGTGGTCGAGCAGGCCGAGGGCGATCGCGTACTGCTCGCCGCGGAGGAAGCCCTTGGTTCCGTCGATCGGGTCCAGGGTCCAGTACGGGGTGTCGATTCCGTCGGGCGTCACGCCGCCGAGGTCGATCCAGTCCAGCGCCTGGTCGGTCGAGACTTCGGCGCCGCGCACGCCGCGGACGTGCTCGACGACCTTGGCGCAGGTCTCTTCGGCGCCGGCTTCGCGGAGATCCTTCGCGTCTTCCTCGCCGACGACGTCGGCGACCTTGGACGTGCCGGCGAGGGCCGAGCAGACGAGGGCCTGGGAGGCGAAGTCGGCGACGGTGACCGGACTCTTGTCCTTCTTTTCGATCGTCGCGGCGGTGACGAGGTTCTTCTGGACGCTCTGGCACACGGTGGCGGCGTCGCGGACGGCGACGATCGCGGCGTCGAGTTCGCTCTGGAGGTCGATGGTGGACACGGCTTCCTCGGGTGGCCCGGACGCGCGGGCGCGGTACGGCGCGGGCTCGCGGTGGGCGTGAAAGTGTGGGAGGTGGATGGAGATGGGGACGTGAACGGAACCCGCCGGGCGGGAGGCGCGACGATAGCGGAATGATCGGGGCGTCGAGGGCGCGCGTCGTGTGACCGCAATCGCCTGCGGAGTGGAACGAAAGGGGCGCTGGAAGGGCACGGTCCTTCCCTTGCTCGCGCTTCCCGCCGGGATCGTTCGGGGCTCGGCACGATGCAACCGAGCGGCAGGCAACGCCGCATCCGCAGCGGGTGTCTGCTCTATCGGGAAACGACCGGAAGGGACCGCGAATCCACCGCTCGGGCGGTCTGCGACTTGCATTCCAATCGGGTCGGAGATCCCTCTCCTGCTCCGCACCGAGGGTCTCGCGCCGCCCGGGCGGAAGCTCGCGGGCGATCTCGAGATCCCCGAGGAGGCCCTGTGTCCCTGCGCCTCGGCACCTTCAACGTCTGGGGACTCCCCGAAACCTTCGGATTCGGGGACGATGTCTCGTCCCGCATGCGGCTGATCGCGCGTCGGTTGCAGGCGTCGGACCTCGACGTGCTGCTGGTCCAGGAGGCGTGGACCGACGAGGTCCGGACGACCCTGCGGGCCGGCGCGCTCCAGGCCGGCTTCGAGGTGGCCGACGGCCCCGGGGCGAACGGCGGACTGATGACGCTCTCCCGCAAGTCGATCCTGGGCTCGCGCTTCGAACGCTTTCGATTCCGGGGTGACCCCGAGCGATTCTCGACCGGCGAGTTCATCGGCGGCAAGGGCTTCCAGACGGTCGCCATCGAGAGCGACCACGGCCCCCTCGAGGTCGTGAACACCCATCTCCACGCGCGCTATCGGCGCGAACGACCGCGCCTCAACAGCGCCGTCCGTCTGGCGCAGCTCCTCCAGATCCTGCGCCACCTGAGCGAGACCGAAGGTACGGTCGTTCTCGGGGGCGACTTCAACTGCGCCGCGGGCGAGACCGAGTACGACCTCTTCCAGGGACTCTCCGGCGCCTTCGAGCTCGGTGGCGGCAGTCGCCACCCGACCCTCTCGCGGACCAACTACTACAAGCGTCATCGCACCGCCGAAGACAAGCGGATCGATTTCCTCTTCGTCCGTCCAGGACCCGACGTCGCCTGGCGCGCCCGGGACGCGCGGCTGCTCTTCGCCGAGACCGCGCGGATCCGTGAGATCGACCGATCGCTCTCGGACCACTTCGGCTTCCGCGCCGAGCTCGCGCTCACTCCGCTCGTCCATCCCGTGGCGTTCTCGAGCGTGAGTCCCCCGGACCCGATGGCGATCGATCGGGCGCGTCGACTGCTCCACGTCGCGGACGCCGAGGCCGCGCGGCGCCATCGTGTGCACAGCGAGCAGGCCCTCACCTTCGCCGCTGCGTCGGTGGTGGCCCTCGGTGTTCGACGGGCGCCGCCGATCTCGCGACGACGGCTGCTGCGCGGCGCGGCGGGCGGGATCGCCTTCCTCTCGATCCTGCCGGCCGGTGCCTACGGTGCGCTCGCCCACTTCGACGCGCAGGGAAAGCAGGGCGCCTTCGCGGACGCACGGGCGACCCTCGCGCAGCTCGAGCGGACCCTCGACGACGCCCGCGCCTAGCCTGCGCGCGCGACCGCCGGGTCCCCGATCCGGTACGTTCCCGCGCGGATGAAGGAAGAAGATCGAGGCGGAGAACGGGCGACGGTCTGGCTCGTGGTCGGCGAGAAGCGCGGCGACAACGCACAGGTCCACAACCTCGCGCGCCGAGCCGGCCTCGACGGACTCGCCGTCGAGAAGTTCTTCGCGATCAAGCCCGAGTGGGTCGACGCCAAGCCACCGGTCGCCGTATCCCTCGATCACGTCGATCGCGAGAAGTCCGATGCGCTCGAGGGGCCTTGGCCGGACCTCGTCGTCTGCGCGGGGCGCCGACTCGCGAGCGTCGCGCTCTGGATCAAGGAGGCGTCCGGCGGACGCACGCGCCTGGTCGTCGTCGGGAAGCCGCGCGGACAGGCGGCGTCCTTCGACCTGATCGTCGCCGCGGATCACTACGTCCTGCCGGACGCGCCGAACGTCGCGCGCCACGGCTACCCGCTCATGGAGCTGGACCACGAGGCGCTCGCGGAGACGAAGAAGGCCTGGGTCGGGCGGCTGACACTCGCGCCGCGGCCGCTCACGGCGCTCTTCGTCGGTGGACCGACGGGCGGGCTCCGCTTCGGGGTCGAGGAGGCGCGGGCGCTCCATGCGGATGCCCGCCGGCTCGTCGCCGAGCACCGCGGCTCCCTCTACATCGTGACCAGCCGCCGGACCCCGGCCGCCATCGTCGACTACTTCCGTGAGGCCAAGGAGCCGGACCCGAACGAGCAGCTCGCGGTCTACGATGCGTCGCTCGCTGCGATCGACAACCCGTATCGGGGGCTGCTCGCGCTGGCGGATCACTTCGTGGTCACCACCGACAGCCTCTCGATGATGGTCGAGGTCGCGCAGCTCGGTCGACCGCTCTCGCTCTTCGCGCTCGGTCGGGCGCCCTCGGCGATCGAGCGCGTGCTCGAGGGCGCGCGCCTGCTTCGCCCGGTCGATCCGACCCGGGACGCGATTCCGGCGGGCGGTGTGGTGGCGCGCACGATGGCCGCGCTCGGACGGCCGATCCACTCCAGGGATCTCACGGCGACGGCGCGGCGGCTCGTGGCGGACGGGTTCGCCGCGTGGTCGACGGACCCGATGCCCACCGCGTCGCGGTGGGTGGACGAGGCCCTCGTCGGGGCCGTCCGCCGGGTTCGCGCGCTGGCCGGTCTCGAGGACTGACGAGACGCGGCGTCGGCCTCGCCCTACGGGGTCGAGACGGGCCTGTGATAGCCTCTGGCGCGATTCGACCGGCCTGCGCGGCGCCGAAGGGCTCCGCGTCCGCCCATCCGGGTCGAGGAGGGAACGATTGATGAACACGGAACCGAGCGCGGCGATCGATTCGAGCCGTCCCAACGTCTTCATCCACACGAATCACCGCCAGATGGTCGGCGCGCTCGTCGGGCAGTACGCGCTCAAGCGCAACTCCAGCGACCCCGACGCGTTCGACGTCCACCTGATCCGCCACCAGGACTACCCGTGGTTCGCGGAGTACGAAGGGCGACCCTATCTGCGCGACGGGGCCTCGCGGATCTGGCACAACGAGGATCTGCAGTCCTTCACGCCGCTGCGCTTCATGCCGCCGGAGCTGATGGGCTACCAGGGCCGCGCGGTCGTGACCGACCCGGACGTCTTCGCCGTGGGCGACGTGAACGAGCTGCTGAACCGAGACATGGAAGGCAATAGGATCGTGTGTCGCCCGCGCTCCGGGGCCAAGGGCTTCGAGGGCATCCTGGCGACGAGCGTCATGCTCCTGGACTGCGCGCAGCTCACCCACTGGAAGGTGCGCGAGCAGTTCGATTCGCTCTTCCGCCGCGAGCTCGACTACCAGGACTGGATCGGGCTCAAGAAGGAGGACCGCTCGAAGATCGGTCTCTTCGAGCACGAGTGGAACGATTTCGATCGGCTCACCGAGAAGACGAAGCTGATCCACAATACGAAGCGACGGACGCAGCCCTGGAAGAGCGGCCTGCCCGCCGACTACGTGCCGGCGGAGAAGTGGAAGTTCTTCCCGCCGATGCGCTGGGTGCTGCGCGCGCGCCGCAAGTTCTTCGGCGACTACGCCTTCGTCCCCGACTACAAGAGCCATCCGGACAAGCGCCAGGAAGACTTCTTCTTCGGCCTCCTCCGCGAGTGCGTCGAGAAGGGGATCGTCTCCGAGGACTTCCTGCGCGACGAGATGGACCGCAACCACGTCCGCCACGACGCCTTCGAGGTGCTCGACCGCGTGGAGCCCCTCGCGGCCTAGCGCCTTCGACCGGCGGTCACCCGGCGAGCGCCCGCGGCCGGCGGCGACCCGGCGAGCGCCCGCAGGCGGCGGATTAGAAGAGCGCCCTGACCGCCGCGACCGCCCGCTCCATGTCGCGCAGCGGCTCCGGCTCCGCGTCCGGGTGTCCGTCGCCGAGCCAGACCGCGCGACCGGTGTCGATCAGCAGCTGTTGGACGATCCGGATGTCGCGGGTCAGGCGCTGGGGACCCATGCGCATCGTCAGGCGATAGATGTGCGCCTTCAGGTGCCAGCGTGAGAGCCCCAGCTTCGGATCGCCCGCCTCGTGGCCCGCCTCGCCGTCGAGCCAGGGGTTTTCCTTCATCGAGGTCATCCCTTCGCCGGTGTCATAGAGATAGACCGGGCGCCCCGTCACGCACGCTTCGGTCATCATCGACACGCTGTCCGCGGTCACGATCACCCGGTCCGCGAGTCCCAGGAACGCGAAGAAGGGATTGTCCGTGTCGTCGGGCTTCCAGTCGTAGAGGATCGACGGCGACTGGATCCCCTCGAAGAGCGCCTCGGTCGTCTCCGGCAGCGTGCGCTTGCTCGTCGTCACGAGCAGCGATCCGCCGAACTCGCTCGCGAGGGCATCCGCCGCGGCGGCCAGGCGCTCGCCGGAGGCGCGGTCGAAGGGGTAGGGCCCGGAGTTGCCACCGCACAGGACGGCGATCAGGGGCTTCGGGAGGTGGGACACGCGATCCGCCCACTTGCGCGCGTCCTCGTCGAGGCGGGGGCGGGTCACGCGGTGGAGCGGAGTCTCGTTGTGGAGGATGTTCGGGTCGTGGGGCAGGCGGTACTGGGGCGTCGTGATCACGAGGTCCCAGTTCGGCGGCGCGGCCCAGGGGCGCCCGACGTGGATCAGGCGGGTCCGCTTGCCCTCCTCGGCGAGGGCCCGGGCGCGAACCCAGCGCGCGATCGGCTCGTTCTTGCGTCCCGCGGAGATGACGAGGTCCGGCCAGGGCGCGGACATGGGGGTCGAACGGTCCCGCTTGATGCCCAGCAGGTGGGCGCCCCAGGGCAGGTTCACCGCCTTCTCCCAGGGTTGGAACTCGAAGTGCTTCTCGACGAGGGGCCAGCCGAGTGCCTCACCGAGGCCTTGCACCTGGGAGTTGTCTCCGGCGCGATTGCCCATCAGCAGCCAGACGATCGGGACGTCGCGCGGCTCGCTCTCTTCGCTCGGCTCGCTCGCCTCTCTCGAGGAGGCGTCGATCGTGCTCTCGGGTCCCGGATCCGACAAGGCTTTCCCCAGCGCCGGCGCTCCCCGGCTCGCGAAATCTACCGCAGCCCCGGAGTCCGGAGCATGACCCGGCGTGCCCGAGGGGTGAGCCGAGGATCGACCGTCGGCTACCCGGAGCGGCTCAGCTTTCGGCGCAGGCGGAAGCCCATGCCGGCGGCCACGGCACCGAAGAGCACCGAAGGACCCCACCCGGCGAGCACGGGATCGAGCGTTCCCCCGTAGCCCATCGAGCCCGAGAAGCTGGTCGCGAGCGCGTGGGCGACGGCGATGATCGCGCAGGCGATCAGGGTATGGACCGGTCGCGGGAAGGGGGGGCCGGTGGCTGCGAAGAAGAGGGCGATCAACGGCAACAGCAGACACGCCAGCGGCGCCGCGATCTTCATCTGCAGATCGGTCTGGTAGGCGGAGATCTCCCGGGGCTCGAGGTCCGGGTCCGCGAGCGCGAGACGCAGATCCGAGGGCGTCATGTGGGCGGTCTCGATCTCGGAGGGCGTCTCCTCGCCGAACTCCGCGAGGCGCGGGACGCTGTTCGGGCGGCGCAGCCGATCGTCCTCGGCGAGCTCGACCGTCCGCGCGTCCTCGAGACTCCACAGGCCCTGGCTCGAGATGCTGCGCGCGTAGTCGGCGTCGGTCCGCCGGACCGGCAGGCCGTCGCTTCCGAGGTCGTAGAGGGTCACGTCGTTGGCCTGGCCGGTGAAGAGATCGAGCCGCTCCATTTCGTAGATTCGCGTGCCGACGCGGTACCAGACGCGCTCGCGCTGCTGGACGGGACCGACGTCCTGGTTCTTGATGTCCCGCTTCTTGATCAGGCTCGCCTCGGCGGTCGCGCGGGGCACGACTTCGTTCGCGAGCAGGTGATAGGCGGGGACGGCGAGGCCGCAGAGGAGCCAGACCGGCGCGAGCACGCGGAAGACCGGGATCCCGCAAGCCCGCATGCCGAGCAGCTCTCCGTTCGCGCCGATCAGGCTGATCGTGAGGGCGACGGCGACGAGCAGGGCCATGGGAACCACGCGGCCCACGAGGACCGGGAGCCGCGCACCGTAGTAGCGGGCGATCTCGTCGGCGGTCGAGCCGTACTGATTGAACCACTTCAGGTTGTCGAAGACGTCGATCACCAGATACGCGAAGACGAGGCCGACGATCGAGGCGGCGACCATTCGCACGAATTGGCTGCTCACGTAGCGAGGGAGCGCGTACCGCTTCATGCGGAGCTTGTTCCGGACGATCCCGGCGCGGGCGAGGACCCCGCCGCCGTCGTTGCCCTTGCTGCGGTCCGACTCGGAGGCGTGCCGTCCGGCGCGGTAGAGCAGGACGCCCGCGACGACGATCAGGACGGTGTTCGGGATCCAGACGACGAGGGCGACCGGTGCGTCCTCGTTGCGCAGCATGCCCTCCGCGAACTGGAAGAGCGCGTAGTAGGCGATCGCGCCGACGAGGCCCATCACGGTTCCGCCCGAGCGCGAGAGGTCGCGACGGCCCAGGGCGAGGCCCATGGCGAGGAGACCGAAGGGGAGCGCCGCGGCGCCGAGGGCGATCCGACGGTGGGCCTCGATCAACGCCCACCGCGCGGCGGCGGGGTCGTCGGTCCGGCTCGCTTCGTCGATCAGCGGCCCGAACGCGAGGGTCGCGACGGGATCGACCGGTACGCCTTTCTCCTCCTCCATCTCGGGGAGGACGGTCTCCATCTGGTCGAAGCGAAGCAGCGAGGCGCGCGTCTCGCCGTTCGAGAGGACGAGGCCGTCTTCGAGGACGAGGCGCTTGGTGCCGTCCGGATCCGTATGGACGGCGCCACGCTGGGAAAACAGGGTCTCGCCGAGGCTCGGCATGAAGAGGAGGATGCCTGCCAGGCGCGCGCCCTCGTCCTCGACTTCGCGCGCCTCGATCCGCCAGCCGCCGATGCTCGTGGCGGCGCCTTCGCGCAGGGCGAGGCCCGGCTTCTCCTCGGAGAGGGTGATCATCCGGTCGCGGACCGCTCGCTGGGAGGCGGGGGCGACGACCACGGTCAGACCGACGGAGACGATCGTGGCGGCGAGGGCGAAGAGGAGTCCCGGTCGCGCCAGCTGTCTCGCGGAGAAGCCCGACGTCTCGAGGGCGAGGAGCTCGCGGTCGCCCGAGAGCCGGCCGAGTCCGACCAGCGAGCCGACGAGGACGGCGAAGGGCAGCGTCCGCGCGAGGGTCGGGACGAGCTGGAGTCCAGCGATCTGGGCGACCTCGCCCGGACCGAGCCCGCGATTCACGATCAGCTCGGCGTAGCCCAGCAGATCGGTCATCAGCACGACGAGGCCGAACGCCCCGAGCGCGAAGACCGACGGCAGCACCATCTCGGAGATCAGGTACCGGGTCAGCTTGCGGCTCTGGCGCGGGCGTCGATCGCGACGTTCCGGCGGGACCGGCGCAGCGGCCGGGTCCGGGGTCGGCGCGTCGACCGGGGCGTGGGCGGCGGACGGGGTCAAACGGGAGTTCCTCTTCGGGCGCGAGTGTTGCGCTCGGCGATGGACGAGGCCAGCGTCCTTCCGGTTCCCGGACCGAAATGAGGGTGGAAACACCCATTTCGACAGGGTCTCGGGCCGGCCTGTGATAGATTGCCGCCACTCCCGGGCGCCCCGCCCGAAGGATCCCCGCCATGGAATCGATTCTCAAGAAGGCGACCCGAGAGGTCGTGATGGCCCTCCTGTTCTGGCTGCCCGAAGACCGGCGCGTTCGGATCGAACGCTGGCTGCGCGGCCGCGAGGAGACCCGCCGCCTCTCGCGTGCGGACGTGGCCGTCGTGTCCTTCGGCAAGAGCGGCCGGACCTGGCTGCGCGTGATGATCTCCCGCTACTACCAGATCATGCACGGGATTCCGGAAGGGGTCCTCCTCGGATTCGAGAACTACCACCGCCGAAATCCCGAGATCCCGAAGATCTTCTTCACCCACGACAACTACATCAAGGACTACACCGGCGAGTTCGACTCGAAGGCGTCCTTCTATGGCAAGAAGGTCGTCCTCCTCGTCCGGAATCCGAAGGACATCGCGGTCAGCCAGTACTTCCAGTGGCAGCACCGCATGCGTCCGGCCAAGAAGAAGCTCAACAAGTACCCGCCCCACGGCGCCGAGGTTCCGGCCTGGGACTTCGTGATGGACGAGAACGTCGGGCTCCCGGGGATCATCGACTACCTGAACCTCTGGGCCCGGGAGGCCGAGCACGTCGAGGACCTGCTCATCGTCCGCTACGAGGACATGCGCAGCGATACCGCCGCGGTCCTCGAGCGCGTGATGGAATTCATCAACGGGACCGGCGCGAACGAGGACGCGGTCGAGAGCGCCGTCGAATACTCGAGCGTCGAGAACATGCGGAAGCTCGAAGAGAAGAACGTGTACTGGCTCGCCGGCGGACGCATGAAGCCCGGCAAGAAGGGCGATCCGAACACCTACAAGGTCCGGCGCGCCAAGGTCGGCGGCTACAAGGACTACTTCAGCGACGACGAGGTCGCGAAGATCGACGACCTGGTCGCTGGTACGCTGTCCCCGGCCTATGGCTACGAACGTCCGCCGTCGCCGGACCAGGCGGCGAACGGCTAGGCCTGGCCACTCCGGACCGAGGAGACGACCCTGCGCATCGCCTGTCTGGGTTGGGGCTCGTTGCTCTGGGATCCGCGGTCGCTGCCGATGGACGGGCCCTTCCGCGCCGACGGCCCGCGACTCCCGATCGAGTTCTCCCGGGTCGCGCACGACGGCCGCGTCACGCTCGTGATCGACGAGCAGGCGGTGGCGATCCCGACCTGGGCGGTGGCCCTCGACGTCGACGGTCTCGACGCGGCGATCGAGGCGCTCGGACGGCGCGAGCGGATCGGTTCGGCGCGCTGGCCGAGCTGGATCGGGGCGCAGCTGCACGCGGGCTCCGGTGGCATTCGCGGGGAGGCGAGCGAGGCGACGCGGGACGCGGTCTCGGCGTGGCTGCCCGGGTCCGGCTACGACGGGGTCGTCTGGACGGCGCTGCCTTCGCGCTGTCCGGACGGGCGCTTCGCGGCCCCCCGGACGGGCGAGCTCGTCGACCATCTTCGTGCGCTCGAGGGCGAGGCGCGGGCGCGGGCGGAGGAATATATTCGCCGGGCGCCGCCGACCGTCCGGACCGAGCGGCGTGCCCGCTTCGAGGCGGAGCTCGGATGGACGGCTTCGGAGGCGCCACCCAATCCGCCGACCCCCGGCGTGCCCGAGGCGCCGCCCGACGCGCCGATGCCGGGAGAGGGAAGCTAGGCATGCGCCGATTGCGAGCGGAGGAACCGCGATGACGACCGCGATACCGAACCAGGGTTGGCACTTCGTGACGCCGCAGCTTCCCGTGCGCGACGTGCGCGAGACCCAGCGCTTCTATCGAGACGTCCTCGGTTGTGCGATCGCCTGGAACTACGACGAGGAGTACGGCGCGGTCTACAACGGAGAGAGCGAGATCTTCTTCTCCCAGACCGACGAGCCCTTCGAACCGGTCACGAACTTCGTGCGCGTCGAGAACGCCGACGCGGTGATCGAGACGCTGCGTGAGCGCGGCGCCACGATCGTCGACGACATCGCCTCGCATCCGTGGGGCATGCGCGAGTTCACCGTCGCCGACAACAACGGCCACCGATTCCGGATCGGCCACAGCGAAGGTCCGGTAGTCCCGCCGGAGGAACGGGGGAAGGGCGGATGAACGTGCGCGTGCGGCGGCTCCTCGCGGAGCTGCTCGGCACCTTCGGCCTCGTCTTCGCCGGCTGCGGCGCCGTGGTCGCGAACGACCTGTCCGGTGGAGCGGTGACCCACATGGGGATCTCGATCGTGTTCGGCGCGATCGTGATGATGATGGTCGTCGCGTTCGGGCCGATCTCCGGTGCGCACATCAATCCGGCGGTCACGATCGCGTTCTGGGCCGCGAAGGAGTTCGAGGCCCGTGAGGTCGTCCCCTTCATCCTGGCGCAGTGTGTCGGCGCCCTCGCCGGCGCGGCGACGCTCCGCGGGCTCTACCCGGAGGCGACGACGCTCGGCGCGACGCTTCCGATCGGCGGGCTCGGACCGGCCTTCGCGATGGAGGTCCTGCTCACGACGATCCTGATGCTCGTGATCATGGCCTGCGCGATCGGACACAAGCTGTCGGCCTTCTTCGCAGGACTGACGATCGGCGCGACGGTCGCGCTCTGCGCGCTCTTCGGGGGACCGCTGACCGGGGCATCGATGAATCCCGCTCGCTCGCTGGGTCCGGCGGTGGTGTCGGGGGACGTCTCGGTGCTCTGGCTCTACTGCGCGGCGCCGGTTCTGGGCGCACTCGCCGCGGTCTTCCTCCACCGCGTGGTCTGGGCCGACACCTCCCTCGACTGATGGGGCGCCGCGACGTCGAGGCCCCTTCGTGCGACGCGCAGAGTTCTTCCGTCTGACGAGAATCCTTCCGGAGGAGCGCCGATCGGCCATCATTGACGGCGACGGATCGAGCGCCGAGACTCGAGTCGAACGAACGTTCGTTCCCGCGGACCCCACGCCAACGGGGTGACGCTGCTCCGCGGGGTCGAGAGGACGCATGGCAGAGGCGATCGAAGACAGCCCCGCGAGCGCGCCGGCGGATCCGGAATCCACCCGCGAGCGGATCCTGGACGTGGCCGAGGCGCTCTTCGCGGAGCGCGGGCTGGCCGGGACCGCCGTCCGTGACATCGCTCGAGAAGCCGGCCTGACCGCACCGTCCCTCTACAATCACTTCGACGGCAAGCAGGCCCTCTACGAGGCCGTGCTCGCCCGCGGTGTCCAGCCCCTCTTCGCGATCATCACCGCCACGAACGACGAGGCCGGAGCCCTCTCCGTCGAGGAACGACAGACGGCGAGCGATCGGACCCTCGATGCGATCATGGACCATCTGGCCCATCACCCGAACATCGCGAAGCTGATCCAGCACGAGTCGCTGACCGGCGGCCCCAGCCTCTCGCACATCGTCCACGGCTGGATCGGCCCGATCGTCGAGTCCGGCCTCGGCGCCATGTCGTCGCGACTCACCGTCTGGAGCGAGGACGAGCAGCCGATGGCGGTGGCGGCCTGGATCCACGTGATCCTGGGACACTTCACGATGGCGCCGCTCTTCCGCGAGCTCTTCGGGGCGGATCCGCTCGCGCCGGAGCAGATCGAGCTCCAGAAGCGCTTCCTGCGCCGCTTCGCGCGGGTCATGCTCGCGCCGGTCGGCGAGTCGGAGTCGGACTGACGGCTCAGGCGCCGCCAGGCCGCCGCTTCTCGAGCTCCTCGATCGTGCGCGGCCAGTCCTTGCCGAGCAGCTTCGAGAGCGCGCGATCGGCGAGGACCTTGCCGCCGGTCTGACACTCCGGGCAGTAGTTCACCTCGTTCTCCGCGCGCACGATCCGCTGGACCGGCGTCGCGCAGACCGGGCACGGCTCGCGGAACTTCCCGTGGACGGCCATCTCGGGGCGGAAGGCGGTGACCTTCTCGGGCCAGCCTTCGCCGACCTCCGCGCGCAGCAGATCGGTCCACTCCTCGAGGACCGCCTGCGTCGTCTCGAAGAGACGCGCGTGCTCCTCGTCGGAGAGCTTGTCGCTCATGCGGACGGGGGAGAGGCCCGCGCGGTGGAGGATCTCGTCGGAGTAGGCGTTGCCGATTCCGGAGAAGAGGTGGGGATCCGTCAGCGAGCGTTTGAGGGTATGACGCTCGCGTTCGAGGGCCTCGCGAAACTGCGCGGGCGTCGCGCGGAAGACCTCGAGCCCGCCCGGATCGAGATCGGCGAGGGCGCGAAGGCCTTCGACGACGTGGAGGGACGCGCGCTTCTTCGTGCTCGCCTCGGTCAGCAGGAGCGAGCCGTTCGGGAAGTCGAAGGCCGCGTGGGCCCGTTTGCGCGGGATCGCCACACCCCGCTTCTTCCACTGGAGCCGGCCGGCGATCATCAGGTGGAGCACGAGGAAGAGCTCGTCGTCGAAGTGGATGACCAGGCGCTTGCCCATCCGCGACACGTCGCGGACGACCCGGCCGAGGGCGTCGGCGGGCTTCGGCTGCACGGACTTGAGCAGGCTCGGGCTCTGGATCCGGAGCTGCTCGAGGGGCTGGCCGACGATCCGCGCTTCGAGCGCTTCGACGTAGACGGTGAGATCCGGGTACTCGGGCAAGCGGCCTCCTGCGCCCCCCGCGCTCGGCCGAGGGTAGCAAGCAGGCGGGTATCATCGGGCGCTGCAGGAACCCCGCTCCGGGGTTCGGAGGAACCCCATGTCGGATCGCGCGCCGCGCGTCGAGATCGAGTATTGCGTCGGTTGCCGCTGGCTGATGCGCGCCGCCTGGACGGCCCAGGAGCTGCTCACGACCTTCGAGAACGAGCTGGCCGAGGTGGCCCTCGTGCCGGGTCGAACGGGGGGCGTCTTCGTCGTGCGCCTCGGCGACGAGGTCGTCTTCGATCGAAAGGAAGAGGGGGGCTTCCCGGAGCTTCGCGAGCTGAAGCAGCGGATCCGGGACCGGGTCGCGCCGGAGCGCGATCTCGGCCACTCCGATCGCAAGGGGGATTCGGAATGAAGGGCGCGATCGCGAGCGTCGAGCTCTTTGCGGCGGAGGCGGCGGAAGCAGCGAATGCAGCGGATGGGGCAGACAGCGCCGAGGCCGCCGGAGCGCGAACGCGGCTCACGCTGACCCTTTCGGCGCCCGAGCGGGCGAGCGACGGGGGGGCCTGGGTCTGTCGTGTGGCCCTCGCGAACCTCCATCGCCCGATCGAGGTCGCAGGGCCCGACAGCGTGACGGCCCTCGCCTCGGCGCTGGCCCAGGCGCGCGCCTGGCTCGCGGAGCTCCGTGCGCAGGGAAAGACCCTGTTCCGGGATCGAACGGGAGAATCCGCGTTCGAGCTCGGCTGATCCGCGGGTTCCGTGTCCCTCCGCCACGCCTGAGCGAAGTACCGCGCAGGAACTGCGGGTGACTTGCGTTCTCGTCGCCGGACCCCGGTTCGATCCGGCGTGGTTTTT